>CAKOHT010000010.1 GCA_934085975.1 uncultured Cetobacterium sp.
CGAATCTTACCATCAGATTTGCAATATTAGGAAATTTATTAAAAAAATAGAAAAGGCGTCAAAGGAAAAACCTTGACGCTGAGTTAAATTCATATTATTCTAAAGAAAATATTAGAATTAAAATTAAAAAATATTAAATCTATTAATCTAGAAAAATTACTGAGGTTTACACAAAGATTTAAACACTCTCTATTATCTATTTTTTTCAACTACTACTTTTGCTAAAACACCATTGATAAACTCATGCGACTTCTCATCACCGTATCTCTTTGCCAACTCTACAACTTCATTGACAACTATCTCAGCTGGTACATCTTCAAATAGAACTTCATATGTCGCTATCTTCAAAAGAGCCTTTTCTACATTTCCTATTCTCTCCAGACTCCAACCCGTAATATTATCCTTCAATGTATCTGTAATTTTATCGTCATTTAAAGCCATTCCGTTAGAGTATTTTTCAATAAACTCTCTCTCATTTGTATTTAAATTAGTCTCGTCTCTCAACAAATAACTGGCTAAAATTTCATCTATTTTTACCTCAGTTAGCTCCGATTCAAAAACTATTTTAAATAACTCTTCTCTTGCTACTCTTCTACTCATTATGGTTTCCTTTCTAATCTTTTAATCTATTTAATATTTGTTTTTTTAGCCTCTCTTGAAAATCTTTATCTCCTAACTTAAAACCAACAAATGCTAAACATAGTATAAACACCGTCTTCAAAATTCCATACTCAACTAAAAGAATCCCTATTATCAATCCTGAGATAGCATATAGATATTTCTTAAAATTAAGAATAAAATTTTCAATAATTTTTTCTAACATCATATCTACTTCCCCCTACTCCATTGAGTCTCTTCTAGCTGATAATCTAGAGATTTTTACCTCTATATAGTCAACTTTTAAGTCTAATTTCTGCTCTAAGTTAGCTTTTACTAAATTTTGTATATCTATAGTTTTTGCTGATAAGTTATTATTTGATATCATATCTAAGTTCAACTTAACAAAATATTTACTTCCTCTATTTCCACAATCTATTTTTAAACTTTTTATATCATTATCTTTTGACAAACTCTCTCTTATTAGATTCTTGACTGTATCTGTTGAAATATGAACTGAGCCATGTTCATTTTTTATGACATAATCTTTTTCTTTAGAAAAATTAGATAATAATTTTAATATTGATATACACGCATAGATTAAGCATATATTAAAAACAATAACTTTAAATATAAGTGAGCTTGTATTTATTGTTACAAAATATTGTGGCATTGTTATATATCCTATTCCTGTTATAGATATAATAAATATTCCTATCCAAGCAAAGAAAAATATTAATTTTTTTATCAATAAACTCACCCCTATAAAGAAAGATTAGAGGCGTAAGAAAACGCCTCTTTCATATTTTAATTATACAACCTCTATATCTTCATACTTATCTTCATATTCGTCTGTTAAAATTTTTACATCTTGTACAAACACATTTACCTCTACAACTTTTAATCCAGTCATTGTACTTACTGCAGTTAAAACATTTTTTTGGACATTTTGAGCCACTTCAGATATTTGATATCCGTATTCAACTATTATATAGATTTCTACACTGCACTCTTTCTCTCCAACTTCTACTTTAACACCATTTGTAAGTCTCTTCTTTCCTAGCATCTTACTAACTTCATCCGCTACTCCACCTGCTAATTTATAAACTCCAGAAACATCTTGTGCTGCCTTTGCTGATATAGTCTTGACAACATCATCTGCTATCTTTATATTTCCTAACTCGTTCATAAAACACCTCCGTAGATATTATTATATATATTATTACATTTATTTAAAATTTTTCCTAGCTATTATTTAGTTTTTTTCAAAATTTTCTTCAATAAATTTTGTTGTAACCTTTCCCGCTTTATATACCTTATTGTCCAGCACCTCTAAATGAAACGGAATTGTTGTATCAATCCCTTCTATAATAAACTCATTTAATGCTCTTTTCATCTTTTCGATAGCTTCCTCTCTGGTAATTCCATGAACAATAAGTTTTCCAATCATAGAATCATAATATGGGGATATCTCGTATCCTTGATATGAATGTGAATCCACTCTTACTCCAGGACCTCCAGGAACAATATAAGTTTCCAATTTCCCCGGGGATGGTAAAAATCCTGCCGTTGTATCCTCCGCATTTATTCTACACTCTATAGCGTGCCCAAATAATACAACATCCTCCTGAGATATATTTATTCTCTCTCCTTCAGCAACCTTAATTTGTAACTTAATTATATCTATTCCTGTCACCATCTCTGTCACTGTATGTTCAACTTGAACTCTTGTGTTCATTTCCATGAAGTAAAAATTATCATCTTTATCAACTAAAAACTCCAAAGTTCCCGCAGAATCATAATTAATCGATTTTGCTAATTTTACAGCAGCTTCACCCATTGCTTTTCTAACTTTTGATGGCAATTTATACGATGGAGCTTCCTCTATTAATTTTTGATGTCTTCTTTGAATAGAACAATCTCTCTCTCCTAAGTGGATAACATTTCCATGTTTGTCACCCATAATTTGAATTTCAACGTGTCTTGGATTTTCGACAAATTTTTCTATATAGACATCTGGATTTCCAAATGCAGACTCCGCTTCTGTTTGGGCTGCAATGATTTTACTTTCTAGCTCTTCCGGAGTTCTAGCTAATCTCATCCCTTTTCCACCACCGCCAGCAGTAGCTTTTATCATTACTGGATATCCTATTCTCTCTTCAACTTCTTTTCTAGCTTCCTCTATACTTCTTATTATTCCAGTTCCATTTGTCAATGGTACATCATTTTCTATAGCTGTTTTTCTAGCTGTCGCTTTATCACCCATACTTTCAATAGCTTCTGGACTTGGTCCAATAAACGTTATATTATGAGTTTGACATATTCTTGCAAATCTAGCATTTTCAGATAAAAATCCATATCCCGGATGTATTGCATTTGCCCCTGTTATCTCTGCTGCCGCCAATATATTGGGTATTTTTAAATATGATTCCGTACTTAAAGGTCCCCCTATACAAACTGCTTCATCCGCTAATCTAACGTGTAAACTATCTTTATCTGCCTCTGAATATACAGCGACTGTCTTTATTCCTAACTCTCTCGCTGCTCTTATTATCCTAACAGCAATTTCACCCCTATTAGCAATCAATATTTTTTTAAACATAAAATCCTCCCAATTATCTTGCCGTGGTCTTCACTTTTAATAACACTTTACCGTAGTCAACTACTCCACCATCTTCCACAGTTATGTCCGTCACTTCTCCACCCACTGTGGCTTTTAAAGGTGTTTTTAATCCCATTACATAGATGTAACCAAGATCTTGTCCCACTTTTATTCTATCACCTATTTTAACAACATCCTTATAAAAATATTTTCCTATTCCCGTAGAGACTACTGCTTTTATATTTTCCTCTTTTTTATTAATCTCTTTTAGAGGTTGTGGAGTTTCTCTAGACATTACAACTTTTGGCTGTGGAGATTTTTTCACTTTTATTTTTAAATTCTCATTTTCCTCATAACTAATCTCAGTTAATCCACATTCACTTAAGATATCAATTAAATCTTCAATTTGAAATTCTTCTTTTTTCATAACTCCTCCATCAGTTTTTATCACTTATTCTAACATAATTTAAAAAATCATTCAAGATTACATTACAAGTGTAATCTTATTTGATAACTACACTTTTTTCTCCTAATAATTCCTCTATTTTTTTTATTAATTTAGGTGTTATTTCAACCGACAACTTTGAGTTTTTTAACTCCTTATTTCCATCAATATCTATGGCAAAACTTAAAGGAACATCTCCTTTACTGTTCAAAAGAATCTCTTTTAGTCTATTGTATTTATCTTTAGATTTTTCATTTATCAATATATACATTCTATTTTTTTTATTAAATTCGATAGAGTTTAAAGCTTTTATACTCTTTACAACCAACTTTTTATTTTCATTTCCATTAAAATAATCCACTTGAATACTTCCATCTATTACTACCGCTTTTCCTTCTAATTCCACACTTAAATAATCTTTATATTCCCGTGGGAAAATAATTCCAGAAATCTGATCGTAATAATCCTCTAGAATAAAAGTACACATTGGTTCTCTTGTTTTTTTTGTCAAAATTTTTTTTACATCCCTTAGTATACCATAAGTTTTAACCATATGTAGTGGATTTTCTAATTTTATCTCTGAAACCTTGTTCATTTTATAAGTTTTTATTAACCAGTCATACCTATCTAAAGGATGTGCACTATAATAAAATCCTAAAAATTCCTTCTCCTTCTCTAATTTCTCATCTGGAGTAAAATCTGTTACATCTGGAAAAACAAAGTTTACTACTTCTGATTTTGCTCCTCCAAAAAGATTCATCTGTTGGATATCATCTTCTTTGATTTTTTTATTTGCATAATCAATAACTTTTTCAATCGATTCTATCTTTTGCTTACGATTTCCAGGAAGAGAATCTAAAGCTCCAGAATAAACCAACGCTTCTATATTTTTTTTATTAAGTCCTTGTCCTCTCAATCTATATATAAAGTCCTCATATCTTAAATAGTTTCCATTTTTTTCAAACTCCATTTGTATTTTTTGAGCCAGACTCTCTCCCACATTTTTTATAGCTGCTAAAGAAAATCTGATTCCTCCATTCTCCACAGTAAATTTAGATACTGGATTATTGACGTCTGATAATTTCAACTCTAACTTGTGAGCCTTTGCATCCTCTATGTAAAATGCAACATTTTCAACATTACTTTTCTCAGAAGTCATTATAGAAGCATAGTACTCCTCTGGATAGAAACACTTAAAGTATGCAGTCCAATAGGCAATTAGTGCATATGCTGCCGAATGAGATTTATTAAATCCATATCCTGCAAACTTATCTATCAAATCAAATATTTCCTCTGCTTTTTCCTTAGAATAACCGTTGTCTATAGATCTCTTTACAAACTTCTCCCTGTTCTCATCCATTATAGAAGCTTGTTTCTTTCCCATCGCTCTTCTTAAAAGATCAGCTTCACCTAAAGAATAACTTGCCATTATATTGGCTATTTTCATAACCTGCTCTTGGTACAGTATAACTCCATATGTCTCTTTTAATACTTTTTCTAAAGTTGGATGAGGATATTTTATCTCCTCTAAGCCATTTTTACAATTTATAAAACTTTCAACCATACCTGATCCAAGCGGTCCTGGACGATAAAGGGCCAACAACGCTATGACATCCTCAAATCTATTTGGTTTTAATTGAACCAATATTTTCCTTATACCTATAGATTCCAGTTGAAATACCCCTAAACTATCTCCAGATGAGAGCATCTCATATACTGAAGTTTCATTTAATGAAATCTCTTCTAATTTTATGTTTTTTCCTTTACTTTCCCTAATATATTCAATAGTTCTCTGAATATTCGTCAAATTTCTAAGCCCTAGAAAATCCATTTTAAGCAGTCCTAACTCTTCCAATTCCTTCATTTGGTACTGCGTAGAAATCTTATGCTCCTTGTTATCGCTGTATAAAGGTACCACATCCATCAAAGAATCCTTTGTTATTACAACCCCCGCAGCATGAATAGATGCGTGTCTCACTTTATTTTCCAATCTTTGTGATAAATTTATTAGATTTCTAATCTCACTATCCTCTACATATAACTCTCTTAACTCTGAATTTGCTTTTAATGCTTCTTCTAAAGTTGAAAATGCGGGTATTAATTTTGCCACCTTATCTACTTTTATCAAATTGACATCCAGAACTCTCCCTACATCTCTTAAAGCTGCTCTGGCTTTCATTCTTCCAAATGTTATTATCTGTGCTACTTTATCTTCTCCATATTTTTGAGTTACATACTCAATTACTTCTTCTCTTCTTTCCTGACAAATATCTATATCTATATCTGGCATAGAAACTCTTTCAGGGTTTAAAAATCTTTCAAAGATTAGGTTATACTTTATAGGATCCAAGTCTGTTATTTTTAAAGCATATGCAACCAAACTTCCTGCCGCTGAACCCCTTCCAGGTCCAATCGGTATATTTTTTCCCTTTGCATAGGAGATAAAATCCCACACAACTATAAAGTACTCCTCATACCCCATCTTTAAAATAACATCCAATTCGTACTCTACTCTTTTTAGAAGCTCTTCACTTAACCCAGTTGGGTATCTTTGAGACAAGCCTTTATATACTATTTTTCTTAAAAACTCCCCGGGAGTTTTTACACAGCTTGGAATTTCGTATTTGGGAAATTTTAACTCTCCAAATTCTAAGTTCAGATTGCATCTATCGGCTATCTCTTCCGTCGTATCAATAGCTTCTATAAATTCATCACCTAAAGAGTTTATAACCTCCATTCTACTCTTTAAAAATAGTTCTTTAGTCTCTATTTTCATCCTATTTGTGTCCGAAACTTTAGCTCCGGTCTGAATACAAATTACCAAATCTTGTAATACATGATCACCTTCATATACATAATGAGTATCATTTGTCGCCACACATTTCAACCCATGTTTTTTAGAGTATCTTTGTAACTCTTTATTCAGCTCCCTTTGACCATCAATCCCATTTCCTTGAATCTCTAAATAGAAATTTTCTTTACCAAAAATTTCTACATATTCCTCTATCTTTTTGTCTATAACTTTTTCATTTTCATTTTCAAGAATTGCTCTTGAAATCTCTCCTTGCATACACGCTGACAAAGCAATGATTCCCTCGCTATGTTCTTTCAAAAACTCTTTATCAATACGAGGTCTATAATAAAATCCTTTTAAAAACCCCATTGATGATATTTTTAAAAGATTTTTGTATCCAGTCAAATTTTTAGCCAAAAGTATTAAATGAAAGTTCCTTCCCTCTTTTTTTTCCATTTGAAACTCTGATATATATGCTTCAATACCTATAATTGGTTTAATTCCCTTTTTCATGGCATATTTATAAAACTCTATAGCTCCATACATATTCCCATGATCTGTTATAGCTATAGCTTTCATATTCAAGCTCTTAGCTCTTTCCAAATACTCCTCTATCTTTCCAACCCCATCTAGGAGACTGTATTCTGTATGTAAGTGTAAATGAACAAAATTCCTATTCATCCGCTCCTCCTCTCAATGGTTTTTCCATTTTAAAATTTTTATAAAAAACTGCAGTTCCGATTAAGTATAAAATCACCGTTATATAATATGGAAAATTATATGATATATTTTCCATCATATATCCTGCGATAATCATACTTATCGCTCTTGTCACATTTGATGACATAGATACTACACTGCTCATCAATGCTCTATTTTCATAATCTACGGTCTCTAAAGATATATTTTGAATGAGTGGTTGATTTAAATTCATCAACGTTGATCTCAAAAGAAAAGCAACTCCCAATATAAAAATATTTTGAGGAAAAGCAATCGATATCAAAAATGGAATTGATAGCAGTTGGCATATTACAACAGTGTTTTCTCTTCCTAAAACTTTGGATATATACGGAACTGACAATCCACCTACAACTAATCCCAACTGAGATAATCCCATAATAACTCCAACCTTTTCATTGTCTATATTTAAAGAAAATTTTAAATATACACTAAAAAATGGAACTACCAGCCCTGCTCCAAACCCTATTATTGTATTATACATAACAAATTTTAAAGCCTGACCACTCATAACCTCTTTAAAACCTTTAAAAAAATCTTTGCTTTTTTTATTTTTTGTTATCTCTCTCCCCTTTAAACCGCTTAAAGGATAAAAACTAAATAAAATTAAAAAAGCACAAAGTAAATAAACCAATGGAATCGATTTTTCTGCTGCAAAAATTTTTCCAAAAGTTTTAATTAGTTTCCCAGCACCATAACTAGTACAGACAGTTCCTAAGCTCTGACTCACAAAATTTTTACTAAAAACTTTAACTCTATCTTCCTCTGAAGAGTTTTCGATCAAAAGTACTCCTATGGAAGAAAATGGAAATCCATAGCCCATCCCCATCAATCCAGAAAATATTTTAATTAAAAATGAGTCCGTTATAAAACTTACACCTAAAACTCCTATACTCATTAGAACTAATCCCAATGAAATAGTTTTTTTAAAACCTACTTTTGAACTCAGATAAGCATTCAACATTGATCCCACTGCTATTGAAACACTTCCTATTGAGAGCACTTGCCCTACTATTCCCTCCCCAAACCCCAAATTTTTGACGTGTATCCCTGTAAAAACATTAAATACACCTGAAATTATTGCTGTTGTAATTACGTTTATTAAGATAATTCTATCAATCTGTTTCAGCTTTATCTCCCCCTAAAATTGACCTAGTATATTATACAACATAACGTAGTAAAAAAAAATACTTCTAAATATTTATTAGAAGTACAAAAAATAATGAAACGACCTTCCGGGGGGGATAGAAGGTCGTTTACAGGGGGGGATTAAATAATACTTTTGTAAGTATAAATTCTTCTCATAGTAAAAAATTATTGCTAACTTTTTAACTACACCTTTTTGACGTAATTTTTTTTATAAAAGTTTTATTTTTTCAATTTTTTTCAAAAATATCTATATTTACTTCAACTGTAGTTGTTAATTTATCAAGTTCAAATAGTTTTTCAATACCTTTTTGAGGACTTCTCCATCTGTACGGAGTCATATTAAATAGATTCTCTATACTCTCCCTCTCTAAAATTTCTATATTGTATTTTAAATTTACAGTTTCTAAATGTCTAAACATTTTTAAATCCTCTATGGGGGAGTAGAAATCTTTTCTTACAGACTCATAAACTACCTCTTTTAATTGTAGTAAGTGATTTTCACCAGTTGAAACAACTATCAACTTTCCACCCTTTTTTAAAGTTCTCATATTCTCCTCTGGAATTATTTTAGCAAACATACATATTATAAAATCCAATGCTTCATTCTCTATTGGCAATGAACTTGCACTTGCTACAATCCACTCCATGTCTTTATATGATTTTGCCGCTGAAATAATAGCCTCTTTTGAGATATCTATTCCCACAATATTGCTCTTTATATTTAGTTCATCTAATTTCTTTTTCAATCTGTTTGTATAGTATCCCTCTCCACAACCTATATCCAATATATTCAACTGTTTTTTATCACTTAAATAATTCTCAACAACCTGATTGACACCATCAGATATCCCTTTATAATAGCCCTTTTCTAAGTAATTTTTTCTACTTAAAACCATCTCTTTACTGTCTCCAGGAATTTTACTATTTTTTTGATTGGATAACAATAGATTTACATGATTATATTTTGAAATATCAAAGTTATGAGCTCGCTCACATATATACTTTCTTTCTATTTTTGTCATTTTTTTGCTACAAACTGGACAAATTATCATTTTATCTACCTCACTATTTTTTCTCTTCTTTACATTATACCACGAATTTTATGTTATAATATTAAAAAAATATTGGTGGTGATATATTTATGAAAGAAAATTTTTTTAACGATTTTGTCGTTAACTTTTACGAAAAAATCGAAGATGAATTTGAAACATTGATGAAAAAAGAAAAAACTAAAAAATTATCTGTTTGTAATTTAAAAATTGATGTTATTGACTACTTAGATGACAGTAAAACTCCTATTATTGAAACTATAAAATATGGTGAAAATGGAGTTGAAATATTCCTTAAAAACAAGGAACAAGTTCCATCTCCATACAGTGTAGAGGATATTTATCATCCATTTTCTCTAGCTATCTTGATTGATAAATTAATTAAAAAAAATAGATACGTAGAAATCTTAGAAAATTTTTATATACAGTCAGAAGAACTAGCTAGAAATTTTTTAAAACAACAACAGTTAGATTCTCTAGATATCTCAGCAGAAGGATTTGAAATTTTTGCACTTTCTAAAGCTACTGGCTCGTATAAGATTGCTGAAGGAGTAGTTACAGAACTTTTTTTAATAAATGATAGAGTTTTTGTAAATATAAAAAATGAGGGCAATGAGACTATCGTTGCTCATGTTGTTGAATGTAATGCCGCCGATTTAGCAATGCTTTTGAATAACGTCATATTCTCAATAAAAAACTAAAATTTTATATCCATAATTTTATATAATAAAAGGAGAAAGTTCTTTCTTTCTCCTTTCTAATCAATATATAACTTTGAAATCCTCAAATTTCGTTCTGTCCAAAATATTTTCTTCTATCTCATCAACACGGCTCATTGAAGACCCTATTTTCAAATATTTTCGAAAATTATCAATTAGCTTCTCGTCTCCTTGAGCAAAAACTTCTACATTTTCATTTGATAAATTTTTTACGGTTCCATTAACTCCAAGTCTTGTGGCATTCAAATATGCTGTTATTCTATACCCCACTCCTTGAACTTCACCTTTAATTATAAAATGGTATGTCCTCATCTTTCCTCCTCAAAAACAGCTTATCTCGATAAAATTTCAACAATTTTTAATATTACTTTTACTGATTTCTCCATTGATTCTATTGGAATAAATTCAAATTTACCATGGAAGTTATGCCCACCTGTAAATATATTTGGACAAGGTAATCCTTTGAATGATAGTCTTGCTCCATCAGTTCCACCTCTGATAGGTTTTATTATTGGTTTGACTCCAACCTCAACCATTGCATTTTTTGCTAAATCTACGATATGGTAAACAGGCTCTATCATCTCTTTCATATTATAATAACTATCTTTTAATGTTAAAACTATCTCTCCATCTCTATATTTTTCTTGAAGATATTTTACAGCATTTGTTATCAGTTCCTTTTTTTCTGCAAACTTTTCTTTTGAATGGTCTCTCACTATATAATCCATCTCAGTCAATTCTACTGTCCCTTTAAAATTAGTCAATAAGAAAAATCCTTCGTACCCCTCTGTATACTCCGGTCTTTCATTAACTGGTAACATAGCATTTAACTCCATCCCCAACAGCATTGAATTTATCATCTTATTTTTTGAAGCTCCCGGATGAATATCTCTTCCTTTAATGACTACATTTGCTGAAGCTGCATTGAAATTTTCAAACTCCAACTCTCCAACCTCTCCACCATCAACTGTATATGCAAACTCCGCTCCAAATTTTTCTACATCAAATAGATTTGCTCCTCTCCCAATCTCCTCGTCAGGCGTTATTCCTATTTTTATTTCACCATGCTCAATAGTAGGATTTTCTTTCAAATATTTCAATGCTGCCATTATCTCAACTATACCAGCCTTGTCATCCGCTCCTAAAAGAGTCGTTCCATCTGTCACAATTAATCTTTGATTGACATATTTTTTCAGCTCTGGAAAGTCTTTTACAGCCATCACTATATTTAAGTCACTATTTAATACAATATCATTTCCATCATAATTATCTATAATCCTTGGTTTTACCTCTTTCCCATTAAATGACGGTGCTGTGTCCATATGAGCTATAAATCCAATTGTTGGAATATTTTTTTCCGTATTTGATGGTAAAGTTCCCATAATATATCCATTTTTATCCAATGATATATTTACTAAACCAATTTCCTCTAAATCTTTAACTATAATTTTAGCTAAATTCCACTGAAGTTCACTACTTGGACACGACTGACTTTTCGAATCAGGCGTCGTATCTATCTCAACATACTCTAAAAATTTTTCTACTAAAAAACTCATTTTCCCTCCCAAAATCTATTTAAATTTATTTAACCCAAGTATAAATTAACACAATTTATTTGAAAAAAATAGTCTATTTTGCAAATTTACTTAAAATATGTTAACATCTTATGTAAAATAAATTTTGTGAGGTTAAAATTTGAGATTAGAAAAATATTTAGTTCAGTGTGGTGTTGCAAGTAGAAAAAAAATAAAAGTTGCAATTGCTCAAGGAAGAGTTACTGTTAATGGTAATATCGAAGTCAATGACGCTACTGATGTGGAGTGGGAAAAGGATATTATTACTTTTGATGGAGTTATTCCTAAAAAAAAGCAACTGAAATACTATGTTATGTATAAGATAGCTGGGTATATAACCGCAATGGAAGATAAAAACAAAAAAACTGTCGCTGAACTTCTACCTGAATCTATCGACAAAAACTCTGTTTTTCCTGTGGGTCGACTAGACCGAGATACTGAAGGACTCTTACTTTTTACAAGTGACGGCGATTTGAGCCATACTATGGCTCATCCAAATAGAAACATGGAAAAAACATACTACGTTGAATTGGACCGAGAAATTTCCTCTGAGGATATCGAGGCTTTAGAAAACGGTATTACTTTAGATACTGACTACACCGCACTTCCCAGCAAAGTAGAATACCTAAGTCCTAAAAGTATTCATTTAACTATTACAGAAGGAAAATATCATCAAGTAAAGAAAATGTTAAAAGCTGTAAAAAATAAAGTCATCTATCTAAAAAGAATAAAATTTGGAAATTTAACTCTCGAAGGAATGATTCCCGGCGAGGTTAAAGAGGTTCAAAGAGAAGATATTATTATGTAAAAAAGGATGCTGAAAAATTTCCAGCATCCTTTTTTATCCAATTACTAAATAAGTTATAAAAGTTGAAAGAGCTAATACAAATCCTATTGCTGATTCATAAGGAATCAATTTTAGTCTTTCTTCTAATTTCGTGTTACTTGCTCCACCAGTACTGTGGAAAAATGATCCATGAGGTAGATGGTCTAAAACTGTCGCTCCTGAATTTACCATTGCGGCTCCCCAAACAGCACTTACCCCTGCAGCTAATATTACTCCAGAAAACGTTCCAGAAGCTATTGTGGCACCAGCTGTTGTTGAAGCTGTTGCTCCCGACATCAAAGCTCCAGCTATTGGCGCTATTAATTCCTCACTGATATTAGCCTTTCCCAAAAGTGATAACGTAACATCTCTCAGTGTAGAATTTTTTATTATTCCTGCAACTGTTCCTGTTCCTATTAAAAGAATAGCAACTCCTGACATCTTTTGCAAACCATATTCCATAGACTCTTTTAATTTTGATGTTTTCCCCATTACTACAATTCCAACTAAGCCACCAACTGGAAGTGCTATCAATGGATCTATATTAATTCCAGCTATCGGTCTCAAAGCCAATAAAGTTATTGTTACAATCGGACCTATTATGCTTCCAAAAAAACTCGGTAAGTTTTCTCCACTGCCTTGTTCAATCTCTTCTTCCAAAACCTTTTCTCCCTTTTCAATCAAAAGTTTAGCTATCAGAATTGTCGCAAATAGCCCAACTACCGCTGGAATTAGATTTACCCACATAACAGATGGAAGGGATGCTCCAAAGTTTTCTGCGGCTGCTATTGTATTTGGATTTGGTGATATTATATTTCCCGATTTTCCGCCACCTATCATTGCACACAGCATTGCCATTTTAGATATTTTTAATCTTCTAGCTATAGCTAGTGCAATCGGAGCAACTGTTATTACTGCTACATCTATAAATACACCTATTGCTGTTAAAATAAGTGCTGACAAAGCCAACGCAAATATTGCCCTTTTTTCACCCAGTTTATCTATAATTGTTTCAGCTATCTTTGTAGCCGCCTCTGTTTTTATCAATATTCCTGCCAAGATACCCGCTGTTATAATTCTAACTATTGCTGGTGTCACATCCTTTACTCCACTCACCATTAAATTAACTGTTTCTGGAAGAGATACTCCCCCTGCTAATCCACCTATTATTGCACCTAAAATTAAACTATATGCTGGATTAGCCTTTCTCATTATCAATATTATAGCTATTATTAGTCCCAATACTGCTCCAAATGCTGTCATCTTTTCCTCCCATTTTACTTTGAGTATTTTTTCTCACAAACTCTTATTAATCTAAATATCTCCTCTGTATTTCCTTTTATAAACTTCTTAGCTGTCTCTTTTTTCATAGCTTCCTCTAGAGTTATCGGATAGTTTATTATTGAGAAAAAACTATCAATTCCTTTTTCATGAGTTTGACCAGCTTCATCAGTTACTCCCCCTGCCAATCCTATTACAGGAATATCAAATTTTTTAGCTATTTTTGCAACCCCTACTGGTGCTTTTCCCATAGCTGTTTGATAATCTAGCCGTCCTTCTCCTGTTATAACAAAATCAGCATCTTTTAATTCTTTTTCTAAACCTACCTTTTCCAATATCATATCTATTCCCGGAGATAATTTACCATTTAAAAAAGCTACTAGACCTCCTCCTAAACCTCCTGCTGCACCAGCTCCTGAAAGATTAGAAACATCTATGTTCAACTCTTTTTTTATCACTTCCGACAGGTCCTTCAATCCTTTATCTAACTCCTTTACCATCTCTTCAGTGGCACCTTTCTGCCTTGAATAGATTTCAGCAGCTCCCTTTGGACCATAAAAAGGGTTATCTACATCACAAGCAACTAAAAATTTACAGTCTTTTAATTCAGGTAATCTTTTTGTTGAATCTATATACCTTACCTTGGGTAAAATCTCTCCTCCATATCCCAATTCCTTTTTATTTTCATCCAAAAATTTGTATCCCAAAGCTTGTAACATCCCAAGTCCTGCATCATTTGTAGCACTTCCACCTATTCCAACTACAAATTCACGACATCCTTTTGAGATAGCATCTTTTATTAACTCTCCTGTTCCATAAGTTGTTGTCTTCATAGGATTTCTTTTTTCCACTGGTATTAAAGGTAATCCAGATGCCTCGGCCATCTCTATTACAGCTGTTTTTCCATCCCCCATTATCCCGTATCTAGCTTCAATTTTCTCCATAAGAGGATTATTTACTGTTACTGTTACAAATTTACCTTTTGTTCCTTCAACTAGAGAAGCCACTGTTCCCTCTCCTCCATCAGCTATTGGTACTTTTATTACCTTAGCTTCAGGATATACTTTTTTTATTCCACTTTCTATTTCTTGTCCAAGCTCAAATGAACTCAAACTTCCTTTAAATGAGTCGATAGCCACTACTACTTTCATAAATCCTCCTGTTAAACAATTTTGACTGTTTTAATTGTTTTACTTATTCTAGTATAGATATCCTTTTTTTTCAATACTATTTTACATCAAAAAAAGTGTTGAGAATCCTCAACACTAGATAAGTATTTTTTCTGTTACACCCTTGTTTTCCTTCAGGTAACTAGCTAAATATACGAAAGGTGTATCCATTGTAGCCACTATAACTTTCATAACATAGGTTACAAAAAATATCTCTATTAAAACTTCAAGTGGATAAACTCCTGCAAAAGCAATTGTTGTAAAAATCAAATTATCAATTAGCTGACTTACTAATGTGCTAAAGTTGTTTCTTATCCAAATATGCTTTTTATTCGGAAATTTATTTTTCCAAAATTTATAGGCCCAAACATCATGTCTTTGTGAAATTCCATAGGCAATCAAACCTGCAAACAATATTCTTGGCATAAAGTCGAATATCATTTTTAAACTTTTAAAATTTTCTGCTCCCTCCTGAACTGCGCTTGGAACAAAAGATACCGCTAACTTCATTATTACTGCAGTTACAATCATACTTACAAACCCAAGTTTTACTGCACTCTTTGCCTCTTCTTCACCATAGTTTTCAGATAGAATATCCGTGACTAAAAATCCACCGGCATACATTATATTCCCCAAAGTCGTTTCAAATCCAAAAAGATTTACTAAAAGTACAACCTGAATATTTGCTAATATGCTACTTATTGGAACCCAAATAAAAAGTCCTAACTTCCCAAATTTTTTGTATATAAAAATTATACTAAAAAAATTGACAAAAAGCATTGTTACCCATAAAACTTCATTTCTCATAACCGTCTCCTTTAAAAAATTATTGTTCAAAAACTCCTAAATCTTTATTATCAATCAATAGCTCCACTCTCGAATTATCCTGTAAATGTCTATACTTTTCTACAAACCACTTCACAAGCTCTTCGTCTCTTTTTACTTCAGTTCCATTATCTACAAATATATTCACAGTTACACTTTTAAAATATTTCAATCCTAATTCAATATCTTTTTCTATCATCTCTTTTGTCTGATCTTTAACGCAAACCAGTAAACATATTGAATATAGTTTTTTACTTAAATCCTCTATTTCTGCAATGTCTATTTTGAAATTTTTACCATAGGAGTTTATTCTAAAATCGTTATCAAAAGTTTCCATTCCCATTCTAAACCTTATCTCCACACCTTTAAAAAATTCTCTGATTTCATCCACTCTATTTTTATACCCATAGTAAATCTCAAAATACAAGATTTTTATACTCTTTTGATAAACAACTTCTCTTATTTTTTGTAATGTTTCCATTGGTAATTCAAATACTGATCCAGAATTTATTACTTCCAACGCTCCAAATTCACCTGTGATTTCTTCCAGAATTTTCAAATTAATTTTATTTATCTCCAACTCATCAGTTGAATTATCCTCTATATAATTACAAAATTTACACTTTCCATACTTACATGGAAAACTTTTTAACAAAACTATCTCTCTTTTATTTTTATTTTCTATCTTACTGTATCTAATACCCATTTTCTTCTCCCAATTCTATTTTTGAACAAAAAAAGAGCAGGAAACTCCTGCTCAAATTTAAAAAAGGGTATAACTTTCCCCTTATATTTTAATATTTTAAGCCTAGTTTTTTTGAGATGGAGGTTTCCGAACATCTACCATATACACTATGGGTTTATATTTATTTTACTCCTGATTCTATCACAATTTTAAAATAAAAGCAAGAGCTCCTTTCAGATTGATACAAAAAAAGACTACACCTTAGATAGGTGCAGTCTTAAAATATCAATCATTAAATTTAGGAGTTGCTTCCTCTTTCATCATATCTATAAAACTTTCTAATAACATAGACTCTTGAGCTTGAGAACCAAATCTTCTTACATTTACCTCTCTGTTCTCCACTTCATTTTTTCCAATTATCAGCTGAACCGGAATTTTATATCTTCCATTAGCCTCTCTGATTTTGTATCCAATAGATTCAGCCCTTGTATCTATTTCTACTCTGATTCCAGCTACTTTCAACATATCTACAACTTCCTCAGCATAGGGAACAACTTCATCATTTATAGTTAACACTTTAACTTGACAAGGCGCTAACCAAGTTGGAAAAGCCCCTGCATAGTGTTCTATTAAAATTCCCATAAATCTTTCTAAAGAACCATAAACAACTCTATGAATCATTACTGGTCTATGCTTTTCTCCATCTTCCCCTACATAGGAGATATCAAATCTTTCTGGTAAGTTGAAGTCTAATTGAATAGTTCCACACTGCCAAGTTCTCCCAATAGCGTCTTTAATCTTAAAATCTAATTTTGGTCCGTAGAAAGCTCCATCTCCTGGATTTAATTTATAATCTCTTCCTAATCTTTTTAAAGCTCCCTCCAATGCTGACTCCGCTTTATCCCAAATCTCTTGTGAACCAATTGCTTTTTCAGGTCTTGTCGATAGCTCTATAGCATATTCAAATCCAAATAATCCTCTATAAAACTTGTCTATTAAATTTACTACTCCTATAATTTCATCCTCAATTTGCTCAGGAGTCATGAAAATATGGGCATCATCTTGAGTAAAATTTCTTACTCTCATCAGTCCATGAAGAGCCCCTGAAAATTCATGTCTATGAACAATTCCCAATTCCCCCGCTCTTATCGGTAAATCTTTATATGAATGCATCCCATGTTTATATACTAAAACTCCACCTGGACAGTTCATTGGTTTAATAGCAAACTCTGTTTCATCAATTTCTGATGTATACATATTTTCTCTATAGTTCATCCAATGCCCTGAAGTTTCCCATAACTCTTTATTTAGCATTATTGGAGTTTGAATCATTTCATACCCGGCTCTCTCATGTTCTCTTCTCCACAAATCTGTCAAAACATTTCTCATTTTCATTCCATTTGGTAAGAAAAATGGGAATCCTGGTCCAAAGTCACTTGTAAAGAACAACTCTAACTCTCTTCCTAGTTTTCTATGGTCTCTCTTCTCAGCTTCTTCTAAAAATTTTAGATGTGCTTTCAATTGAGGCTCTGTTGCAAATGCAAATCCATAGATTCTTTGTAACATTTTATTGTTAGAGTCCCCTCTCCAGTAAGCTCCCGCTACTGACTTTAATTTGAAAGCCTTCAAATATGATGTTGAAGGTACGTGTGGTCCTCTACATAGGTCTATAAAATCTCCTTGTTTATAAAATGTTAATATCTCATTACCTGGAATACTTTCTATAATTTCTACTTTATAAGTCTCTCCAAGATTTTTAAAATGCTCTATAGCTTCATCTCTAGTCATTTCTATTCTTTCAACTTTTATATTTTCTTTCGTAATTTTTCTCATTTCAGCTTCAATTTTTTCTAAATCTTCATCTGTAAACTGAGTTTCAGGATCAAAGTCGTAGTAAAATCCATTTTCTATTGCTGGACCTATCGCTACCTTAGTTCCCGGGAATAGTCTGATTACTGCTTGAGCTAATAAATGGGCAGTGGAGTGCTTTATTATCTCCTCTCCCTCCTCTGTTTCTGGAGTTATTATTTCAACATGAGCATCTCTATCTAGCACATAACTCATATCAACTTCCTTCCCATCCACTTTTGCTCCAAGAGCTTTTTTAGCTAAAGAGTTACTTATTGATTTTGCAATTTCAAACATATTCACACTGTTTTCAAACTCTTTTATATCTCCATTTGGTAATATTACTTTCATGTTCTTTTCTCCTTTTCTTCCATTTTTACTTCTCTAGATCATCTATTTTAATTCCATTGAATAGATATGTATCTGGAGTTGTCTTTTTATTTTTATCAGTTGTTGCACCTAACCCAAATATATTGCTTGTTGGGAATGTCAATAGTTTGAATTGAACAGCCACACTCCACTCATAAGCTTTTGTTCTATATGAATAATCTCTTTTATAAGCAACTGCCCATTCATAATATCCAAACTCTTTTCCTAGCTCAACACCAAAACCATCAAATGTGCTTCTTCCACTCTCTCCTCTTCCACCAAGTTGATCATAGAATTTAACATAAGCTTTTGTTCTCCAACCCTCGCTTGGTCTTCCAATCTTAGCATTTAAACTAAACTCATGTTCTCTTTCAGAATCTTTCCATCCTGCATTTTTTATATCCACAGCACCATAATTTGTATAGTTAGATTTTTGATTATATATATAACCTATTCCTATCCTATTATATGAATAAAATAATCTTCCTTCTAACTCCTCTAAAGATTTCAAATAATCTCCCGTTTCCTCATATCTCTTGTCATTTCTTTGCATCATTAACGACGCATGGAAGCCTCTTTTATAATCTCCGAAATATGTTCTATCGTCTATTATTCTATTTAAGTTAAACGTTCTAACTCGAGAATTTTCTCTATCCTCAAGAACCTGTCTAATTCTATCTATCTCCACTTGTGACAGTTGATCTGGAGTTTTATTATATTCCGCTGATGCATATGATACTAACTCAGCATCTGTAAATCTTTTATCTTTATAAGTATAAGCCAGGTAGATTATATCTGAATTATATCTATTCAATGTAGGATTCCATTCTCCTGCGTTTTTATAATCCTCATAACTAGCTCTATATAAGTGCTCCACATCTCCACCTACTAAATAAGAAACCGAATAAGTTTTGTTCTCAGTGTTGATTACCTTTGCACCCAACTCATCTCTTTCATCTTTACCTTGAATATATTCTAAATTCAACTTATTCTTTCCAAATTTATAAGTGTAACCATAAATATCTTCTCTAATTTTTTCTTCAGCATCATTTACATTTTCTATCTCCCAGATACTTGAATCAATTCTACGATTTTTATAGTAAAAATAGTTATTGGCATATCTATAATTTGCACCATAATTTTCAAAAGTTAAATCGTTATGATTTTCCTTTTTCTCATTATAATCCGTAAATCTTTTATCTAACCCATATTCTAAACCAAAACTGTTTTTATCATCTATTAAAAAGTCTAGATTTTGTTTTAAAATTTCACCTTTTTTATTGTCATTACTAGCTCTTTTTATCTCTTTGTAATCAATTTTGTAGATAGTTTGAGTATTTCCTAAATCAAAAGTCACTGTATCTGTAACCTGCTGAATATTATCTTTGTGTCCCATTCTCACATCTTTAGTAATCTTAGAATCTGAATTATAAGAGTAATCTTGAAACATATAAGTTAACTTGTTAATTAATGATAAATCTATTTTTCTCTCTTTGTTGTCACTATTATCAAATAGTGTCATATCATGAGTTAACCCAGCTCTATACCTAGTTGAACTATCATCAGTTGATAACTTTTTATCAAGTAAGTCATCATATCCTTTATCATATTGATCAAATCTTACATTTCCGTATACTTCTAGATTTCCAAATTTTGAAAATGATAATTTCTCATCAGATAAACCAACTTCATAGAAATTTGAGTCATTTATATAGATTCTATATGCGTTTCTAGACCATGGATTTTTTATATCAGCATAGTGATAAATTCCTTCTCTATCCCATATCTCCTCTTTAGTATTACCTCCAGCTATTGTCAACTTCAAGGTATCATACATAAAATCAACATAAGCCCTGTTTTCAGATGTTTTATTATAAATAATATTTTCATATCTATTATATTGTAAATCTCTATAATTATTGGTCTTTGTAGGTCCATCAAATAGAGCAGTCTTTCTAAATGGATCATTTTGAAGATTTAATTTATGCTCAAATTCAGTATAATCGTAACCAACTTTATAAAATACATCTTTATATAGGTGATACTCTCCCAAAGAAGTTTTTAAGTTTTTACTATCATATATACTATATTGCTCTACAGTCCACGGAGTATAATCGAATTTTATTCCATAAAATCCTTGATTGTCTAACTTACTAAAGTTAGGGTCTCTTTCCCATGAATTCAACTCTCTAAATTTATTTCCCGTTTTATCATCATAAGAGATATCAATTTTATTTACCTTATCATTAAAATTAAATCCAAAATTCGCAGCTCTTGATTGTAAATCCTGCTTCGTTGATCCTGGGTCCATATCGTAAAGATAGTTATAGTATGCTCCCATTGAATACTTATCGTTTTCTTTTTTAATGGATACATCACTGGTCAAATCATAGTCAGCAGATGCTCCATAATCCATGTCGTCTAACTGGTCTGCAACTATTACCCCATACACTTTTTTATTGGAAACAAGATTCACATCAGCTTTAAGGCTGATATCCTTATCCTCTCCTAGATTCTTCAGCTCTGTATTCAATGTATAAAAACCTAGGCTTCCTCCACGATCTGGAATACCATCAACATATTTCCAAGTGTTACCCTCTCTTTTTTGATTTCTTGTCCCATAAAAATATTTATCTATCGCATCTTCTAAGGTTGGAATCATATTGTATGTGGCATTTTTATAATCTAAATTAAAGAACCCATACTCCCCAGAATAATTATGATTGTAATTAAAATCCCATCTATTGAAATTTCTTTTTACATCATTTCCGTCTGCTTTTTTATCCACCAACCAATCAGTGATATTCAACTGTCCTTTTCCATAAGTTCCAAAATCATACCAATTTTCCATTCTACCTATTAAAAAACCAATTTGATCTCCAAACTTTGGTGCTATACCACCTTTGAACTTACTATCCTTATCTCCCCATAAAACTCCTGATGTAATATACCACCCATAGTCATCATCATTTCCCCAACTTGGGAATAAAGGAACTTCTGACCCCTGTCTTATATTAAATCTATACCAAGGCAATGAAAATGGGATTACATCTGTGTCTCCTACAAAAAGATTTGTATTTCTAAAAGTCACCTGTTTATCTGGCTCAACTACTATTGTATCAGATTGCAAGTGATACCCTACTTCTTCTGGATTTCTATTCTCAAGAATTTTAGGATCGGTTGTAAACCACGCATCTCTTAAATAAGTTTTTCCATTTAAGTATTCTGTTTTATTTCCACCAAAATAGATTCTGTCATTTGGTTTTTCTGCACCTGTTACTTGACCGACCTCAAGATATCCAAAGCTCTTACCAAAACTTCCAGTTTTACCCTCCGTATCAAACTCTCCATCTAACGAATCCATTCTTAATTTTCCTGTAGGCTCATCTGCTTCTAAATAAAACTCCCCCGGAATATAAGCTCTATTTCTATCTCTGTCAACTTTAACTTCAAAAGCTTTTAACTTTAAAGATCCATATCTTACATTTACTCCCTCTGTTGAAGTCATTGTATCCGAATTTAAGTCTATCTCAACTTCATTTTGTAAATCATCAATCTTCTCTGTTTGTGCTTTTAAACTGGTTATTGCAACAACCATCAAAGCTAAAATTAAGTAGATTTTACTTTTCATTGGCCCTCCCATTTTCCCATTTTATGTTGATTTTAATTATATCATAAAACAAAAAAGGTTGCCAGTAGCAACCTTTTTATTTATTATTTTAATAAGAATTCAATTTTTCTAGCAACTCCGATTTTTGTCTTAATCCAACAATCTGATCAACTTTAACTCCATCTTTAAATATAATCATTGTCGGAATACTTCTGATTCCATAATCTCCTGCTAAATCTCCACTTTCATCTACATTCACTTTACAAATTTTTGCTTCAGTTTCTCCCGAAAGCTCTTCTAAAATTGGCGCCAACATTTTACATGGTCCACACCAATCGGCCCAGAAATCAACTAGTACTAACCCTTTTGATTCAATAACTTCACTTTTGAAATTTGAATTATTTAAACTTAAAACGTTTCCCATTTTTTCCTCCTTAATACGGAAAATATTCCTTCAAAATATATTTGTACTTTAACATAGACAATTATTTTTGTCAATTTTAATTTACTACCTAATTATAGAACTTTTTTAATAGATTTCCTTTTTTTTCTTTATCTTTTAATCCTTTAATTATAACTATCCCTTTCTCTATATCTCCTATCAATATTCCTGAAGAAAGTTCATTACCTTTAAAGTTCAATTTTTTGTATATTAAATCATCATAATCTCTTTCACAAATAGAGTCTTGAGTTTCTAAAATACCTCCTGCTGAGAATATTTTTGTACCCATCCCCTCAAAAGTAACCGGTTGTATCCTATCCTCATATTTTTTATCGACTCCAATAGCATTAAGACCAGCTACTTTTCCTTGCTCTAGGGATGTCTGCCATAGACCTATTATATTTCCTTTATACTCAGCTACATCCCCACACGCATAGATATCTTTTATAGAAGTTTCCATCCTTTCGTTGACAATGATTCCTCTATTTATAGATATCCCAGCTTTTTCGGCCAACTCTTTATTAGGAATTATTCCAGAGCTAATTATAACAATATCCGTTCCAATTACTTCTCCACTATCCAAATGAATTCCTGTCACCTTTTCGTCTCCATCAAATTTTTCCGCTTTAGAATTTTTATAAAGTTTTATATTGCTTTTATCAATACACATTTCAAATATTTTTGATCCCTCTTCATCCAGTTGTCTTGGTAACATTCTTTGCATCATCTCAATAACAGAAACTTCCAAACCTAACTTTTGAAGCCCACACGCAGACTCCAATCCTAAAACTCCTCCACCTATTACAACAGCTTTTTTCTTTCCTACACAATAATCTTTAACTGTATCTACATCCTCTTTATTTCTAACGGTAAATATTCCTTCTAGATGTGAATTCCCAATACTTGGAATCATTGCTCTTGCTCCTGTAGCCACAATAAGTTTATCATATGCCAACTCTTTTCCATCAGTCGTACTGATGATTTTCTTCTTAGAGTCAATATTTTCAACAGTCGTTCCTAAAGAGATGTCAATTCTATTATCTTTGTACCATTCCGCTGGTTTTACTAGAAACTTTTCTCTAGAAACGTTTTCTCCAATCATTTCTGACAACAATGTCCTATAGTATGGATACTCCCTCTCTCCAGACAAAACCTGTATTTTTGCTTTGTCATTTCTTTCTCTAATTATTTGAGCAGCAGATAGAGCAGCAATTCCCCCTCCCACTATAACTATTCTTTCTTCAATATCATTTCTTTCAATTTTCTTATCCAGTGATGACGGTACAAAATATTCCCTTCCAACTCCACACGCTGGACAAACCTCTGGTGGGTCAATTTGAATATACGCTTCACCACAGACACTACACGTCCATCTCATTAACTTTCTGTCCGGATTTAAGTTCTCCATAACTGAATCCACCGCCTTTTCTGGAAGAGTTTTCAAGCACATATGCTCAGCAAACTTCTTTCCAAACTCAAATGCTGTATCCAAATCTCTTCTTGAAACTCTAAAGTTGACTTTCATGCCATCTATGACAAACATTCTTAACTCTTTTAATCTCGATACTATATTTGGAACCGCTTCACCACTCCAGCCGTAGCTTCCAAACGCCGAAACATATTTTCCACCATGAACAATCGGATTGAGTGAAGTTAATAGATTCCAAATAACCGGTAGCGTATCCCCATTTATAGTACAACTTCCAAATAATATCCCATCAGCCCACTGAAATTCTCTTAAAATCTCTCCTTCTAACTTCCCAAAATTATCTATATTTAAGTCATAACTTTTTACCTCTATAGTGGAATTGTAATCTTTTATTCCTTTTTCAATCTCTTGGGCTAACTCTCTTGTATAACCATAAGCTGTCGCATACGGAATTATAATAGTTTTAAATTCATTCGGATTTTTTACTGTGGACCAATTTTTATATGTCTGTATAACTTTTTCAATATCTATATCTAAAACAGGGCCATGTCCCGGAAGTATCATATCTATTTTTAAGTCTTTAATTTTTTCAATTCCCTCTAGCACATACTTTCTAAAAGGAGAAAATATACACATATAGTAATACCTTAAAGCAATCATATAGTCTCTTTGTCTTTCAGTTGGAACTTTCGATAACAAGATACCATCAAAACTAAAATGTGAACCAAAAGAATCACAGGTCACTAAATATCTATCCTCTTCTATATAGGTATAGATTGAATCTGGCCAATGTAAAAATGGAGCTGATATAAATTTTAAAGTTTTATTACCTAAAGATATAGTGTCATTGTGTTCCACGACTATATGAGGAAAATTTTTATTCAATATACCTCTTAAAAACTCTATCGTATTTTTTGAGCCTATAACTTTGGCATTTGGTGCTAAATCCAGTAATTTTCCAACAGACCCTGAATGATCTGGTTCTGTATGATTCAACACAATATAATCAATTTTACTAACATCATCCAAACACGTTTTCAACCTCTCTAAAAACTCTTGGAATTTATTTTCTTTTACAGTTTCAAACACCGCTATTTTTTCACTTCCCTTAACTAAATAAGAGTTGTACGTAGTTCCAAATTGAGTTTCCATAATCACATCAAACACTTTTAGGTCTGGATTCAACGCTCCAACCCAATAGATTCCATCTTTCAATTTAAAAGAGTTCATAAACCCACCTCGATATTTATTTGCTTTCTTTTTCTCTTTCAGCTTGAGATTTTGTCACATAGTATGGCTCGAGAGTGAATAGATTATCCTCTTTGCTTTCAGCTAATTCAGCCAACAAAGAAGCTCTAGGTATATTTAAAGATTGCCTAATAAAAAAACATCTATCTCCTAGTTTTTCTCTTATTATCTCTTCATATGCAAAAGCTCCATCTCCAACAAACACAGTTTGTTCATCCACGCTCTTTAATACATTTTCTAACTCTTCAGCCACATATTCTCCATCTAAGACAAACTCATCATCCTTTTTCTTATATACTCCAGAGAATACTCTTTCCTTTCTTGCATCTAACATTGCTATAACTTTTTTATCTCCACTGTATATATTAGCAAGCAAATCAAGTTCATTTACTCCAGCAATTGGTTTTTTTAGTGCATAAGCTAAACCTTTAGCTAATCCAACTCCAATTCTTATTCCTGTAAATGAACCCGGCCCAATACTCACCGCAATCTTATCGATTTCTTTTTTATCTATTCCTATCAAATTGAATAACGTGTCTATGGTTGTCATTGTTATTGCTGAATGGTTCTGCTTGACGTTCAAAGTGATTTCCCCAACAACTCCTTTTTTACTATCGTATATAGCTACTGTTCCAATATTTGTGGATGTATCAATTGCCAAAATTAACATATTTTAACATCTCCTCCTCTTTCTCTTTGTCCCCCACGTACTCTAAACTAATATTTCTAACCTCTTCGTCCTCTTTATCTAAAGCATATTTGAACTCTATTTTTATATATTTTTTAGGTAATTCGCTCTCTATTATATTTGCCCATTCAATCAGTGCTACTCCATCATTATTTATGTAGTCCTCAAAACCTATCTCATAAATCTCGTCAGGACTTCCCAGTCTGTATACGTCAAAGTGGTAAAGAGGTAATCTTCCACTCAAATACTCTAAAACGTAGTTAAATGTGGGACTTTTTAAATTTTCATCTATTCCTAAAGCTTTTGCGAAAGTTTTTGTAAAAGTTGTTTTTCCAGTACCCAAATCACCAATCAATGCTATCACTGTATTTGGTACAACATAATTTGCCAATCTTTCAGCCAAAATATTCAACTCAACAAATGTTAATATTTTTTTCATACTCCACCTATCCTTGTATCTTATTAACAATATTTGTTGTAGATTTTCCCTCTACAAATCCTAAAATTCTAACCTCTCCACCATTTCTTTCTACAATTTTTGTTTCAGGAAGATCATCCTTTGTATAATCTCCACCTTTCACATGAATCGAAGGTTTTAATTCATCCAATAACTCACATGGAGTATCCTCTTCAAATATAACTGTGTAATCTACCGCCTTTAATCCACACAGCATTTCAGCTCTATCCACCTCACTGTTGATTGGTCTGCTTTCACCTTTTAATCTTTTTACAGACATATCTGAGTTTACTCCCACTATAAGGATATCTCCCTGCTTTTTGGCATCATTTAGATAACTTAGATGTCCCACGTGCAAAATATCAAAACATCCATTTGTAAAAACTACTTTTTTATTTTGTCTTTTTAACTCCTCTATTATTTGGGCTGCCATAGCTCTTTTTAAAATCATATATACTCTCCTATTATACCGTCTTTTTTATGCCTTCTATTATATCATAATTTTTAAACTTATATACACCTCCTGGTTTTTTTTCTTATCTCATGCTACACTATTTTGGAGGTGATTTTTTTGAGAATTTTAGGTATTGATCCGGGTACTGCAATTGTTGGATACTCTATTGTGGATTATAAGGCAAATAAAATTAATTTAATAAAATATGGTTGTGTTTTTACTGATAAAAACCTTCCCATGGAGGATAGACTTCTACAGATTTTTAATGAACTTGAAGAGATTATAGATTTGTATGCCCCACAGTTTATGGCTATTGAAGAACTTTTCTTTTTTAAAAACAATAAAACTATTATCAGTGTTGGACAAGCTAGAGGGGTTATCATTCTAGCTGGTAAAAAAAATAATTTGCAGATAGAGAGCTATACACCACTTCAAGTTAAAATGGGAATTACTGGGTATGGTAAAGCTGATAAAAAACAGGTACAACTGATGGTCCAAAAGATTTTAAAATTAGATGAAATTCCTAAGCCAGATGATGCCGCTGATGCCATAGCTGTAGCTATTACGCATATTAACTCCCTCACTAATTCTCTGTATACTCCTAAAGTGGTAGCGCCTATAAAAGTAGAAAAAGAGATTAAAAGTAATAGAATGACTGCAAAAGAGTTTAGGGAGCTTCTTTTAAAAAAATAGTTATTTTATAAAAAAAAGAATGAAATATTATCCAACTTCAGTATTAACAATAATAACTAAAGTTTACGGGAGGCTTTATGAAAAATCTGTATATATATTTCTTTCTTTTTATAGTTCCCGCGTTTTCTCAAGAACTAACTTTAGAACACGCTATAAATTTGACTTTAAAAAATGAAAAAACAATAAAAAATTCTGAAGTTTCACTTGAAAATGCTCAGTTGGATTTGAGCATTGTCCTAAAAACTGCTCTTCCTAATATTGTTCTAAATGGAACCTTTGAAAATTCAGAATACACAAGGACAATTGCAAACAACAGTAATACCAAAACCACATATCAGCAGGCGCTCACGATCTATCAACCAATTTTTCAAGGAGGAGCTATTTTAGGAGGAATCGAAGGTG
This sequence comes from uncultured Cetobacterium sp., assembly GCA_934085975.1. Classification (GTDB taxonomy): domain Bacteria; phylum Fusobacteriota; class Fusobacteriia; order Fusobacteriales; family Fusobacteriaceae; genus Cetobacterium_A. The sequence continues at coordinate 28,094 of CAKOHT010000010.1, forward strand.
CAAAAGCCTTCAAAAATATCGCAAACTTAAACTACCTTTCCACTTTAAGAGACACACGTCTAAATACAATCAATATCTACTGCAATATTTTAATTTTACAAAACAATTTACATATCTATACTTCATCCAAGAATCAACTAAAAGAAACTTATAATAGTCAACAAGAGCAATTAAAAATGAACCTTGTCACACTGGCTGACCTTCTAAAAACTGAATCTTCTATACTGGAACTTGAATCTCAAATTATTGATGTTCAAAATCAAATTATAATTCAAAAATTAAATTTAAAAATACTCACTGGTATTTCAGAACAAGAAAATATCAATTTAAAAAAATTTATAATACCTTTCAATTTTTCTGAGACAATAGATTTTTCCTCAAACCTGTCTCACGCTTTAATCGGTAGCCTTTTGGCTAAAATAGCCGAAAATAATTTGGAGTTATCCGAGGCTGAAGCACTTATTGCCAGAGCAAATTTACTTCCCCAAATAAATGCTTTCGCTCAATTAGGCGGAGTTCAGAAAAAAAAGTATAGTGAGACCATGAGTGATTCTTGGAGTGCTGGCCTTACCTTCACATGGAATGTCTTTAATTTTGGAAAAGACTTAGATAACTACGAAGTGGCTAAAAATAATAAAAAAATTCAAGAGACTAATAGCAAAATAACTCAAGATAATATAAAAATCAATGTTACTGACGCATATCTACAAATTGTTAAATTTGAAAAATTAATAGACTCTAATTTGAAGAATTATCAAGCAACTAAGGAAAATTTGAATATCGATACTGCTCGTTATGAAAGAGGTCTTATCTCTACCATAGATTATCTTCTTTCTTTTTCACAATTTATTCAAGCCAGTGTTTCATATAATGTTGTAGTTTTACAATACTATGTTGCTTTTGAAACATATCGCTCATTACTTATTTAATAAGTTTAGTCTATAACAAATTGATGGAGGTTCAAAGTGAAAAAAAAGTGGATTATATACTCCTTAATCATAGTTATTTTACTCTCTATTTTTCTTTATTTTTATTTTATGAGTAATAAAATAAGTGCTACTAAAGTTACAAAAGAAAATTATACAGAAAAAATTCTTGTGACTGGAACTATTCAAGCTAAAAATTTTTCTCTTCTAACATCTGGCATCAACGGAACTATTGAAAACATATACATTCGAGAGGGTGAGCCAATAAAAAAAGGAGATATTATTGCAAAACTTGACACCCAAGAAATTGAGGCCGATATCAATCAAGCAAAAGCTCTTTATGAAAAGGCAAAATTTGATTTAGCTACCGTCAATACTGTTAATTTTGAAAGTGCTAAATCCCAATTATCTTCTTCTCAAATCAACTATAATATTGCAAAAAATGAATTTCTTGACTATCAAGATCTGTTTAAGAAAAAATACATCAGTAAACTAGATTATGACTTAAAAAAACAAGCCTTTATCAATGCTGAAAATACTTTGAAAAATGCTCAACTCAATTTAAAAACTTTAGAAACTGGAGGTTCTACCAATAAATCTTTCTTAGAAAGCGTAAAATCTGCTGAAAATGCTTTGATTTCCCTACAAAAAAATCTTTCAAAATATTATATATACGCTCCATATGATGGGTTTATCACCACAAGAAATGTTGAGGTTGGTCAAACAGTTGCTCCCTACACAAATATGTTTGAAGTCTCCTCCAATAATGAAAAAGTAGTCAGTATCGATTTAGATGAAAAATATACTAATAGAATCCATTTGGGTTCTCCCATTAAAATCTATCCCTATGCCGATACTTCTAAATTTTCTTTAGGAAAGTTATATTATACCAGTAATAATGTAGATAATGCCGCTGGAACTCTTGAAATAAGAGGGAATATTGAAACTATTTTACCAGAATTTTTATTCAACAGCACTGTTAACAGCATTATCGAAGGACAGACTTTTAAAAATTCTATTCTTCTTCAAGGTATTTATATAATACAAAAGAAAAATAAAACATATGTGTATATACTAAAAAATAATAAATCAAAACTTGTTGAAATTGAAGGCACTCCTGTAATTGATGGCTTTATTGTTACAAAGGGGTTAGAGAATGGCGACGTTGTCTTGTCCCCTAAAAATATAACTGATAATATTCGTGTAACTCCCTCTTTTGATTCATGAGCTGTAAAAATATTTTTTTAAAGGAGCTGTTGAAATGAGATATGAATTTAGAGTTAGTATTAATTTTATGACTCATAATAAAGGGCAATCTCTTTTTATAATCTCCGCCATTGCCCTAGGAGTTGCTGTACAAATTTTTATAGCCTCTCTTATTACATCCTTACAAGCTAGTCTTATACAAAGAATTCTTGGAGATTCTCCTCACATATATATCGACGACGGAAATATGAGAGATAAGCTACTACTTATAGAAGATATGCCAATTCTTTATGGTAATTTTCCGACTACTCGAAATAAAATTGAAGATTTTCAGGAGATTACAATGTATCTAGATACTTTTGAAAAAATTGATGTCATTGTTCCAACTTTAGAAGGAAATGCTATCTACAGTAGAGATGGTAAAACTACATCTCTAACGATACGAGGAATGGAACTAAACTCTGGAGATAGACTCTACAACATAATAAACAGAATCATATCGGGGACTTCAACCCTCAATTCTGACAATATCTTAATTGGAAGAAGGTTGGCTCAAAATTATGAACTTCAAACTGGCGATATTATGCAACTTACCCTCCCCAATGGACAACTAGAAATTGTTCGTATCTCTGGAATTTTTGACTTAGAAAACGTCGCATCAAATACTAATCTTGTTATAATGGATATCAATAAAGCTCAAAGAATTTTTAATAAAAAAGGAGATATAACTCATATTAATATTCAAATCAAGGATGTTTTTGACGCTCCAACCCTAGCGGAAACTCTTCGAAAGCAATATCCAAATTTAGAGGTCGTCCCTTGGACAAGAGATGCTGAAAACATCTTAAAAGCATTACAATCTCAAACTGATACCAGCTTTATAATTCAAGTAGTTGTAACTCTTGCTACTTCTATGAGCATTGCCAGCGTTCTTCTAATCACCGTTCTTCAAAAGATGAAAGAGATTGGTATTCTTAAAGCTATGGGTGCTCTTGATAAATCCACAGGTTATCTCTTTATAATTCAAGGAGCTTTAATCGGCTTTTTAGGTTCCATACTGGGTTTATTTTTTGGTCTAGGAATAATCGAAACTTATGCAAAACTAGCTCAACCGACATTTAATATTGCTGTTCATCCTGAAAAATTAGTGTTAATAATATTTATTTCTACTCTATCCGGTATAATTTCTGGTATTGTCCCGGCACGAAAATGTATGAAACTTAGTCCTATAGAGGTGATTAAAGGTGAGTAAAGAGGTTTTACAACTTATAAATATCGATAAATCATACGGTAAAAAAGTTATTACAAAAGTCCTTAATAATATAAATTTAACATTTTATGAAGGAGAATTTGTCGCTATAATTGGTCAAAGCGGTAGTGGAAAAAGTACTCTACTCAATATAATCGGTTCACTTGACAAACCTACTTCAGGAGATATACTGTTTAAAGGGAAGAATATTTCTCACTTTACCAATAATGATATGGCAAATTTTAGAAACAAATCTATCGGTTTTATTTTTCAATTTCACTTTTTACTTTCTGAATTCGATGTTTTAGAAAATGTCTTAATGCCAACTTGGATAAAGTATGGTTCTGATACCGAAAAAGAGAAAGGAAGAGCTCTTGAGCTTCTTGAATATGTTGGATTAAAAGATTTTATAGATCGAAATTCCTCCAATCTTTCTGGTGGACAGCAACAAAGAGTAGCTATCGCCCGTGCTCTTATGAATAATTCTGACATTATTTTAGCGGATGAACCCACTGGAAATTTAGACTCAGAGAGTAGTAAACAAATCTATAAACTCCTAAGAGAAATTAACCTTAAATTTAAAACAACTTTTATAATTGTGACTCATGATCCGCGTATTTCTGATATGTGTGATAGAGTAATTGAAATTATGGATGGAAAAATAATTAAAGATGAAATCAAAAAATAAAACTGACCAAAAAATCTTATTTTTAGGTTTTTTGGTCAGTTTTTTTATCTACTATTATACTCTTTCAAGCCAATCTCTATTATCTTAATAGCTTTTTCTAATCTATCTAATTCTAAAGCATATGATATTCTAACTTTATTCATTCCTAATTCTTCATTCTGGTAAAAACCTTTTGCTGGTGCTAACATAACTGTTGAATTATCATATAAGAACTCTCCCAGCAACCATTTAGAAAAATCTGTTGCATCTTTTACAGGTAACTCCACAATACAATAGAATGCTCCCTCTGGTCTGTTCAATGTCACTCCCTCTATTTCACTCAATCCCTCATATAAAAAATTCCTTCTCTCCATATATTTTTGATTAACAGCTTTATAGTAGTTTTCACCCATACATCTATATAGTGCCTCTGCTCCAACCATATCAAGCGTTGATATAGATAATCTTGATTGGCACAACTTCAAAATGTATCCCATAAACTCTTTATTTTTATTCAATATAGTTCCTACTCTTGCCCCACAAGTTGAAAACCTTTTTGAAATTGAATCTATAAGTATTACTCTTTCTAAATTGTCCACAAAAGTTCCACAACTAACCGTATCCTTACCGTCATAGATAAATTCTCTATAAACTTCATCACTTATTAAAAATAGATTTCTATCTTTTGAAATCTCATTTAACATCAACAACTCCTCTTTCGAATAAACTGCACCTGTAGGATTTCCAGGATTTGAAAACATTATAGCCTTTGTTCTTTCTGTAATTAAGTTTTCAATTATATGCTTTTCTGGGAGCTTAAAATTTCCTTCAAATTTTGTGGGTATTCCTATAACTTTTATTCCTAACATAGCAAAAAAACTATTATAATTTGCATAGTATGGTTCAGGAATTAAAACTTCTTCGCCCGCATTAAAAAGTGTCATCAATGTAAAAAGTAGTGCTTCGCTTCCTCCAGCGGTTATCAATATTTCATCAGTTTCATAACTCATCCCTAAACCTTTATAGTACTTTTGTACTGAATCTATCAACTCTTTTCTCCCGGATGAATCTGAATACGCTATTGTTTTCTCTCCAAAATTTTCTATCGCTTGAAAAAACTCCTTTGGAGTTTCTAAATCTGGCTGACCGATATTTAAGTGTATTATATCTATACCAGCTTCTCTAGCTTTTTTTGAATATGGTATTAACTCTCTCACTGGAGATGTTTTTAAATTTTGTATATTTTTTGAAAACATCTGTCCCTCCTACAAAAACCTTTTTTATATTATATCAATCTCTTAGCTCAATGTGAAGTTTTTTTAATTGAAGTGTTCCTTAAACTCTGATATAATTCAATTATTAACTATTCTTTAATAAGGAGAGATTTATCATGGCAATAAAACTAAAATCAATTTTCTTAACACTGGGGATTTTTTATGTTTTAATAGGTGCTCTTGGAATTAGCAACATTGGATTTTTTAATAAAAATATAGAATATATTATAAGTATTATCCTATTTTTAAATGGTATATATCATATTTTCTATTCTATGACTAACCGAAAAACTCCATACTTCCATTGGGGTCTTGTTCTGGGTGAAGGAGTGGTGGAGCTTCTATCCGTAGCAGTTGTTCTTTTAAATACTTTTACTAGTCAACTATTTTTTACAAGTTATATCGGAGGACTTCTTTGCTTAAAAGGTTTGGTTTTAATCTTAGGCAGGGATAACAAACTTACGTCTTGGGAAAGTACTAACGCTAAAGTGAAGGTTTTAGTTATTATAAAAGGTCTTTTACACTTTTTATTTGGCTCTTTAATCATAATACTACCTTTATTAGCTGATAAAGCTGTCTATGTTGTTTTTGGATGGTATATCCTATTTTTAGGAATCCATTTTTTAACAGAGGAGTATATCAACAACAAAAAAAGTGATGTTTAATACATCACTTTTTCCATATATAAATCTGAGATTTTTCATAGTTATTCAAGCCCATAAACCAAAGTAATATTCCATAAGCTATACTATAAAGTGCTACTTTTACTAAAAAGTTTAAATAGCTAACCTCCTCTATATATATATTTAAAATATACCCAAATATCATTACAATCATTATCGGTATTGACATCTTAAAAATATTTTTCCAAAACTTAACTATATCCAATTTTACTGAAACTTTATAATAGATATTCATAACTATTATTTGTCCTAAAATGAAGGAAAGACCTGTGGCTATCGCACACCCTATCGCTCCCACTTTTTTTACAAAAATAATACTAAAAATTACATTTAAAACAGCTATTACAAAATAAACCACAGACCTGAACTGGTGCATATTTTTGGCTTGCATTATACTCACACCAGTACTCTGAATTAAAGGAACTGTCAGAGGAATCATTATCCACAACGCTATACTATACGCCTCAATGTACTGTTTTCCAACCCATAAAATTATGAAATCTTTTCCAAATAATATAAATCCAGAAGATATCAGCCCCAAAAGAATATATTGTAATCTTCCTATTTTCAGAAACATTTCATCTATTTCTTCATGCTTTTCTTCCACTATCAATCTATTTATTCTTGGAAATAAAACTCCTGAAACAGCTGAGGCAAATCCCATATAGAGAGTATTAAAAATCGCACCTACAGAATATATTGCAATTCCTTGAACCCCAACATATTTTCCTATTATAACCCTATCTGTCCCCCAATAAACTTGATCTATTAAAACATTTAGAAAAATAAAAAATGAATATATAAATATCTCTTTTAAAATATCATTATTGAATTTGGAAAATTTTATTTTCATTCCCAATTTAAAGGCATATATTATATCAAACAGATAGGAGAGAATAGCAAAACATACCGTGGCAATAGTCACTGCTATCAGCCCAAATCCGTTCATCATTAGAATTGCTCCCACAATTGGATTCAATATTATCGTCAAAAGCTTTATACCTCTTTGATATAAAAATTTTTCCTTAGATGTTATATTGGTAGAAAACACACCCATTGGAAAAGATATAATCACATTTAAAGCTAAAATTACAAATACTGCTTTTGTTTTTTCAAGCTCCTGTACTGTAAATCTTTCCCCAAAAAACTCTCCTATATTTACATAGATATAAATACCTATAATAAAAGCTATCAACATTAAAATAGAAAAAATCACTAAAAACATTCCATTCATGGATTTTTCCTCTTCTATTTTTCCCTCAGCTCGATATCTCGTTGTATATCTAAGCATTGTATTCCCCAATCCCAAATTCAAAATAGCTATATATCCCATTATCGATTGAACCAATGAATTTATTCCATAGTCCTCTTGCCCTAAATATCTCATGTATAGAGGCGTATACAGAATTTGAATGATTGAGCTTACAACTATTGTCATCATTGAAAGAGCTGTTCCTATTTTCAGTTCATTTCTAGCCATGTTCACCCCTGCTCATTTAAAAAATTGTCTAATTTCAAAAAATGTTGCTCTCCATCTTGGGCTGCTTTTATAAGAATATCTGTGGGCAACGCCTTATTTTCTTTAAATTTTTCAAAACTCAATCCCTGCAAGTTCTCTAAAGAAGCATAGTTTTGTTTAAATTCTAAATCTTCTAAAACATTTGTCATTTTTTTACTATACACTATTGGAAAAACAGTTTTTTTAAGAACAAATCCCAATATCATTGCATGGAATCTTGTTGCTACAACACTATCTGCTCTATTTAATATTTCCAATGCTTCATTCATATCTCCTCTATAAAAGTATTTAGAGATATACTTATGCTGTTCATTCGGTATCATATTCAGTAATCTCTTTATTGCCTCCTCATCTTTTTCTCCTTGACAAAAAGACATAAATTTAACTTTTTTTCCACTTTTTATAATATCTAAAGTCAGTGTTTTTAGTCTATTAAAGTACTCTGATTCTATTCCTGAAAATCCCTGTCTAGCTGATGGCAATATTATAGAAAATAAAACATAGTCCCCTTTTACTTCTACATCTTGCTTTAAGCTAAAAACTATATCTTTTCCAAATCTTATATTTTCTAAATCTTTAAAAAGTTCATATGAATATTTTTCTCTAAAACATACATCTTTACACTCTTTAAAAAATTCATGATACATATTTTTGAAATTTTCACTCCTATAGGGACCAAAATTTGCTCCTAAAATAAAATAATTTTTTCCAAACTCCAGATTTCTTTTTCTAATTTTAAAATCTTCTTCTGAGAAGTCATTTTCTATAAAAATTGATCCCCCTATATTGACAACCCCATCTAACTCTTTTGCTTTTAAATCCTCCAATATATTTGAAACTCCAAATTTTCTCCCTAAACGAAACAATATCTTTTTTGCAAAAGTGTCATTATATAAAATTTTTAAGTTATTTGTCTCAATCCCTTTTAAGTTTTCATATTCAGGAGTGGCAAAAAGATAAAACTCTGTATCCTTATATCTTTCACAAAGCATCTTTATAAAAAGATCATCTCCTAAATTTAACTGTGCATATGCTTTTATTAATATTTTTTTCACTATCCCTCACCCTATTTTATTGTTAACAGTTTTTTTACTCGTTTAAGCCACATCATTTTTAGTCTAAAAACTCTGTAGTAATAATATACTTTTATATCTACGGTCTCTATCTCTTTTAAACTATCTATCTCCTCTTTTATCTTTAAATAAAAATTTTTCCAATTTTTCACTTTGTTTTCACTCAATCTTTGAAGCACATCAAAAGGATACTTTATACCGTGATATTTAAAACATTCCCTAACTTTATTTATATTCTCCTCATACACTCCATTTCGCTTATAAAAAGAGATTAACGCTCTTATAACACTGTAGATATCTGTCCTATTTTTATAATTATTTGAAACTGAATTTTGGTTCATAAAATAGTTATAATAGGGTTTATCTATTAAAACTATATTCTCGCTGTAAAAAAAAGTGACAAAATTAAAGAACATATCCTCACCAGTATAGATATCTAGTAAAAATTTGATGTTATTATTTTCTAAAATCTCTCTTCTATATATTTTATTACACGGGGATGCAAACCACTCCGTCGTACAATCTGTATACTCATCTTTACTTTTTTTTTCAAAAATTCTAACTTCCGAGAGAATCTCCATATTTTCATTTAACTTTTTAAATCCACATATAACAACATCTGCTCGTTTCTCTTCGGCTTTTTCTACCATATCCATATACATCTCTTTGTCTACCCAATCATCCGAATCTAAAAAAGCTATGTACTTTCCCTTAGCCATTGATATTCCGAGATTTCTAGCAAAACTACATCCACCATTTTTCACTTTTCTATATACTATATTTTTATTATTTTTGGATATTTCCAGACAAATCTCAGATGTTTTATCTATTGATCCATCATCTATAACTATTATCTCAATCTCTTTTAAGTTTTGATCTAAAAGAGAATTTAGACATCTTTCAATATATTTTTCAACATTATAAGCTGGAATTATAACACTTAACATCTAGTTCTCCTTTTATTCTTAACTTTCTTTTAAATTATATAATGATATATCTAATAATTCAAATAATTTTACACCTTAGTAAACAAAAAAAGCTGAATCAAGTTCAGCTTTTCTTACTACTTTGTTCCAAATATTCTATCTCCACAATCTCCCAATCCAGGATAGATATACCCATTTGCATCCAATCCTTGATCTATTTTTGCTGTATAGATCGCCACATCTGGATGCGTTTGTAAAACTTTTGCTATACCTTCTGGTGCAGCTACTAAGCACATAAACACTATGTTTTTTACTCCAGCATTTTTCAAATAGTCTATTGCATATATTGCCGATCCACCAGTTGCCAACATTGGATCAACTAATATCACTTGCTTATTTTGAACATCTACAGGAAGTTTACAGTAGTAATAAACAGGTTGTAGAGTTTCTTCATCTCTATAAACCCCTATATGCCCTATTTTTGCTGTTGGAATTAACGACACTATTCCATCTACCATCCCTAATCCAGCTCTCAATATAGGCACAACCGCAATATTCGTTCCAAGTGTATATCCAGTCGTTTTCATCAGAGGAGTTTCAACTTCAATCTCATCTAAAACTAAATTTTTTGTCACCTCATAAGTCATCAATTTTGATATCTCATTTAAGTTTTCTCTAAATGATTTTGTATCCGTATTTTTATTTCTTAACAATGTTAATTTATGTTGTATTAGTGGATGATTTATTTCTATTACAGCCATTTTAACCTCCCTAGTTTATATTTTTTTAAAAAAAAACAGGACATAGTCCCGTTTTCTTATTTCTTTAATCCAAACTTCTTATTGAATTGCTCTACTCTTCCAGCTGCGTCTACGAACTTAGCTTTTCCTGTGTAGAATGGGTGACAGTTTGAACAAACAGCTATTTTAAGCTCGTCTCCCTTTGCTAAAGTCGATCTTGTTTCGAATTTGTTTCCACACGTACAATCAACAGTTATTACTTTGTAATTTGGATGAATTCCTTTTCTCATTAATTTCACCTTCCTAAAATCTTTCTATTTATCGTAAGGATTATATCACAATTTTTTAACTTTTGCAACATTTTTTTACTAGTGGTTCAAAATTTTTTACTATTTTACTCTCTTTCCTTTTTATTTTTTTTAAATTTATGATAAAATAGTATAAAACTTTAGAGGGAGAGTTATGGCTACAAAATACTACGCTTTTATTATAGATAAAGAAAACTACTCAAAAATTGTCACTTCTTGGTCTGAGTGCCAAAGTGCTACCTTGGGAAAAAATGCTCGTTATAAGTCTTTTAAGACCGAAACTGAAGCCAAAGAATGGTTAAAAAATGGTGGATTATATGAGGATAGGAAATTAAAAATTCAAGAAGCTAAAAATAACTTAGAGGATGGTATCTATTTTGACGCTGGAACTGGAAGAGGGATAGGGGTCGAAGTCAGAGTTACCAACCGTTTTGGAGTTTCTCTACTGGACGATATTATGCCCGAAAAAATGATAAATGAATTTGGCAATTATCTCGCTCCACAAGGTAGTACCAATAATTATGGAGAATTGATAGGTATCTTTTTAGCTATCGATATAGCTTTAAGAAAGCGGAGTTTTAAAATTTTTGGTGATAGTAAATTAATTATTGATTATTGGTCCAAAGGGCATTATAATAAAACGTCACTAAATGAAAAAACTATAGACCTTATTAAGAAAACCACTGAAAAAAGAGTGAAATTTGAAAGTTTAGGCGGAACTATTCAACACGTTTCTGGGGATATTAACCCTGCAGATTTAGGTTTTCACAAATAAATTGGGAGGAATAATATATGGAGTTTGAACTATTTAGTAAATTACATCTTTTTTATCTTTTGGGTTATTCACTACTTTTTCTATTTCTTTATTTTGGGGTTGCACATAACCCACAACCAAAAAAAATTGTGAGAATTATCTCCTTTGCCGTCCTATTAATCAAATGCGGTGAAATTTTTATTAAATACAAACTGATTGGTGAAGCATGGTACCAATTGCTTCCATTACACCTTTGTAACATAACGCTTATATTTGCAATATTTGGGTCTATATTTAGGTTCACACCCTTTTTATATGCAACCTTTTTCTGGTCTCTCGGAGCTGTTTTTGCTCTACTGACACCTGAAGTGAGAGAAACGTTCCCTCATTTCTTCAATATAAGCTTTTTCTCAACACATTTCTACATAATTTTTATTGCCATAGTGGAGTATAAAGTTTTTAAATTGAGGCCCTCTTTGGAGTCTTGGACAGGTTCTTTCATTGGTTTAAATATTATTGCAGCTGGGGTTTATTTTATAAATACAGTTCTTGGAACAAACTATCTCTACATCAATAGAAAGCCCACGTTCTCCTCACCTCTCAACTATTTTGGAGAGTGGCCCTACTATATAATCGTAGTCGAGTTTGCCTATATCACCTTAACTTTACTTTTGCTATTTCTATTCAAAAAAAAAGACTATAAAATAAAAGTAAACAGGTAGAGAAATTCTACCTGTTTTTACATTATTACCAATATATCTTTGATCTCTTTTAACTTCTCCAATGTTTCATTAGAAACTTTCACTCTATATGTCACACGCTCATTAAAATCTTTGTTTAATAACTCTTCATTTCCATTTATCAACAGGGTCTCCACTTCATTTATTCTTTCATAAGAAAAATCCAATAGACATTCAACTCTTTCTATAAACTCCACAACTTCGCCCTCTAGAATTGCTAATTTTGCAGTTTTAGCGTAATTTCTTACCAATCCTCCAGCTCCTAGTTTTATCCCTCCAAAATATCTTGTTGCCACTACCACTACATTATTAACTTCCATATAAGTCAATATCTCACCCATAGGTTTTCCAGCTGTTCCACTCGGTTCACCGTCGTCATCAGCCTTAAAGTACTCTTGCCCATTGTCAATAACTCTATAAACAGTACAATTATGAGTAGCATCTGGGTGCATCTCCCTAATCATATCTATAAAATCTTCAGCCTCCTCTTTCGTAGAGATTGGCTTAGCATATCCTATAAATTTTGATTTTTTCTCTTCAAACTCTATTCTTACTGCCTTTTTTATACTTTTCATCAATCTAACTCCTAATTATTATATCTATAAATCTCACTAAAATATTGTATATGGGAGACATCATTTTATCCAAAACTCCAAAATAGCTCAACACTACTATAAATAAAATACCATACGTATCCAAGCTAAATATCCTCACTCTATCTTCACCAGTTAAAAACGAAGCCAGAACTCTAGATCCATCTAGTGGTGGAATCGGTAAAAGATTGAATGTTCCCAAAGCCATATTTATTATTATGAAATAGATTGATATACTGTTAAATGGGATTAATCCATATTTTATTAAAATCGCCCCTACTATCATCAAGAGATAATTTGTTAAAACTCCCGCAATTGAAACTAGAAACTCCCCAACTCTTCCATTCCTAAAAGCAAAATAATTTACAGGCACTGGTTTAGCCCAACCAATTATGAAATTAGAACCACTTAACAGCATAAAAATTGGTATCAATGTCCCTATAGGGTCTAAGTGTTTCAACGGGTTTAAAGACAATCTCCCAGAATATTGGGCAGTTTTATCTCCACAGAATAATGCCATATATCCATGAGCTAGTTCATGTATCACCAAGCAAAATAGTAAAATTATAACTTTTAAAACAATCATTTCCATCACCTCATGTAAATAGCTTAACACAACTATAATTCTAAAGTCAAATACGGAATTTCACTCAGTAGTTGGACACTTTTTATTAAAATTATATATGTGTAATTTACTAATCCTATTGTTAAGAAATCTAAATAAAAGTTTGATAAAAATATTGTCATAAAACTGGTCATAATAAAAACTGATGCTATTGGAATTATAATTATGTTACTAAAAATTGAAAACAAAGGAATAGTATTAAAATATATGAAAAAAATTGGGGTCATACAAATTTGAATTGTCAAAGTCATCAATAACGTATTTAAGACTTTATTCAAATATTCATTTTTATATCTCCTTATCTTAGGAATTTTTTCATAGACAAAAATTATAGAAAATGCTGCTATGTATGACATCCAAAAAGATATGGAGTAAATCCAAGTAGGAAAAATTAAAAGCGAGCCACAAAAAGCTATCATAAAACTTTTTTTACTATCTATCTTCTCATATAAAATATTTCCCAATAAATAGATTGCACCCATTATATATGCTCGAAATACTGATGGCGATTTACCCACAGAAAGGACATATAATGTCAAAACAATTATAACTAATATATATCGTTTTCTTTTGGAAATATTTAATTTTAATAGTAAAAATGATATTCCAGCTATAATTATGCCTATGTGTAATCCAGATATTACTAGGAGATGAGCTGTTCCTGTGTATCTAAAGCTCTCTTTTATCTCTTCTCCGAGTAAATATCCCTCTCCTAAAATTGTCGCTCTCAAAAAATGTTCCAAATCAAGAGAGTAATTCTCACTTAATACCTTAATTTTTTTTATAAAAAAATCTTTCAATATATCTCTTTTTTCTTCTATCTCTTCCGTTTCTATTCTATACTGGACTCCCCATTTAGAACGTTCTATCTTTTGTACTTCACCTAAAATAATTTTCTCCCCATCCTCCACTCTATTCACTGTAAAATACATATTTTCTCTCGGATATTTACCATTTATATTTTCAATTTTTCCCCTTCCTGCATCCACTCTCCCACTGACTTCAACGATATCCCCTATCTCAACTCTCTCTTTAAAGGTTGTCAAATACAGCCTAAAAAAGAAAATTGAGGCAAAAATTAAAATTAATGCCCCAATCTCTGTTTTTTTCAATGCCCCCTCCTATTCATTATATTTAAAATAAAATATATATGAGATTACAAAGGATATCGCTGAAAATATTGCCGACGAATATATTCCAAACTTTGTCACCTCTCCACTTCCTCTTAAAACTAGCATCAACGGTAATACCACTATTGACACTAAAAATGCCATTTTTAAGAAAAATCCTTGAATTCCAAAACAAACCCCTTCAATTCTATTATTTATTCTTTTGCTTATTTTTTCACTTATATCACTCATCATTGCTGGTGGAAATATAAATGCTGCCCCTGATATCGGTATTCCTAAAAGTGCGAATATTAAAAATCCATACTTTACAGGTATAACTCTTCCCAGCAGTGCTAAAGCTACTGTTAATAATATCAAACCGACTAAAGAAGCCAGCATGATTTTTCTGTATCCAAATTTTCGAGATAGTTTATTTACAGGATAAAAAAATAAAGCTGATGCCCCGAATAATAGAGCTGATGCAATAGTTATTGTTTCTTTCCCATATCCCATTATATCTTCAACGTAGTAGTTCATCATAGCTCTTAAAGAGTTAAATCCTACAAAGAAAAATAATAGTCCCAGCAAATAATTCTTAAAATCTCTATCTTTTATTACCTCTTTTAAAATATCTTTTATATTTCCAACGTGCTCGATAGGTCTTGAGTATTTTTTTTCTGGAACTAAAAATACAGTTACATATAGCCCTAAAACACATAGAACACTCAAAGATATAACCATTCCTCTGATTCCTACTAAAGTATTCCCATGTCCAAAATACTTGATTAAAACTCCGGGTAAAATCATTGCAATTGCACTGTACAACAATCTAAAAACCGATTGCCATGTGGAGAGATTCAATCTCTCTTCAGAATTTTCACCTATCTCTGGTATTAAAGCGTTGTATGGTGCTCCTACAACTGTATAAAAAGTAAAAAATAACGATCCCACCAGTGCCAAATAAATAAATGTTCCCTCTTCACTCACCATTGGAGGATAAAAAAATGCCACCGTTGTTATGCCCAGTGGAATAGCTCCTACGGCGATAAATGGAATTCGCCTTCCCCATCTGCTATTAAATTTATCCGACATATATCCAACCACTGGGTCTGAAATCATATCTACAACTCTAGAAATAGCTAATGCTAATGAAATTAAAACTGGGGTCAAAAAAGGTTTAAGTCCCGAATTTTCTGGTGGAAGATAAAAGTATAGTATCCACTGTGCAAATATTTGATCCACAATGGCGTAGCTCACTCCCACTCCATAAAATATCTGTGTTTCTAAAGGTATTCTCTGTTTCAAATCTTTTCCTCCTCTACCAATTCTAGTAAATATTCTTTTCTATTCAATTTAGGATTTTTCAAAACTATATCCAAAGATCTATTTAAAAGTTCTTTTATTTTCTTTCCATCTTTTATTCCTAACTCCAATATATCTTTACCTGAAATAGAGAGGTCTTTTAAAAAAATAGGCTCACCATTGGATGTAATTTCATTGAACCACTCTTTTTTTGAAGATATATCTACTCTTAGTCCCTCTATTTTCAATGCACTTTCAAAATCCTTTATTCCCATAATTCCAATCATTTTTTTCATCTCGTATTTACTACAAATATCTTTTCTTTTTTTTAAACTCTTAATTATATTCAAAATTGATTTTTTACTTTTATTGTCTAATTTTAGCAAATTTAACTCCACTTCATTTTCATAAAATATAATTATTAGCTTTGGTATTAGGCGTTCCTCTGACAAAAAAATCTCATCTATTTTATTCATATCCTCCAGCATATTTTTTAGACTGATACTTTTATTTGTCTTTGGAAACAACTCCTCAAAAATACCCAATTCATATAAAAGTCTAAAAGATTCACTTGAATTCTCTCCTCTTAGTATCTTAAAGAATTCATCTTGAACTCTTTCAAGCGATACTCTTTTTATCTCACTTTTACACTCTTTTATTGCAATTTTTGTTGACTCCAATATATATAATTTTTTTTCCCCTGCGATTCTTACTCCTCTTAGTATCCTTAGAGGGTCCTCCTTCACTCTTCTTCTACCATCCCCTACAAATCTAAGTACCCTATTTTTTATATCCTCTTTTTCTCTTACTGATGGATAGATTAAATTGCTTCCGTCGTAAGCTATCGCATTAACTGTGAAATCCCTTCTTTTCAAATCCTCATAAATATCCCGTATGAACTCTATTTCGGTTATATTCCTAAAAGTTGTAAAGGATACATCCTTTCTTAATCTAGCTATTTCATAACTTTTTCCTCGATAAACTATTTGAATTATCCCAAAAGCTTTTCCAATCTCTTTCGGTGAGTAATCCTTAAAGATATCTTTTAATTTTGAGTACTCAATATCTGTACAAAAATCACAATCTTTCGGTTTTAATCCAAGAAGGTAGTCTCTTATATAGCCTCCTACAACATACCCCTTACCATAAGTATTTAAAATATCTAAAATATTTTTTATATCCTCTGTCAATCTTACTCTTTCCATAGTACCTCTACTTTATAATTATGGGTATTTTTCTATCTTCATACGGATTTATCATTGCATATATTTTACTGGCTATCTCATTTTGCTCTAATAAGTCCAATGCCTCTTTATCTAAAGATTTTTGTATATTTTTTAATGAAGTCAAAATTTTTATCTCTTCATTTTTTAATTTTTTTAAATAATTTTGTCCATCTTTTGTAAATCCTAGAACTCTTATATAGGGAATTTTTTCTTTCACTCTTTCTGTCTGCTTCTTTTCTATTCCTAACAAAATATGAATTAAAACTCTCTGAACTCTTCCCTGAGTGTATCTCTTGCTTTTTATCTTCTCAAAAAAACCTTCAAAATCTTTACAAGAGACAGCAGCTTCATATAATCTATTCTCATACCCTTGCTCTATATCCTGAATTTTATGTAAATTTTTCTTTTCTAAAAGTATTCTATGTCTTATAAGGGGATAAAAACTCTGGAGTTTTGCAAATCTATTCCTCTCCAAACTCTCTTTCAACACTTCATACGTATCCCTTGGAACAACATCCTTTATCTCTTCCCCAGATTGAATTTTTTTTCTAATCCCAGTAGCACTAGCGATTCCATCTCTTATGTCCTCTGAATAATACCCACTTTTTTCTCTTTTTACAGCTACCGCTTCTATTTTACTCTTCCAAAACTTTAAAGCTTTAATGTATTCAACTCCTAAGATATCATTGGACTCCAATTCATCTTTGATATTCAGTGTGGTTAAAGTATTTGAATAGGCAGTTGGATAGGAGTGTCCCTCTTTCAACTGTTTTTTTAGCTCTGTTTTAAACTCCTCTTGCTCCTCTAACTCTCCTCTTTTAATAAGTTTTTCACTATCTCCAGTTTCAGACCCAAAAACTATCCTCTCTACATTCAGCAGATTTAGTATTCCCACCGCTCCTCTAGCAAATATCTCGGCACTTTGGGTCGAATAAAACACTGGTAGCTCCACCACTATATCAATACCGTTTTTTAAAGCTAATTCTGCTCTGCTCCATCTATCTATAATTGCTGGTTCCCCTCTTTGGACATAATCTCCACTCATAACTGCAATAACTATATCGCCATACTCTTTAGCTCTTAAACAGTGGTATTTATGCCCATTATGGAAGGGATTATACTCTACAACTATTCCTACTGATTTTTTCATATAAACACCTCACACTGTATTTATTCTATTATAATTCATTTAAATAATTTATCCGAGAAAAATTTGCATTTTTTTAAATATAGTTTATAATATAAATTATCTAAAATTTTTATTAGGCGGTGATTACATGCTTTTAGCTGTAGATATTGGAAATACCCATATTGTTACTGGTTTACTTGATCCAAAAGGAGAGGTATTACTCAGCTTTAGAGTATCTTCAAATGAAAAATTAACTGAGGATGAGTACTTTTCATACTTAAAAAATATATGCGATTTTAATGCTATCGAAATCAAAAAATTAAATGGAATTGTTATCTCTTCAGTTGTCCCTAATTTGATAGGTATATTTCAATTTTTAGGAAGAAAATATTTTAAGATTGAGCCTATGATTATAGATTTGAATTTGAATCTTCCATTTTCATTTGCTGAGGATCTTCAAGTCAATGGCTTTGGAGCTGATAGAATAATTGATATCGCCCAAGCTGTAATTGATTATCCAAATAGAAATCTTGTGATTTTCGACCTTGGAACTGCTACTACATATGAAGTTTTAAAAGATGGAGTCTATATTGGGGGAGGAATTTTACCGGGAATAGAGATGTCTATCAATGCTTTATTTGGGAATACTGCTAAACTTCCTAAAGTTAAATTTAGTACTCCAGAAAGTGTACTTGGAAAAAATACAGCTGAACAAATTCAAGCTGGAATTTTTTATGGATATGCTGGACAACTAAAAAATATTATACATGAAATTAAAAAACTTGTTCCTAATCCATATGTAATCGCCACAGGTGGTCTTGGAAAAATTCTTTTTGCAGAGATTCAAGAGATTGATGAATATTGTCCTGAACTGAGTATCAGAGGTCTTTATACACTTTACCAAATGAATAAGCCATTAAGTAAATAAACAAATAAAAAATTTCAAGGGGGCTTTATGAAAAAAGGTATTTTTATTTTTATTATTTTGGTTCAATCCATTTTTGCCAAGGAGCTTTTAATAAGTGGTGCAGCATCTTTAAAGGAATTTTTGGAAAAAAACATCCAGGAGTATAAACTTGTGGACCCAGACTTGAATATCTCTTTGAATTTGGGTGGTTCTGGAACTTTAAAAAGGCAGTTTGAGCAGGGAGGAGATGTTGACATCATCTTTTTAGCTGATAGAGATTACATGGTTGATTTGAAAAATAAAAACTATTTAGTTGATGAAGAGGTTCTTTTAGAAAACTCTTTAGTTTTAATAAAAAATAACAACTCACCTTCTGGCAGCGGAATTTTAGCTATTGGTGATCCTCAATCCGTTCCCGCTGGAAGATATGCAACTGAGGTTTTAGGCAATCTTCCATTGAAAAACTACACTCTAGTATATGGAAAGGATGTTAGAAGTGTTCTTTCATATGTGGAACTGGGAGAGGCTGATTTTGGGATTGTTTATTTAACTGATGCAAACCTTCTAAAAAATTCAAAAATTGTTGAAATTTTTCCAAAAGAACTTCATAGACCAATTGAATACTCAATTGGAATTTCAAAAACGAGTAAAAACAAAGAGGATTCTGAGAAATTCTTAGAATTTTTAAGAGGAAAAGACTGGGAATGATTTCACCTTTAAAACTGTCCCTAGCGATAGTTTTTCTCTCTCTATTTTTCAACCTTTCTTTCAGTATAACTCTTTATTTTTCCTTTGATAATAAAAAAACTTTAAAAAAAATTACAGAGTTCATAGTTACTCTACCCATTTTTCTTCCTCCCTCTGTTATTGGTTATATGTTGATTATTTTCTTAGGAAAAAACAGCACTATCGGAAAAATTTTTTACAATCTTTTTGATTTTAGATTTATATTTTCGTTTGAGGGAGCTGCTATTGCGGCAATTGTTGTCTCTTTGCCCATAATCTACCAAGGAGTTAAAGTTGGTTTTGATACTATTGACAAAACTTATATAGAAACTGCACAATGCTTGGGGATTTCTGGATTGAATATGCTTAGATATGTCTATCTACCCCTAAGTTTTAGAAAAGTTTTTTCAGGCGTTATATTAGGGATTGGACGAGCTTTCGGAGAGTTCGGGGCAACTATTTTAATCGCTGGAAACATCCCCGGTAGAACTCAAACTTTACCTTTGGCACTGTATTCAGCTATCGAATCGGGAAACTACTCTTCTGCCAATAAAGTCTTGGTGCTTTTACTACTTTTTAGTGGCTTATTTTTGATACTATACATTTTACTTACAAAAAAAGAGAGCTAAGCTCTCTTTTTTATATCATATTTCCTATCACTATACAGTTGTAATCTCTTTCTCTTTTAGAGCTAGAAGTTGATCGATTGTTTTAATTGTTGTATCTGTTAACTTTTGAACTTCATCTTCATATCTTTTTAAATCGTCCTCAGTTATCTCTCCATCTTTCTCTAATTTTCTCAAATGGTTGTTCATATCTTTTCTGATATTTCTAACTGCAACTTTTCCATTTTCAGCTTCAGACTTTGCAAATTTTACATACTCTTTTCTTCTATCTGCAGTTAGTTCTGGAATCATTAATCTAATAACTTTTCCATCATTGTTTGGAGTTAATCCTAAGTTTGAAGTCATTATAGCCTTTTCTATTGTAGGTATAACCGATTTATCCCAAGGATCGATTACTAATAACCTAGCTTCTGGAGCTGATACTGTTCCAACTTGATTCAGTGGCATCAATGATCCATACTGCTCTATTTTGATTCCATCCAACATTGAAACATTAGCTCTACCTGCTCTTATTGATGCAAACTTATGCTTTGTAGACTCGATAGCTTTGTTCATTTTATCTTTACAATCATTCATTATTACTTGTGCGTTCATTTTACCCTCCTAAAATTATTATCCATTTATTACAGTTGTTCCTATCTCTTCACCAAGAATTACCCTTTTTATATTTCCCTCTGTCAACGAATCAAATACAACTATTGGTAACTTATTCTCTCTACATAGTGAGATTGCAGTTGCATCCATAACTTTTAAATCTTTATTTAATACCTCTGTATAAGTTACTTCTGTATATTTTTTGGCATCAGCAAATTTTACAGGATCCTTATCATAGATTCCATCAACTTTAGTCGCTTTTATTACAACATCCGCATTGATTTCTATTGCTCTAAGAGCTGCTGCTGTATCTGTTGTGAAATAAGGGTTCCCCGTTCCACCTCCAAATATTACAACTCTACCTTTTTCCAAGTGTCTTTGAGCTCTTCTTTTTATAAAAGGTTCTGCCACTTTTGGAATTTCAATTGCTGTTTGTACTCTTGTAGGTACACCTAATAGTTCAATTGCGTTTTGAAGAGCCAATGAGTTTATAACTGTTGCTAACATACCCATATGATCTCCAGTTACTCTATCTATTCCTTGTTCAGTTCCAGACAATCCTCTAAATATATTACCACCACCGATAACTATTCCTACCTCTACTCCTAAATCTGCTATTTCCTTTATTTGTCTAGCATATGAAGTGATTGTCTCTGAAGAGATTCCAAATTCTTGGTCTCCCATTAAAGCTTCACCACTTAATTTTAATAGAATTCTATTATAAATTGGCTTCATCTCAAAACTCTCCTCTATTCTCATATTTAGCTTAAAAAAAGGGGGTGCTAAGTCGCACCCCTATACTTTGTTGTATTACGCGTTAAGTTGAGCTGCAACCTCTGCTGCGAAATCTACTTCTTCTTTTTCAATTCCCTCTCCAACTTTGTATCTAGCGAAAGAAACTACTTTAATATCTCCTGCGTACTCTGCAACTGTCTCTTTGTTTTCAGCTTTTACGAAAATTTGGTCAACTAAACAGTTGTCCTCATAGAATTTGTTCATTTTTCCAACTAAGATTTTCTCAATAATTTGAGCTGGTTTTCCTTCAGCTTCTAATTGCTTTCTAGAAATCTCCTTCTCTCTCTCTAAATCGTCTGTTGTTACAACCGATCTATCAACATATTTAGGATCCATAGCTGCTACGTGCATTGCGATATCCTTAGCTTTAGTTATATTAGCCTCTGTCGCTTCCCCAGTCATCTCAACGATAACTCCTAATTTTCCTCCTAAGTGGTTGTAAGTAGTTACAAACCCTTCAGTAGTTATTTTTTCAAATCTTCTTAGAGACATATTCTCTCCAATTTTTGCAATTAAGTTAGTTATTGTTGTTTCAACTGTAGCTCCATCAATTTCAGCAGCTTTTAAATCTTCAACAGTTTTGATCTCTGGTCTTAAAGCGATCTCTACCATTTTTGCTCCTAAAGCCTTAAATTCATCATTTTTAGCAACGAAATCTGTTTCAGAGTTGAACTCTAATACTACCGCTGTTTTATTATCAGCAGAAACACCCTCGAATATTAATCCCTCTGCAGCTGTTCTTCCTGATTTTTTAGCAGCTTTAGCGATTCCTTTCTCTCTTAGTAAGTCTATCGCTCTTTCGATATCTCCGTCTGTTTCTCCCAATGCTTTTTTACAATCCATCATTCCAGCACCAGTTCTATCTCTTAGTTCTTTTACTAATTTTGCTGTAATCTCTGCCATTTTTTCCTCCTAATTTTTAGAATCTCTACATATCTATATAGTACAAGGAATTGAGGGCTAGGCACTCAATTCCATTAAATTCAAGTATTTATTACTCAGCTGATCCCTCTTCAACTACAATCTCATCAGTTGCAACTTCAGCATTCTCTTTTCCTTGGTTTCCTTCAATGATAGCGTTAGCCATTACAGAAGCGATTAACTTTACTGATCTGATAGCGTCATCATTTGCAGGGATTGGATAAGTTACTAAATCTGGATCCACATTTGTATCAATCATAGCGAATACAGGGATTCCTAATTTAGCAGCTTCAACTACTGCTAGAGTCTCTTTCTTAACGTCTACTACAAATATAGCAGCTGGAACTTCTTTCATGTCTTTAATTCCTGATAAGTTTTTAGAAAGTTTTACTAACTCTTTTCTGAAGTTAGCAGCCTCTTTCTTAGTGTAAGCTGTATCTAGCGTTCCATCAGCTTCCATTCTCTCTAACTCTTTTAATCTTTCTACTCTAGTCTGGATAGTCTTGTAGTTTGTTAACATTCCACCTAACCATCTGTTGTTTACATAGTACATTCCTGATCTTTCAGCTTGATCTTTTACAGCTTCTTGAGCTTGTTTTTTAGTTCCTACGAATAAAACTTTTCCACCGTTAGCTGAAATTTCTCTCATTACAGCATAAGCTTCCTCAATTTTCTTTAAAGATTTGTGTAAATCGATTACGTGGATTCCGTTTCTCTCTGTGAAGATGTACTTAGACATCTTTGGGTTCCATCTCTTAGCTTGGTGTCCAAAGTGAACTCCAGCTTCAAGTAATTGTTTCATAGTAATTACTGCCATTTTTAATTCCTCCTAATTTTGGTTATTTCTTCCACTGATCTCAAAACTAAACATCCCCTAAGGGCACCCTGTCTAGAAATAATCAATGTGCATTTTATTAGCAAATTATTGTATCACTTTTTTCTATTTTTGTCAATAAATATATAAGCTCCATTTCTTCCTGCCTTTTCCTTCTCTCTTCTATGAGAATGAAAATTATCTCTATATGTACATAAATCATTCGTTATAATATTTTTTTCTTGTATTCCTATCTCTTTCATAAGATTATAATTAAATTGTTGGTTATCGAAATAATATTTTTCCCCTTTTTTTAAAAAAACTTTCTCCAAAAGTCTCTCTTTAAATTTTTCTTTAAATTTTGAATAGAACTCCCTAGAAACTTCATAGTTTTCAGAGGATATCCCTATCCCAAATGCCACTATAATATTTTCAACTCTGCTATCAAATCTTTCTACCATCAAGTTAATAGCCTTTAAACCGATATTTTCAAAACTTCCGACCCAACCTGAATGTACACATCCAAAAGCTTTATTTACCTCATCATATATGTATATTGGCAAACAATCCGCGTATTTTGTAAATATAACTACATCCTGCCTTTGTGTTATAAATCCATCTGTATTCTCTGAATAATTCATTGTCTTTTCATCTATGACTACAATGTTTGACGAGTGTGTTTGTAATCCTGAATATATATTTTTATCCGCTATCCCCAATAGAGATATTATTTTTTTTCTATCCTCTTCTTTTTTTATATCTCCAAGGTTTTTAGTTGTATATATAGCTTTTATTCCTAACTTTGAAAATTCTTCAAGTTCATAGTAAAACTCTCTATCTATAAACATCTTATACTCTCTTTAAACTCAATTGTCTTCTTTAATTTTCCACATAGAACTTCAAACTCTTCAAAATTTAAACTTTGCTCCCCATCCGATAGTGCACAAATTGGATTTTGATGAATCTCTACCATTGCACCGTCCGCTCCTGCTAATATACAACCCAGTGTAACTGGCTCAACCAAAGACCTCTTTCCTGTTCCATGACTCGCATCTATTATAATTGGAAGATGGGACTTTTCCTTTAAAAGAGCAATTCCATTTATATCAACTGTGTTTCTAGTCGCAACTTCAAAAGTTCTGATTCCTCTTTCGCAAAGAATAACTCTCTCATTTCCAAAAGCAACTATATACTCTGCTGCCATTAAAAACTCTTTTATTGTTGCACTTAATCCTCTTTTTAAAAGAATCGGCTTATCTGTTTTTCCCAGCTCTTTCAAGAGACTAAAGTTTTGCATATTTCTGGCTCCAACTTGAAATATATCTGTATACTTATCTATTAACTCTATATCCCTAGTGTCCATCACCTCTGTTACCATCAAAAGATTATATTTATCACACGCTTCTCTCATATACTTTAAACCCTCTTCACCCAGTCCTTGAAAATCGTATGGTGATGTCCTTGGTTTAAACGCTCCACCTCTTAAAAACTCTCCTTCATTGGCTTTTACAACTCTAGCAGTCTCCATTATCATCTCTTTGCTTTCAATCGAACATGGTCCTGCCATCAAAACTAAATCTGTTCCACCTATTTTTCTACCTTTTATATCTATAACCGTATCCTCTTTTTTAAACTCTCTGCTCACAAATTTAAAAGGTTTTCCTATTTTAACAACATCTTTAACTATTGAAAATTTTTTTAACTCCTCTTTTCCTAAACCCTCTTTTTTTCCCATTATACCTATTTTTCTTACACTACCATCTAAAATCTCTAAAGCTCCGTGACCTGTTTTTTGTATAAATCTCTTCAACTCTAAGATTTCTTCAGATGTAGCACTTTTATTTAACACTACATACATTTCTATCACCTAATTTTTTATTATTATTATATCATATTTATACCAAAACAGTGCTTTTTAAATTCACATTTTAAACATTTTTCTTCGGATAATCTTTTTTCTGAAAATATACCGTTAGATATCCGTTCTGCTATAAAATCGAAATCTTTTAAAATTTGTTCTTCGTCTCCTAAAATATAAGGTATTTCAATTCTATTTTCATTTTTTACAAAATATATATATCCTCCTGAAACTCTCTTTTCACTATTCATTGATAATAGATAACAATATAGTTTTATTTGAGATATATAGTTTTTCAAACTCTCCTCATCTAAACTATCTGATCCTGTCTTAAAATCTATGACCTTTAGGCTCTCTCCATCCTCTAC
This sequence comes from uncultured Cetobacterium sp., assembly GCA_934085975.1. Classification (GTDB taxonomy): domain Bacteria; phylum Fusobacteriota; class Fusobacteriia; order Fusobacteriales; family Fusobacteriaceae; genus Cetobacterium_A. Next base: position 53,752 of record CAKOHT010000010.1, read on the forward strand.
AACTAAATCTAATTTTCCTTCAATCGTATATCTCTGTCTAAATATAAAGAGGCTTTTCTCCACATCTACAATCTTCATTCCCATCAAGTCACTATTATAATATTTCAAAACTTGTTCCAGTCCCCTTTTTAAAATCTCTTTGTCTAAAAATAGATTTTCTTTCTTTTTCATCGCTTCGTAATCTGAATAGTATCTGCTCTCTATATCTTCAATCGTTAAATTTCTATTGTTCACTATTGAAAGATTTATATATTCAAAACTCTCATGAATTAAAGTTCCATAAAAATTTTCAACAGTTTTTTTTCTCTGAAAGTCATAAATTTTATTTAATTTATATCTATATGGACACTCCTTATATTTCAGTAGGTCTCCTGTGTAGGAGTAACTATCTTTTATATCTATAACGCTTGTATTTTCTATATTGAGCTCTGAAAAATCTAACTCACCAGATAAAATATCTGGAATTGTTTCATATACTCGTTTAAACGGCAGTGATGGTATCTGTCTTTTTCCTTTATTACTTTCAACACAACTCAATATCAATAAATTTTTAGCTCTCGAAAAAGCTGTATAGTATAGTCTCCAAAAATCAAAATCCTTGATTCTATATTCAGGTTCAAAGTCATTATAAGGAATATATCTTTTCAAAAGCTCCTCCTCTTCATCTCTGTCTACTTCTGGAACACTCTCCAAAGAACCCACTATAACAATAGGAAACTCCAAACCCTTGGATTGATGAATCGTTAGAAACGAAACTGCACCTTTAGGTGCATACTCCTTTATATCCTCATATTCATCCACACCATTCTGCTTTAAAAATTTCAGATGCATTGTAAAAAGATAATCTCCAACTTTCACTATATTTTCATTATTTAACTTTTGAATCTTAGAAATTTTATCTGCTTTTTCAATAATTTTAGAAAATATCCCCAAATTATATAAAGCTCTATTTTCTAGAACACTATTTTCTTGATTCTCAAAAATGTTCCTAAAACATTTCAACGCTATAACTTTGTAATATAGAGTTAAAAGATTTCCTTCATCTTTAACAATATTTTCATATTCACTTTTTATAGCTTCCACTTCCTGTTTTAAATCCATATCGATTTTTATCTTTTTTTCTAGAACATTTAAACATTTTTTATAGTAATCCAATATTTCCAATTTATATTCATTGTTATAAATTTTACTATTCTCTCTCAATAAAATATAGAGAAAGATACCTATAATTAATATGATTTCCTCTCTATTGAAAAAAAGATTGGATCTGGGAGAATACACTCCAATCCCTCTATACTCTAAATAATGTGCCAAAGAGATTATTTTTTTATTTCTTACCGATCTAAATAGAAAAGCCACTTGATTATAATCAGTTATCTTTTTTGAATTTTTCATAAAAATTAAAAAATTGGCAATTCTTTCTTGCCATCTGTTTTCAGAGTTTTCTACTGATAATTTTACAACTCGTGTTCTATCCATATTCTTCTCTTCTGGTACCACTAACTCTTTTGAAAGTCTAAATTCATCCCAATATAAGCTATCAATCCACTCTTTACAAAAATTGACAATATCTTTTTCGGACCTATAATTGACTTCCAATTTAACAATTTTACATATTTTACCAACTCGTCCCTCAAATTGAAGTATGTTTCTAATCGTAGCTCCTCTAAATCTATATATCCCTTGATCATCATCCCCAACTACACATATATTTTGATTTTCTCCACCGATTAAAAAAATTAACTTTTCCTGTATGGTATTGGTATCTTGATATTCGTCAATCATTGTGTATTTTATTCTATCTTGAAATTTTTTTAAAATATCTCCATTTTCTTTTAAAATTCTATAAGCCTCACATTGAATCATAGAAAAATCAATAACATTCTCCTGAAAGATAATCTCTTTATATGTTGAATAACTTTTCGCCAGAAAGCTGTCATCAGCTAATTCCAATCCCTCTTCACTAAATTTATTGAACCATTTTACTAGCGTTTCCCCTATTTTCCAATTTGTTAAATAGTTCTTATTTCGAAAAAATTCTTTAAAGCCATCAATCTCTTTGAAAAATCTTAGTTTAGAAAAAATAAAAAATTTTTGATCTACATTGTCAAGAACCCTGTATCCTTTTTTTAAATTTGAATACCCTATATTCTCATCTATAATTTTTAAACAGATAGAGTGAAGCGTTCCTATATACAACCCTTGTAGATATATTTTTTCATTCTTCAATCTGTTTCCTATTCTTGTTGTCAACTCTCTAGCCGCTCTTTCTGTGAAAGTTGAAACCAATATCTCTTCCGGTTTTATATTTTTTTCCTTTATCATATAAATCATTCGTTCAACCAATGTTCTTGTTTTTCCAGAACCCGGACCAGCTATTATAAGTAGAGGTCCATCAATATTTTCTACAGCTTCCTTTTGACTTAAATTTAATTTCATAATAACCGTCCTTTTTATTTTAGTATACAAAAAAAACAAAAAAAAATAAAGCTTAGGTTTTACACCTAAGCTTTAAACTTTAAGTTAATAATTATGCTGTTATTGCTGATACTGGGCAAACTCCTGCGCAAGCTCCACAGTCTACACAAGCCTCTCCAATTTCATATTTCCCATTAGAATCAGCTGATATTGCTGATACTGGGCAAGTTCCTTCACAAGCTCCACATCCAATACAAGTGTCTTTATCTATTACGTACATTCTAAATACCTCCTGATTTTTTATGTTTCCTGTATCTACTATACCCAATTAAATGGAAAAAGTCAAGATAATTTGATTGAAAAAAATACATTTTTTTCTAAAAAGTTTGGTTATCAAACCATGGTACAAGCTAAATTTAATTTTTTGAATTATCTTTTACCATTTCATTTCTTATCTCATCATTATCTTTAAACTCCTGTTGTACTTTTTCATAATATTTTCTACTAGCTTCTTGAATTGAAACCTTATTTCTTTTTGAATAGGCTTCAATATTTTTTTGATCTATGGCTTCTCTTTTCTGTAAATTTTTCTCGTAATCAAAATCTTTTTCACTTTCAGCAAAAGCTATACTTCCTATTAATAAAGTTCCTACTAACATCATTAAACTAAATTTTTTCATTTTCTTTCCTCCTCTTAAAACGTATTTCTTTTTCTTTATGTATTTATTTTAATTAATTTCAGAGCAAAAAAATAGATAATGTATTCATATGTGAATATTTCACCCTTTTCATTTACTTTTTTCATATTAAAAGGTATTATAAGATATATTTTACATAATTAAATTGAGGTGATTTTATGAAAAATGACGAAGGTTCTATTTTCCTTATATCTGCAATCAATAAAGAGATAAACTTTCTCTTTGATAACTTTCTTTCTGAATTAGAAATAACTAAAACAGAAAGTATGTACTTAAGGTTAATCCATGACAATCCCGGAGTAACACAGTATGAAATAGCAAAATTGAGAAAAATTGAAAAATCTTTAGTTACAAAGTATATCACTAACTTGGAAGACAAGGGATTGATAGAAAAAAAATTACTGGATAAAAGAAAAAAAGGATTGTATTTAATTGAAGATGGTAAAAAGGCGATTGAGTTTCTTAACGATTTTATTCCTGATCTACAAAAAAAATTTTCAGACCTTTTTACAGATGAAGAGTCTCTTTTTTTCAATAATCTATTAAAAAAATTAAAAACTCGCCTTGAAGAAATAAATGAAAGAGAGCTCTAAGAATCTCTCTTTTTTACTTTCTGGGTAAATTTGCAAAAAATAAAAAAAGATTGGCAACTTCCTATCCTTCCAGGGGGCTGCCCCCCAAGTACTTTCAGCGTTTATGGGCT
>CAKOHT010000011.1 GCA_934085975.1 uncultured Cetobacterium sp.
GATCAAACTCTTCATTCAAATATATTTAAAGTCCAAAGACTTTACATTTACACCATTTATTGGTTTGCCATTTCTGGTATTTTGTTATTTTCATAACTTTTGACTATTTTCTCTATTCGGTTGCTAATGTCCTTATCTTTTTGTTTCGCCTGTGGGTCTTCCCACTGACAAAAAATATAGTATCACAAAATAAAAAGTTCGTCAATAACTTTTTTTAAAAAAAATACACATTTTTTTCAAATGTGTATTTTTTATTTAATTATAAAGTATCTGTTACTTTTTTATCAATAACTTTATCTTGTGAATCATATATAGTTACTCTAACTTTTTTTCCTTTCAATTTTTCAATTTTCATTGAACTTTCTATTTTTGATTTCCCACTTCTTTCTGTTCTTCCAAATTGTGAATCAATAGTATCACTTACAGTTCCTCCTACTCCAAGAATTTCTATTTTTTGTTTTAATAATTCCGAGCTATTTCCCTTAGAGTTTGAATCTGCTGTTATTTTTAAATTTGAAGTTTTTGAATTATAAGAAATTTGCAAATTAGAAATATTTGTCTCTCTTTTTATCTCCCCGTAATATCCATATATACTAATTCCAACTTCTGTTATCATTTTTATTTGAGCATCTACTTTACCTTCATTTTTATTCAATAACTCTTTCAAAGGAATTTCTTTAAACACAACATAACTTTTATATTCTCCAGCTTCCATTCCTGCTTCAGGTTTTACTCTAAATCTTACCACTTGTTTACTACCTGGTTTGATAGTGACCATTTTAGGATATAGCTTTATATGGTTATTTAAACTATATTTTTCATATCCAGGAGCACTTTCTAAAAAACTTTCTAATCTCATTGGACTTGTTGTGTTATTTATTAAAGTTATTTCATTAGTATTTATCTTATCTAATCCTATTTCAAACCTTGTTGGAGCTACACTAAAATTAAAAGAATAGCTTGTTAACATCATTAAAAAAAACATAATTCCTAATATAAATTTTTTCATTTTTTTACTCACTCCATTTCACTTAATATTTTATCATATTTTTCATATTTTAAATTTCTATTAAATTTCTTAAATCTGTCTAAAATAGAATCTTTTAACTCTTTCTCTTTTTTTAATACATTTCCATTACTATCAACTTCATTCCCTTGTATAAATCTAGATTTTTGAGCTACTAACCCTGCTTTATCATAAATTATAATTTCACCATCTTTTAAACCATTTTTATAATTTACAACAGTTTTTATATCTCCTGTTTTATAAAAAAACTTCCAAAGCCCCTCTCTCTTATTATTTTTATAAGTGCCCTCTAACATCTGTGCACCATCTGCTCCAAATATTTTTATTCCACCATCTATTTTTCCATAGTTAAAATTTGTTAATGTTTCTAATATTTCACCTTTATAGAAAAATACAGCTTCACCTTCTAAAAGTCCATTATAGTATTCTACTTTTGTCATTAATTCACCAATTGGTGAATATTTTACAACTTTACCATGTAAAATCCCATCCTCTAAATTTTCATAACCTCCCATATTTTTATTTTCATAAAAATATGTCCATTGACCGTTCGGTTTATCATAATTATATTTCAGAATTCCCTTAGTATCTCCATTCAAGTACTTTAATATCCAAACTCCATGTTTAATACCATTTATATATTTTCCTTCATATATAAATCTTTCATTTTTATCTTGAACAAATCCTTGAAAAAATCCATTTTTTATTCCATTTTCATATTGTTCTTTTATCCCTTCACCAATTAACTCTCCTGTGAAAGTAGAGGTTTCATTTACCAAATAAACTATCTGGTTTCTTAATGACTTTTTATTTATATTCTCTTTCCTTAAATTGGAAAAGGTCAGATTATACAGTACAATATAAGTGATTAAAAAATTTATAACCCATCTTTTCTTCAACCTCTCTCTCCTTTTAAAAATTATTTAAAATATCATCTAAATCATATTCAGTATCACTTTCATCATTTTGATCTTCATTAGACACAGCTTCATTTTCTTCACTAACAGTTTTATTTACAATAACATCATAACCTTCGAAATATTCCCCTTCATCCTCATGAATAAGTTTAATATCTACATCTAGGTAATCTTTTACAAAATTTATATCATCACTACCTAAATAGTTGAACTTCATTTTATATTTTCCAGGTAGTACATTTTCAAAGAAAAACATTCCATCAAACTCTGGATCTATCTCTTTATACAGTTCACCATTTTTTTCTAAGGCTATATTAGTCATACTTAGTATTCTTATTAATTCTTGTGATGAAATGCCTTCTCCTGGAATGATATTTCCTGTTACCATTGATACTGCTTGAACCCCTATATTATATCTTGTTCCTATTGATGCTCTTGTTTGAACTTTTTTCTTATCTATAACTTGAGTTAACATTGGATCAATACTTTTTCTATCTACCTCCACTTTATAATTCTCAAGAGAAAGTAATTCAGGTACAATATACTCTCCATTCAAATCAGAAACTACTTTTTTACCATCAACAACTACTGTTACATCTGGCAATACAGTTTCTTCAACATCATACTTCCCATTATCATTAGAATCTATATAAACTTTCCCATAAATCCATGAATTATCAACTTGTCTATCTCCTACATCTCTTTTTAAATTAGATATATCGAATGTTTTTTCTATGGTTACCCCTGTATTTAATTCTCCATTTTCTTTTCTAGATACAGGAAGTTCCACATAAATATTTTTATCCAAATACATAGTAAAATCTATTGAAAATCTGCTTTTTTCCTCTTCATTATACAAAAGCTCTGTTCCTAAAACATATTCCATTCCTGTAGAAAAAAACTCTCTTCTTCTTCCTAATATCTTTAAAGAATAGTCTGTTTTCAAATCTTCATTCTTTTCTATATTAGCCTGTAAAATCATTGTAAATCCGGACATTCCACCGTAGCTCACTCCAGGATTTATAGAATAACTTTTTTTACTCATTTCTTTTTGGGTCATTTCAGCATCTAAAAATAATGAAAAGTTTCTAGTACTTCTGTTTTCTAAACTTATATAATATCCTTTTTCTCTAGTTTTTTCATTAATTTTTAGCTCTTCTTGATATCCTAATCCTATTCTTGTTGTAATAAAGTCTCTAGAAATTCCAAAAGAGTTATATTCTATTGTATTATTCTCTTCACTTATATAAGGAGAATATTTAAAATGCTTTATGTTTAAACTATAGTCTTTTATTTTTTGATTTATTCTAATTTCATAACTATTTTCTTGATTTTCTGTTTCATAAAAATTTTGAAGATTGATTACCATTGGATAACTATTGGATAACCCAATTTTATATATAACCTCATTTTTTAATATACTGTATTTTCTATTTTTTTCAGATTCTAACTCTAGTACACCTATACCTAAAGTCAAATTCTTAGTAACTCCATAATTTATTTCATTTACACTTTGACTTCTTCCATTATTTTTTTCTTGTCCTAATTGTATATTATAGTCCCACTCATTTTCACCAAGTAAATTTGAATCTCCAACTGTGTATACTTTTCTCGTTTCTATTTGGCCATTTTTATAATAAATTTTTAATGAATAGTCTCCCCCATAATTTCGATCTCTCACTTCAAATATAAAGTTCTTTTCTATAGGTCTTTGATAATCTAACAATACTCCACTTTGATATAATTCAATTACATCCGCTCCTTGAGCTTCACCTTTTATCGTTGTTATATTTCCAATAGTAGAGCTGTAAGTATTTTTCTCACCAAAACTAAATCCTTCAACCATTCCATTTATATTTAAAAAATCTGGTGTTTTTATATAAAAATCTCCCAAAATCACATCATTTTTTTTATAAACATCATTATAAGTTAAATTATAATTTTTCATAGAACTTTCTGGCCCTAAATTATAATTCAAATACAAATCTCCATATAAAAATTGAGTTCCATACTCTAAGTTAAGTTGATTTTCTTTACTTTCCAAATCTATTTTTGAATAATTTACTTTTATCAACCCTGGAGCTAATATCCTTTTCTCTGGTCTTATTATATTAAATTCTTCATCCTCTTTTTCATTTAACCTAAGTCTCTCAACCTTATCTTTCTCTCTTATTTCAAAAGGCAATATAAACTCTGGATTTAAAGTTAACTTCAAGTCCTGACTTGACCAATTGGATTCTTTAAATTTAAAATCATTTTCTAATACTTTTAACTCTACATAAATATCATCATCAATTACAAAGTTTTTTCCTGATTTTATCTCAACTTTATATTCTTCATTATCTACTTGGAATTGTACACTTTTTCTTTTTAAATTAACATCAACTGAGTAAATCTCTAAAAAATAAAATAGTCCTTTTATAGGTATATATATTTGATCATTTTCAAAGTCATATCTAGCCATAAAAAAATCATCTTTTAATGATTTACTTTTTATTTCAATATATGCTTCATCTAGACCTGCATCTTCTTGTGCAAATAAATTAGCTGAAGAAAACTGAAAAAAAATAGCTACTAATCCTACATAAGCTATTTTTATTATTTTCATTAGTTATACCTTACCTTTATTTTTAAATCTCCGCTATACTTACCTGGTACTGCTTTTTTAGTATCTCTAACCTGCCCAAAGAAAGTTACTTTATTTTCACCTCTTTCAGATAACCTTGTAGAATATTCTTCATTTCCTGTAGAATATAAGTCTGGACTTGATATTTCAACCTTTATACTACCTTTTCCCATTTTATTAAACATTTCAACTTCTCTTGGGTAGTTAATTACTACATTCCTATTCGGCTCTCCCTCTATGTTTAAATATCCATGATTTCCATGTGACGAAGATAGCATCTGCCCTTGTACTCCAGTTCCTAAATCCATTGGAGTTGTTGAAATTTTTAACGTCTTTACTACATCTAACTCCATTCTTAACTCTATCATAATTCTATCGTAACTAGAGCTATTTTTCCTTTTTCCTTTTAAGATTAATATTATTGGATATGATGTATATCTTCCGCCCAATCTCGAGCTATTTCTCACTCCTACAACAGACCTTATTCTTAAATTACAATTACCATTAAACCCTAAAATAAATTGATTATTTCTGTCTATAGTTGCATCCAATGGCTCTATCCATATTTGCTTTATCTTTATTCGCGGTTCTAACACATTGTCTTTCTTGAAGAAATCATTTCCAAAACTTTCAAATTCATAAATTAATTTGTCATAACCGCCCAATCCTGTTATCTTAAAATTATTCGTTAAATAATCTACATTTTGATATCCCTCTCCTACAACTTCTCTTTTTTCAACTAGTCGTGACGTATCTGATTTTATATCTCCAAAAGTTATTAAACGAAAGAATAATAAAAAAAACAACAAAACTTTTTTCAAAATATATCATCTCCCATTATTTTAGCAATATATTTGATTCTCCATTTTCTACAGCAATTTTTTCTCTATGTATCAATGGAATATACGGTATATTTTTAGATATTAAAAAAACAATTTTATCGTATATTTTATCTCTATTTTTCTTTTCTTCTTCATCTTTTAAAATCTCTAAAAATGGTAAAGAAGCGTTGTACATGTCTTGGTCACCTATATCATGTACCATTACTTTTCCTAAATTATAAACTAAATGCTTTTCATCAAAAAGAACACTATATATAGCTATTTCATAATCTTGATTTTCTAACTTCATTAAGTAAGCCTCTTGTTGATACGGTACTACTTCTACTAAAATTCCTTTTAACTCTAACTGTTTTTTTAAACTATTAGCAATTTTTATAGAAATATCGTCATTTAAAACAATTATCTCTATTTTTTTGTTTTTTATACTACTTTTATTTAAATCATCAATTGAAAAACTACTTTTTCTTACAACAGATAACTTTGACTCAAACAAACTTTCTGGAAAGAATGTACTTACAGATTTTTCTTTAAAAATATTTTTCAAAATTTCATCCTTATCTATAGCACTTTCTATAACTTGTCTATTTTTTTTATCTTTAAAAATTTTATTTTTATTTCCAAATATTATTGCAACTGTATCCAACTCTTTTGTCTTTTTTAATATTGCATTCTTATCAATAAGCCCTTCTTTTTGAAGTTCCTCTATTTGTTTTGGACTCAAATCTAAAACAACATCAACATCCTCATTAAAATATAAAAGTGCTCTTTTTCTATCACTTATCTCTGATAAAATCTCTATTTTAAAAGGACCTAGATTTTTCTTAAAATATTTATCATTCTTAGATAAAATAACCTCTTTACTTGTTATTTTATCCAATTTATATGGCCCAGTTCCATAAATAATTCCATCTTTATACTTAGTTATCGAACACATGTAATAAGTCAACATTGATAAAAAAAGATTATTTTTTCCTTTTAACTTTATCTCTATTGTATTTATATCTATAATTTTTATGTTTTGAATATCATTAAAAAAGTCTTTAAAAACACCACTTTTTAACATCCTCTCAAAAGATTCTTTTACATCTTTTGCTGACATTTTATCCCCATTTTGAAAATAAACATCTTCTCTTAACTTAATTTCTAAAACTCTGTCATCTTTCCATTCCCATTTTTCAACTAAATTTGGAACAACTTCACCTTTCTCATTATAATTAAATAATGTATCATAAAGATAATTTACAACTCTCATCGAATACTGATCCTTCATTAAAATAGGATCTACAGTTGCTATTTTAACTGCTTGCACTATTTTTATTTCATCGTTATTACTATTAACTGCATTATCTTTATTTAAATCACTATACTCATTAAATGGCATCTCTTCTAAATAAGTTTCTACTTCTCCAAAAGCTAAGGTTATTGTCAGAGTAAATAAAATTAAGCATAAATATCTTTTCAAATTTTCACCTCTTAATATTATTTGTTATTTTTTATTGCAGAATAGAATTCTGTTGCTAAATCTAATGACTCTTTATTCTCTTCATAAATTTTTTCAAATTCTTTATTATTTACTACAAAAATATCAACTAGTTCTGGGTCAAAACTCTTTCCTTTCTCATTTTCAATCATTTTTAAAGCCTCTAAATGAGATAATGCATTCCTATGAAACTTTTTTTGTCTCAGTGCATCATATACATCAACAATTGCTACAATTCTTGATTCTAATGGGATTTCTTCTCTTTTTAGTCCTAAAGGATAACCACTACCATCCCATTTTTCATGGTGATATCTAACTATATTTTCTGCAACTTTTCCTAATTTCAATTTTTTTACCAAATCATAACCTATATTTACATGCTCCTTCACTTTATCAAACTCTTCTTTTGTTAACTTAGAAGGCTTTTTTAAAATTTCTGATGGAATTGCAACTTTTCCTATATCGTGCAAAGAAGAAAATCTTTTAATATTCTCTCTTGATTCTGTAGGAACATTTGCCTTTTTAGATAAAAGGGTTGAATACATCCCTAGTCTTTTCACATGATCTCCTGTATCTTCATCATTTAGTTGATTTGCCATCTCTAAAACTTCAATTAATGAAAAACTTAGTTCTTCCGCTTTTTTTCTATTTTTTTCAGATTTAACTATTAATATTATTAAAATAAATATAAATATTACTACTGGTATTGATATTTTTAAAATCAATTTATAATTTTGAGCAACTATAGAATTTTTTAACAAATTATTATCTATAACTGTTTTATCAACAGTAAAACTTTCCAATATAGTTTCCATTAAATTTGATAGCTCTTTTTGTTCTTTTATAATTCCAAAGCTAACTCCAAAAGAATCATTTAGTATACCTGCGACTTTAATTTTATCATCTAAAAAGTTATTACTTATTACTCCAGTTAATATATTAAAATACCCTACAAAATACTCTCCTTGCTGATTTAATAACTTTTCTAATCCTTCTTCATAACTTTCAACTTCTATTATTTGGCTATTTTTCAATATATTTTTTAAATAAGTATAACTATAATCTCCTTTTAATACCAATATCTTAGCTTTATCTAAATCAGAAATATTTTGTATAAATCCATCTGATTTTCTATTTGCCACTGATAGTTTCATTTCATAATATGGTTTTGTATAATTAAACTTATTTTTCCCTTCATTATTTTCAATAGCAATTCCATCTATATCATACTCTCCACTTTTTATAAAAACAAATGGCACTTCGATTATTTTTTCTAGCTCTCTAATTATATTAATAGTTAAACCTTGATATGAGTTTTTCTGCTCATAATAAAAAGGTAGCATAAATTTATCTTTTCCCAATTTCACCTTTATTGTTTTAAATTTTTCTTTTACATTTTCATAACTCGGCGTATCTTTTAATAAATATTTATAAAATTCTATTCTATTTTTTGATAATATTTTCTGAAAAGTTTCTCCTTCTATACTCTCCATAGTTTTTTCTATTTCTTTATGAAGCTCTACTAATTTTTTCTTAACCGCAATTTGCTCATTATATCTAATATTTTCTAAAAGTTTAAAGTTTATTTCGCCTGAATTTTTATCATACCAATCTTGTGCTATAAATACATCAACCTCACCTTCAGAAAGTTTTTCTAATCCTTCGTCTAAATTCTTTACTTCTACTTTTTCTAAACTTAAATTATTATACCTTTCTTTAAATTCTTTCAAACCATGTTGATTTGGAATGTATGCTACTTTTATTTTTTTGACACTCCCTAAATTTGAAAGCGTTGAATTTTTATTAACAACAACTCCTACTCTATATATCATTGGAGTATCAAAGTAATCATATACTTTTTTTCCATCTAGAGTCTCAATTGTTCTTAATACAACATCACTATCTTCATTATCTAAATTTATTTTTATATTTTTCCCATTTAACACATTTTTAAAAATATCTATATACACACCTTGATATTCGCCTTTTTCTAAATTTTTATACAAATACATATCTGTTGTATTTGACGGTATTGTTATATCAATATTATCCTTTGAAAAAATAATACAGTTAAATAACATTAAATATAATATTATTATTTTTTTCATTTCTCCCTCCAACAATAATTTTTTGCAAAAAAAAGCTGCAATAATCACAAAGACTATTGCAGCTGGCTGCCATTTTAAAGACCCTATAGCTTTGCGTCATAGGGTTTCCCCTACTTTGCCTTATAAATAAAGATTTCTCTTTAATTATAATCAATCAAAACATTAAAGTCAACTTTTTATATCTATTTAGAATAGTTTGGAGCTTCCTTAGTTATAATAATATCATGAGGATGACTTTCTTTTAATCCTGCACCTGTGATTTTTACAAACTTTCCATGAACTTTTAAATCTTCAATTGTTGGTGTTCCACAATATCCCATCCCAGCTCTTACTCCTCCACATAATTGGAAAATAACATCTTTTAAACTTCCTTTATATGAAACTCTTCCCTCTATTCCTTCAGGAACCAATTTTTTAGCATCATTCTGGAAATATCTATCTTTTGATCCTCTTTTCATTGCTGCCATTGAACCCATTCCTACATACACTTTATATTTTCTTCCTTCATAAATCATCTCTTCACCAGGGGCTTCAGTTGTTCCTGCTAATAATCCTCCTAACATTACACAATCTGCTCCTGCAGCTAAAGCTTTTACCATATCTCCAGATAGTTTTATTCCACCATCTGCTATAACACCAATACCTCTTGTTTTACAAACTTCATACACATCATTAACTGCTGATAATTGAGGAACACCTACTCCAGCTACAACTCTTGTTGTACAAATAGACCCAGGTCCTACTCCTACTTTAACAGCGTTTACCCCAGCTTCTATTAAATCTAAAGCTGCTTCTGCAGTTACTATGTTTCCACCAATTATATTTAATTTAGGGAAGTTTTCTCTAATTTCTTTTATTTTTTCCATAACACCTTTTGAATGTCCGTGTGCTGAATCTACAGTTATTATATCTACACCAGCTTCTACTAAAGCTTTTACTCTTTCTAAAGTATCTGCTCCAACACCAACTGCTCCACCAACTCTTAATCTCCCTTGAGAATCTTTACAAGCAAATGGATACTCTACTAGATTATCAATATCTTTTATTGTTATTAATCCTTTTAACTTTCCATTTTCATCAACTATTGGTAATTTCTCTATTCTATTTTCTAATAAAATATCTTTTGCTTCTTCCAATGTCGTTCCAACAGGTGCTGTTACTAAATTTTCTTTTGTCATTATATCACTTACTAATTGATCCATATCTTTTCTATACTTCAAATCTCTATTTGTTATAATACCAATTAATGAACCATCTTCTTCAATTACTGGTAATCCTGATATTTTATATCTTCTCATTATTTCTTCAGCGTGCCACACTGTAGAATCTTTAGTTAAAGTCACTGGATTTTTTATCATTCCGCTTTCATTTCTTTTTACTCTATCTACTTCAGCTGCTTGATCTTCTATACTCATATTTTTATGTATAAATCCAATTCCACCTTGTCTTGCCAAAGCTATAGCTAGATCTCCTTCTGTTACTGTGTCCATCGCTGCACTTAAAACTGGAACATTCAATTCGATATCCTTTGTAAGTCTTGTTTTCAAACTCACTTCATGCGGTAATACCTCTGATCTCGCTGGAACTAATAGCACGTCATCAAAAGTTATTGCTTCTTTTATTATTTTTCCATTCATCATTTTCCTACTGCCTCCAATTATAATTTTCCAATTTTTAAATAAAGACCTGCACTTTTTTTAGTACTGTGCAGGTCTTTTTTTATTTATTTTCGTTATTATAGCACATTTTTGAGCCTATGTCATTTCTAAAAAATAATTTTTTACAATTTATTTTTTTTACATCTAAGTAAGCGTTCTTTTTTGCTTCCTCTAAAGTATTTCCATAAGCTACCACAGATAATACTCTTCCACCATTTGTTTCAATTTTGCCATGAACTTTTCTAGTACCCATATGAAATATTTTAGAATTTAAATTTTCTGGTATTTCTATTTCACTTCCTATTGTTGATGATTTCGGATAATTTTCTGAAGCCATTACCACCGCTACCGTATATCTATTATCCCATTCTAAATTTACATCTTTATTTTCCATCAAATCCAATATTGCTTTAACAAAATCTGATTTTAGTCTCGGAAGAATACCTTCTGCTTCAGGATCTCCAAACCTAGCATTAAACTCTATCGTCTTTACACCATCTTTTGTTAACATTATTCCACCAAAAAGAAATCCTTTAAATGAAATTCCATCTTTTTCCATTCCTTTAGCCATTGGTTTTAATATTCTTTCTAAAGTTTGATCTATTATATTTGAATCAATCTTATCTACTGGTGAGTAAACTCCCATCCCACCAGTATTTGGCCCTTCATCGTTATCATAAGCTCTTTTATGATCTTGCGCTATTTCTAATGGAATTACCGTCTCACCATTTGTTAAAGCGATTATAGAAAATTCAAACCCGTCTAAGTACTCTTCTATTACAACCTTATTATTAGGGATACTAAAAGCTACTTCTAAAGCTTCAATTGCCTCTGACATTGAAAATGCAACAGTTACACCTTTTCCTGCTTTTAATCCATCCTCTTTTATAACTATTGGAGCACCTTTTTCTTCTACATACTTTACTGCTAATTCTAAGTCAGTAAATGTTTCATAATCTCCAGTAGGTACACCATATTTTTTCATAAGCTTTTTAGCAAACTCCTTGCTTGATTCAATTTTTGCAGCTTCTTTTGTAGGACCAAATATTTTTAATCCTCTTCTTTCAAATTCATTTACAATTCCTAAAGCAAGAACATTTTCTGGTCCCACAATTGTCAAATCTATTTTGTTTTTTTGAGCAAAATCTGCTAACTCTTCTATTTTTTCTTCTGGGATATTAACTAATGTACCTAAACTTTCCATACCAATATTCCCAGGAGCTATAAATATTTCTTTAACTAAATCACTTTCTTTTACTTTCCATGCAATTGCATGTTCTCTTCCACCTTTTCCAACTATAAGAACTTTCATAAACTCCTCCAAAATTAATGTTTAAAGTGCCTAACTCCTGTAAATACCATAGCTATTCCATGCTTATTACACGCCTCTATTGAAAGGGTATCTTTTATTGATCCTCCTGGTTGAATTATAGCTGTAACTCCAAATTTAGCAGCTAACTCTACTGTATCGTCCATTGGGAAAAACGCATCAGAAGCTAAAACCGCTCCTTCACACTTTTTGTGTCCCTGCTCTAAAGCTATTTTAGCAGCACCCACTCTATTCATTTGTCCTGCCCCTATTCCTATAGTCTGGTTATCTTTTCCCACAACAATCGCATTAGACTTTACATGTTTTACAACATTCCAAGTAAATATCAATGCTTCTATCTCTTCATCTGTTGGTTTTCTTTCAGTTACACACATAAGTTCATCTTTAGATACTTTCATCTCATCAAACTCTTGAATTAGTGCTCCATCCATAACAGATGTTACTTTCATTTTATTTAAAATTTCATTTTCCATATCAATTTGCAATACTCTTATATTTTTCTTTTGAGTAATAATATCTAAAGCTTCTTTTTCAAAACTTGGAGCTATTATAATTTCTAAAAATAATTTCGATAAATCTTCTGCAACCATTTTTGTTATACATGAATTGCTTACAACAATTCCTCCGAAAATCGATGTTTTATCAGCTTCATAAGCTTTTTTCCAAGCTTCATTTATATTTTTTCCACTTCCTACACCACATGGATTCATATGCTTAACTGCAACTACAGTTGGTTCTTTAAACTCTTTCAATATTTCTAATGCTGCGTTAGCATCTTGGATATTATTATATGATAACTCTTTCCCGTGTAATTGTTTGGCATTTCCCATAGAGTATCCTGCAAAGCTTTTTTTGTAAAACCCAGCTTTTTGATGTGGATTCTCTCCATATCTTAAGTCTTGTACTTTTTCATAAGTTACAGTTATTGTTTCTGGGAATTTTTCTTCCACTTTATTTGTCAAATACTCTGCAATTAAAGTATCGTATGATGACGTATGTCTAAATACTTTTGCTGCTAATCTCTCTCTCGTTTCTAATAAGGTATCTCCAGCTTCTTTTAGCTCACAAACCACTGCTTTATAATCCTTTGGATCAACTATTACTGTAACTGATTTGTAATTTTTAGCTGCTGATCTTAGCATACTTGGCCCACCTATATCTATATTTTCAATTAACTCTTCATGAGTTACATTTTTTTTAGCTAATGTTTCTTTAAATGGATATAAATTTACAACTACCACATCTATTAAATCTATTTTATTATCTTCTAGAGCTTTTAAATGATTTTTATTATCTCTAACACACAATAATGCTCCATGAACATTTGGATGTAATGTTTTTACTCTTCCATCCATAATTTCTGGAAAACTTGTAATATCCGATATACTTAATGTCTTTATCCCTGCTTCATCTAATGTTTTCTTTGTCCCACCTGTAGAAATTATTTCATATCCTAACTCTACTAACTCTTTAGTTAATTCTACTATTCCTGTTTTATCAGATACACTTATTAACGCACGTTTCATCTATATTATTCTCCCTTTTTAAATAACTTTGTTAAAATCATAGGATAAATTCTATGTTCTATTTCATGTATTTTATTTTTAAGATCCTCTAATCCCCATTGAGAGTCTATTTTTAATCTTTCTTGATATATTATCTCCCCTGTATCAACTCCACTATCCACATAATGAATAGTCACTCCTGTTTTGCTTACTCTAGCTTTATATGCATCTCCAATACCATCTTTTCCTGGAAATTCAGGTAAATAAGCTGGATGGATATTTATTATTTTATTAAAATATTCCTCCAATAATATTGGTGATATTATCCTCATATATCCTGCCAAAACTATGTACTCTATTTCAGATTTTTTTAATATATCTATAATCTTCTCTTCAAATTCCATTTTTGTATTATACTCTTTTGGATTAATAAAATAATATGGTATTCCCAACAACTTTGCTCTTTCTATAGCGTATGCACTTTCTTTATCAACAATTAGAACTTTAACTTCATACCCTTTTCCCTCTCCTGACTTTTGAGCTTCAACTATCCTCTGAAAATTCCCACCATTTCCAGAAGCAAAAACAGCAATTTTTACCATTTTATTTCTACTCCTACTTTTCTATTAACTTCCCCTAATATCATTGGCTTTTCTTGTAACTCTTCTAATTTTTTAACCAATTTATCTAAACTTTCTTTAGATACAACAAATATAAATCCAACTCCCATATTGAATACATTAAACATCTCTTCTTTAGGAATATTTCCTTTTTCTTCTAAAAATTTAAATACTTGAAGCTCATTTATATTTTTAGAATCGATTTCTACTCCCATTCCCTCAGGTATAATTCTAGGTATATTTTCATAGAATCCGCCACCTGTAACATGGCACATTCCTTTTACATCTATATTTTTTAAAACTTCTTTTACTATCTTTACATATATCTTTGTTGGTGTTAGTAACTCTTCCCCCAAAGAGTTTTCAAATCCCTCATACATTTTTTTCAAATCTAAATTTGCATCTTTTATTATTTTTCTAACTAAAGAAAAGCCATTTGAATGAACTCCACTAGATGATATTCCTACAAGAACATCCCCTTCTTTTATGTTCTTTCCAGTTATTAAATCTTTTTTCTCTACAGCTCCAACTGTAAATCCAGCTATATCATAATGCCCTTCACTATACATTCCAGGCATCTCTGCTGTCTCTCCCCCTATTAATGCACATTCTGCCTTAACACATCCATCAGCTACACCTTTTACTATAGCTTCAATTTGTTCTGGATAGTTTTTCCCAACAGCTATATAATCTAAAAAATATAATGGCATTGCCCCTTGAACTAAAACATCATTTACACACATAGCCACAGCATCTTGACCTATTGTATCGTGTTTATCCATTTCAAATGCTAACATTAATTTTGTTCCAACACCATCTGTTCCGCTAACTAAAACTGGTTCTTTCATTCCAAGTTCTGATAAATCAAACATTCCACCAAATGCTCCTAAACTATTCATTGCCCCTTTTACTTTAGTTCTTTCAACATGACTTTTAATTCTTCTAACTGATTCATATCCAGCTTCTAAGCTAACTCCAGCTTCCATATATTTATTACTCACTTTTATCGACCCCTATTTCTTTAAATTTTCTAATAAACTAAACATACTAGTTGGATATTTTCCAGTAAAACATGCTAAACATATATTTTTTCCTAATCCTTCTACCATTCCATCATTTGATAAAAATGATAGAGAATCTGCTCCAATATATTCTCCTAATTCTTTTGGTGATAATCTTGTACTTATCAATTCGTTATATGTAGAGGTATCCACTCCATAAAAACATGGACTTATTATCGGAGATGATGCTATTCTCATATGAACCTCTTTTGCTCCTGCATCCTTTAATAATTTTATTATATGTTTAGATGTTGTTCCCCTCACTATCGAATCGTCTACAAGTACAACTTTCTTATCTTTAACAACAGCTTCCATAGCTGAAAGTTTCATCTTTACTCCACGTTCTCTTTGGTGCTGATTTGGCTTTATAAATGTTCTACCTACATATCTATTCTTTACAAGTCCCATTTCATAAGGAATTCCCGAGAAATCTGAGTATCCCATTGCTGAAGATAAAGATGAGTCTGGTACTCCTATAACTATATCTGCTTCAATCGGACTTTCTTTCGCAAGTATTGCTCCACAGTTTCTTCTGCTTGTATGAACATTTAAACCATTTATACTACTATCTGGTCTTGAAAAATATATGTATTCCATAGAACACATTTTATCTTGAGTACAGTCTGTATATTGAAACGACTCTATTTCATCTTTAGAAACTTTTAAAACTTCTCCTGGCTTTAGCCCTCTCATGTAATCAGCTCCTACTATTTCAAAAGCTGAACTTTCAGAACTAAACACATATCCATCCTCTAATTTCCCCATTGATAAAGGTCTAAATCCATTTTTATCTCTAATCACAAAAAGATTTTCGTTATTCATTATTAAAAATGAAAAAGCCCCTTCTAATTTAGGTAATGCTTTAAGTATTTTTTCATGAAAATCCCCAACTTCTCTCTGAATTAAGTGTCCTATTATTTCACTATCTGATGTTGTGTGAAAAATACTTCCCATTGCTTCTAATTGCATTTTTAATTCTTTTGCATTTACTATATTTCCATTATGAGCAATTACAAAGTCTCCAGTGTGAGAAC
The DNA here is from genome assembly GCA_934085975.1 of uncultured Cetobacterium sp. Lineage (GTDB taxonomy): Bacteria > Fusobacteriota > Fusobacteriia > Fusobacteriales > Fusobacteriaceae > Cetobacterium_A. The sequence goes on from CAKOHT010000011.1 coordinate 16,209, forward strand.
GAACTAATATAGGTTGAACATTTTCAATTCCTCCTCCACCTGTTGTTGAGTATCTAACATGACCAATAGACATATTTCCAGGAAGTTTAGCTATTCTTTCTGTATTAAAAACTTCAGTTACTAACCCTTCTCCTTTTTCTCTAATGATACTTTCTCCATCAGAAGAAGCTATTCCAGCTCCCTCTTGACCCCTATGTTGTAATGAATGTAGCCCATAATACGTTAGTTGCGCTGCGTCCTCTACATTAAATACTCCAAATACTCCACACTCTTCATTTATTTTTCCACTTAAAAAATACTCTATCTCTTTTATCATTTTTACCCCACTATTTTATTTAGTCTTGCTAAAACTTCTTGATAAGCTTCTTCGATATCTCCTAAATCTCTTCTAAATCTATCTTTATCCAATTTTTTTCTAGTTTCTTTATCCCATAATCTACAACAATCTGGTGATATCTCATCTGCTAAGATAATATTCCCTTCGTTATCTTTTCCAAACTCTATTTTAAAATCCACTAACTCAATCCCTACTTTATCAAATAAATCTTTCAATAATTCATTAATCTTTTTAGTTTGAGAATAAATATTTTCTAACTCATCTTTTGTAGCAAGCCCTAATGCAACTGCATGATAATCATTTATCATAGGATCTCCTAGCTCATCTTTTTTATAACATATTTCAAATATTGGGTTTTCTAAAATTTGCCCCTCTTCCATCTTAAAAAGTTTTGCAGTAGATCCTGCTAAAGTATTTCTAACAATTACTTCTAGTGGAATAATATCAACTTTTTTACAAAGTTGAGCTCTTTCTGATAAGTTTTCTACTAAATGAGTTTCTACACCATTTTTCTTTAAATAATCATATATTAACGTTGTAATTTTACTATTTAATATTCCTTTATTGTGTATTTGACCTTTTTTTAAATTATTAAAAGCTGTTGCATCATCTTTATAATAAATAATAACTTCGTTAGGATTCTCTGTTTTGTAAACTTTCTTTGCTTTTCCCTCATATAATTTATTTGCTTCTACTGATAACATTTGGTCACTCTCCCATTTTAATATTTATTTTTTAAAATAATTAACTCCATTAGTAAAAATATCTTGCATCTTATTTCCAACTATATTTTTTAATAGTCCATCCTCATATCTTTCTGAATGTCCCATCTTTCCTAATATTTTTCCACATTTAGAAACAATCCCTTCTATTGCGTATGTTGACCCATTTAAATTATGATTTTTATCCATTGTCACTTGATTATTTTCATCGCAATATTGTGTTATTACCTGTCCATTTTCAAATAACTCTTTTGCAAAATCTTCACTTACTACAAATTTTCCCTCTCCATGAGACATTGGTATATTATGAGTTTCTCCTACAGTAAATGAGCTCATCCATGGAGAATTATTTGAAACAACCTTTGTACTAACTACTCTTGATACATGTCTATTTATATCATTTCTAAATAATGTCGGTGAGTCTTTAGTTACACTATCTACATTTCCATAAGGTAATAACCCAGATTTTATAAGAGCTTGGAATCCATTACATATTCCTAATACCAATCCATCATTTTCTAAGAATTTTTCCATACTCTCTTTTATCTTTTTATTTTGTAAAATATTTGCTATAAACTTTCCAGAACCATCTGGCTCATCCCCTGCACTAAAACCTCCAGGAATCATAAATATTTGAGCTGATTTTATTTTTTCAGATAAGGTATCTATACTTTCTTTTATCTCTTCAACACCTAAGTTATTGAATACATATATTTCAACCTCTGCTCCAGCTCTTTCAAAAGCCTTTTTAGTATCATATTCACAATTAGTACCTGGAAATACTGTTATTAAAACTTTTGGTTTATCATAAAGCTTTTTAGCTTTAAACTCTTTTTTAGTAATATATTCTTTTTCGATTACTTCTCCAACTGTTTCTGCTGTATACGGATATATTTTACTGTATCTCTTTTCCCATATATTTATTAAAGAGTCTATTTCAAACTTTTCCTTATTTAATTCAATAACTTTCTCATCAATTGTTGTTCCTAAAAGAATTCCATAATCTAATTCTTTTGCTGATTCTACTATTATATCCCCTGGCATTAAATTAAATAAATTTTCTTTTGTTTCAATTTTAGCTCCAATTTTATTTCCAAAAGACATCTTTATAACAGCTTCTGCTATCCCACCAAATCTTATTGTTGATGCTGATATTACTTCTTTTGATTTTATTGAATTTTCTAATAGCTCAAAATTTTCTTTTAATCTTTTATAATTTGGTAAATCACCAAAAAATCTTTCACTTTTTACTAGATATATCTTATTTCCTGCTTCTTTAAATTCAGATGATATTATATTTTTTACACTCTCTGTTGTTACTGCAAAAGATATCAAAGTTGGAGGTACATCTAAGTCTTTAAAAGTTCCACTCATACTATCTTTTCCACCTATTGCTGGAGTTTCAAATTCAAGTTGTGCTTCAATTCCTCCTAATAATGCAGCAAAAGGTTTCCCCCATCTTGTTGAATCTTTTCCTAATTTTTCAAAATATTCTTGGAAAGATAATCTTGCTTTTTTATAACTTCCACCTAATACAACAATTTTTGCTAAAGATTCTATTACTGCATATTGAGCTCCCAAATATGGAGAATATTCCGATATTAGTGGGTTATAACCATAAGTCATTATTGAACAAGTATTTGTAAATTTATCTGTTGGAAGCTTTTGAACACTTCCCTCTGATTCAGTTAATTGATACTTCCCTCCATATGGCATAAGTACTGTGCTTCTTCCTATTGAAGCATCAAACATCTCTACCATTCCTCTTTGAGAAGCTACATTCATATCCTGTAAAATTTTTTCTACTTTTTCTTTTGTATCCATTACTTGATTTTCTAAAAATGGATTTTCTATTTCTGAAGATACAACTTTTACATCTTGAATTTGTCTAACACCATTTGTATCTAAAAAATCTCTTGAAATATCTACAAGTGTTTCATTTTTATATTTTATTACTAATCTTTCTTTCTCTGTTACTACAGCAACTAATGCCGATTCTAAGTTTTCTTCTTTAACTAATCTTTGAAACTTTTCCACATCTTTTGCCTCTACTACTACAGCCATTCTTTCTTGAGATTCTGATATAGCTAATTCAGTTCCATTAAGTCCTAAATATTTCACTGGTACTGTATCTAAATTTATCTCTACTCCCCTTGCAATCTCTCCAATAGCAACACTAACTCCACCTGCTCCGAAATCATTTGATTTTTTTATAAGTTTTGTCACTTCTGGATTTCTAAATAACCTTTGGATTCTTCTCTCTACAGGTGCATTACCCTTTTGAACCTCTGATGAACATTTAGTTAATGATGTTTCATTATGCTCCTTAGATGATCCAGTGGCTCCTCCTACACCATCTCTACCAGTTTTTCCCCCAAGTAAAATTACCACATCACCTGGAACAGGGCTTTCTCTTCTTACATACTCTTTTTTTACAGCTCCAACAACAGCTCCAACTTCCATTCTTTTAGCTTTATACCCATTATGATAAATCTCTTTTACAAAAGTAGTTGTCAATCCTATCTGATTTCCATATGAAGAATATCCATGTGCTGCTCCTTTTGATATTTTCTCTTGTGGTAACTTATTTGCTAACGTTTCTTCTATACTTTCAGTTATATCTCCTGCTCCTGTAACTCTCATAGCTTGATAAACATATGCTCTTCCTGATAATGGATCTCTTATAGCTCCACCTACACAAGTACTTGCTCCTCCAAATGGTTCAATTTCTGTTGGATGATTATGAGTTTCATTTTTAAACATCAGTAACCATTTCTCTAATTTGCCATCAACATCTACCTCTATCTCGATGCTACATGCATTTATCTCTTCTGATTCCTCTAAATCATCTAATTTACCTATCGATTTTATATATCTTCCACCAATTGTTGCCATATCCATTAAAGTTAAAGGTTTTTCTTCTCTACCTAATTTCGCTCTCATATCTATATATTTTTCAAAAGCATCCTGAATATTTTTTGTTAAATCTCCACATTCAATTTTTATATTTTTTAAATATGTTTCAAAAGTTGTATGTCTACAATGATCTGACCAATAAGTATCTAAAACTTTTATCTCTGTCTCTTTTGGATCTCTTTTCTCTTCATCTCTAAAATAATTTTGAATATGTTTTAGGTCTTCAAGAGTCATAGCTAGCCCATGCTCTAATAAAAAACTTTCTAGTTCTTCTGAATTTTTATTTATAAATCCTACATAAGTTGGTACTGGTTCTATATCAATATTTTCCTCTAGTGTCAAAACATTTAATTTTTTTTCTCTAGTTTCAATAGGATTTATTAAGTAATCTTTTATTTTATCAAAACTTTTTATCTCTCCATGAAAAATTAAAAGTTTACCACTTTTTATTTGAACACCAGCTTTATTATTTAATAACATTAAGCATTGCTCTGCAGAATCAGCTCTTTGATCGTATTGTCCTGGTAAAAATTCCATTGCTAAATATTTTTTTCCAACCAATTCAACTTCTTCATAAACGTCATCTGTTACTGGTTCAGATAAAACTTTATTTTTTAAAAGATTTAAATCCTCTTCTGTGCAGTTAAAAATATCATACACATTATATAAATCTATTTTATTTATTTTATCCTCTTTTAAGTTTTCTAAAAGCTCACTCTTTAGTCCTAAACTCTCTACTTGAAATCCATCCTTTTTCTTAACAAATACTCTTTTATTCATTATTCCTCCCTAAAATGAATCAGCTTTTAAAATTAGCTCTTCTAGATTTTCACCACAATAGTTTATATGGCCCATTTTTCTATCTTTTTTCCACTCTGATTTTCCATATATGTGAACATTTGTATTGTATTCTTTTTTAATTTTTTTTACTTTCTCCTGATCTTCACCCATTATATTTAGCATCACTACTTTTGTTAAAAGTTTTATTTCAGGTAGTTTTTCTCCTAAAATCCCCATTAAATGAATATCAAATTGAGAATAATTACATGCATCCATCGTATAATGTGCACTATTATGAGGTCTTGGTGCCATCTCATTAAAATAAATTTCATTTTCTTTAATAAAAAATTCTATTCCTAATGGACCGTATATATTTAATTTTTTTATAATCTCCTGAGATGTTTTTTCCACTTTTTCTAAAATATCTTTCGATACTCTTGCAGGAACTATAGTTTTATTTAAAATTCCATTTTTATGGATATTTTCTCCAATTGGAAAACTTACTATATCTCTATTTATTCCTCTAACAACTAAGCATGAAACTTCTTTATCAAATCTAATCATCTCTTCTAAAATATACTCTACATTTTCATTCCAATTAATACTTTTTAAATCTTTCTCTTCTAATAATTTCCATTGTCCTTTTCCATCATATCCCCCTGAACAAGTTTTTAAAATAGATGGATATCCAATTTCATCAATAGCTTTCTTTAATTCTTCTAAATTTTTAACACCTTTAAATTTTGCGGTTTTAACTCCAATTTGTTTTACTGCCTCTTTCTCTCTAACTCTATGTTGACTTAAATACAGTGGTCTCTTTCCTTGAGGAACATTTCCACCGTTTTCTTTTAAATAATCTATTATTTCACTTGGTACATTTTCAAACTCGTATGTTATCACATCAGTAATTTCACATAGCTTTTTTAAACTCTCTTTGTTGTTATATTCAGCTTCAATATGCTCATCAGCACTAAATCTTCCGCATGAATCTGGATTAGGATCTAAAATTATTGTTTCACAATTCAACTTTTTTCCTGAATCACACAGCATCTTAGCTAGTTGTCCTCCACCTAAAATTCCGATTCTTCTAGATTTTTTCATCTAAAATCATCCTTTCCATATTTTTTCTGTACTCAACAATTTTTTCTGCTAATTTTTCATCCTTTAAAGCTAATATCTTTATAGCTAATAATGCGGCATTTTTAGCTCCTCCTATTGCTACAGTTGCTACAGGAACACCTCCTGGCATCTGAACAATTGATAAAAGTGAATCTATTCCTTTTAAAATTTTACTTTCAATAGGTACTCCAATAACTGGCAAGTCAGTTAAACTAGCAACCATACCAGGTAAATGTGCTGCTCCTCCCGCTCCTGCTACTATAACTTCTAGCCCTCTTTTTTTAGCTTCTTTCGCATAGTCAAACATTAAATTAGGAGTCCTGTGTGCTGAAACTATTTTTATCTCATGCTCAACTCCAAAATCTTTTAAAACATTTACACATTCATTCATAGTTGGTAAATCAGATTTACTTCCCATTATTACACCTATTTTCACTCTTTATCCTCCCTAAGTCAAAAATAAAAAACGCACATTACTAAAAAGGCTACAACTATCCCTTTTTAATAATCTGCGTTTTTACATACTTATTCCTTTTGTTAATATTCTTTGGTTTTACCTTCTCTTTTTTAGATCTTCTTGTTATTATTAACACTTAATTGGCTCCCTTTTATTTTTTGGGTCAACAAAAAGTCTATAAAAAAAGGAAATTACAGTTGTAATTTCCCACAAGATTAAACTCAAAATATATCAAAAAACATACATTCAAAATTCATCCTTGTAGTCTGCCAATTTACGGTGGCAGGTAGAGACTCGTTGACCTTATTTCAACTATTATACAAGCTTTATTTATTTTGTTTCACAATACTTTTCCTATTTCAATACTAACACAGTGTTCTATTTTTTTCAACTATTATTTTAAAAAAAAAGAGGTTCTCTGAGATAAAACTCAAAGAACCTCGCTACACTATACTTTTTGTTTATTAAATTTTTTCTTCATTCTATCAATAAAGTCTTCAACTATAATGTATAGAACTGGAATTACAACTAGTGTTAGCAATGTCGAAAACGATAGTCCAAATATAACTGCTATCGACATCCCCGAATACAGTTCTGCACCCTCTCCAAATCCTAAAGCAAGTGGAATCATTCCACATACAGTAGTCATTGTAGTCATCAAAATTGGTCTAAGTCTTGTTTTACACGACTCTCTAACAGCATCACTTAATTCATATCCTCTTTCTCTTAAAATTTTAATAAAGTCAATAAGAACAATAGCGTTATTAACAACTGTTCCCGCCAGCATTATTATTCCAATCATTACCATCATATCAAATGGAGAGTTTGTAATCAATAGTCCACCATAAACTCCAATCATTGCTAATGGTACTGACGCCAGAATAATTCCCGGAAGTAGGAAATTCTCAAATTGTGACGCTAGAATAGCATAAATTAAGAATATTGAAATTCCAAGAGCCATTCCCATCTGAACAATTGCTTCGTTAAATAGTTGTGACATTCCTCCCCACGAATAAGCAACACCTTTTGGTGGGTTAGTTGACTCAAACGCATCCACGATTGCATTTTGAACTTTACTTAATCCTATTCCTCCATCATTTGCTGAAACTGAAGCATAGAATATTTTATCTGTTTTAGTTACCTCTGATGCTCCTTCTGCCATAATAACATCTGCCACATCCGATACTTTTACAAATTTACCATCTGCTCCTCTAACATTCAAATTTTCTAAAGTTGAAACTTCTGTTCTTGCATCCTTTGGCAATCTTATTAAAACATCAATCTCCTCTGTTCCCGTTTTCACAGATAGTGTTTGTCCTGTGGCTCTATTTCCTCCTAGGAAAGAGTAACTAATAGTTCTACCAACATCAAATGGACTGATTCCATAAGCTCTCAATTTATCTCTATTTAATACAACTCTTGCTTCTACATTTCCCGGCTCTATGCTTGATGTTATATCTATAATTCCCGGATTTTTACTAATTTTTTCCTGTACTTCCTTTGCTATCTTTTCTGCAACATCCAATGAGTCAGAAGATATTCTAAACTCAACATCTCTATTACCACCAGCAGACTGGTAATCATCTTTTAAGTTAAATTTAATTCCCGGTATCTTTTCCAGTTCAGGTCTTAAATTATCCATTACTTGGAATATAGATACATCTCTATCTGTTTTTGGTCCTATATCGACGTTTACAATTCCTGTTCCTGTTTTAACAAGTGTTATATACGTTTTTGTCATTGGGTCATTCTTTACAACTTCGACTGCTTGCTTTGTAATCTCCTCTGCTCTTTCAACAGAAAGTCCTTTCTCTAACTCTAAAACAACAGAATATCTTCCATAATCCTGCTTAGGTATAAACTCCGTTCTTGTTAGCATTGGTCCTACTATCATCATAACCATAAATGTCAAAAATGCAAGTGCTACTGTTTTCTTTCTATTTTTAATCGCCCACTCTATTATTTTTTCATATACACTCTTTACTTTTCCAAATATTTTTCCCTCTTTTGTGATATCCGCATTGGCTTTTAAGAATCTACTTGCAACCATTGGCATTAAAGTCAACGATACAATTAAAGCTGCAACGTTAGAGAAAATTATTGACAATGACATATCTCTAAATATCTCTCTTGCAATACCCGGAATAAATAGTACTGGAATAAAAACAACCATTGTTGTCAAAGCTGAAGCTAGTATCGCTACAGCAACTTCGGATGCTCCATCCTCCGCAGCCTCCATTACCGGCTTTTTAAGCTCTGTTATATGTCTATATATATTATCTATAACAACAACTGAGTTATCCGTTAACATTCCTACCCCTATAGATAGTCCCATCAACGATATTACGTTTATTGTTACCCCTAAAAGGGATAGAAATGCAAATGTAAATATAATAGCTATTGGTAATGCTAAAGATATTAGTATTGTTGCTCTAATATTTTTTAAGAAAACCAAAAGTACTATTGTAGCCAAAACAAGTCCTGTAACGGCATTTCCTTTTACTCCTGAAATTGACGAATTAATATTTTCAGAGTAATCCATCACTGTTGTCACTTCCACACCTTTTGGAAAATAAGGTTTCATCTCTTCTAATGCTATTTTTGCATTGTCTGTAATTGACAAAATATTTCCATCCGTAGATTTTTCAATAACTAACATTACTGATGGTTTCCCATCAAGTTTAGTTATTTCACTTTGATCTTCGGTAGTTAATACTACATTAGCAATATCTTTTAATCTAATGGTTTTACCATTACTTCTTAAAATCATATTTTCAAATTCATCTAAGTAGTTAAATTCTCCCATAAATCTCGCAACAATATCTTTTCCTCCAGTTTTAATAACTCCTAAAGGAACATTTATCGACGAAGTTTTTATTAAATCATATAACTCATTTGGTGTCAAATTATATGATGCCAATTTATCTGTATCAAACTGTATTTGAATCTGTTTATCTGGCGACCCTAATGTTTCAACACTTCCAACTCCTCCAATTCTTTCAAATCTTGGAGTCATAAACTCATTAACAAACGTTGTTAACTCTAAAAAGTTCGGTCCTGATACGTTCAACATCATCGCTGTATTTCCTGAACCTGCCAGTCTCTTTTGAGTTACAGGTTTAGATGCATCATCCGGTAACTCTCCCGATATAGCATCAATTTCTCTTTGAACATCTCCTCTTTTTAGATCTATATTTACTCCATAGTCAAACTCTATACTTACTACCGATTTTTCAAATGATGATGTAGAGGTAATTTTTTTAATTCCATCAACACCCGATAGTGAGTCTTCTATTTTTTTAGTAATCTGACTATTTACGTCTTCTGGAACAGCACCATTCCAAGTTGTAGTTATTACAACCATTGGAATATTCATATTAGGAAGTAATTCCGATTTCATTGATAGCATGGAAACAATTCCCAAGAATACCATCGAGACCATCACCATTACCGTTGCAACGGGTCTACGTATAGCAATACCTGCTAATGACATATATCTTTCACCTCTTTAATTTCTATTTTGTTTCATTATTTATTGTAATTTCATCTCCATCAGATAGTCCAAATATACCATCCGATACTACTAAATCTCCTGGTTTTAGCTCCTCCGATACAACCTCAATATTTGGTTTTACCGTAGCTCCTGTTGTAACTTCAACTCTTTTTGCCTTTCCATTTTCTATTTTATAAACATAGCTTAATAAATCTCTTATGAAAACTGCCTGTTGAGGTACAAGAAGCCCCTCCCTTTTTTCAGTCGGAATTATAACTTTTGTATACATTCCATCTTTTAACTCTTTTGTTTTATTGTCAATAGATATTTTTACTGGGAATTTTTTAGTTTCAGCATCTGCAATTGGATTTATTGATTTTATTTTCCCTTCAAACTCTTTTCCACCTAAATCAGAAACCATTATAATTACTGGTGATCCTTCACTCAATGTGTTTAGCCAATATCCCGGAAAATCAACTGTTATCTCCATCACATTTTCATCAACTACTGTAAATACAGTTGAATTTGCTTCTACTACATTTCCAGATTTTAAATTTAAGTTTCCTACTAATCCTGTTAATTCTGATTTTCTAGTTAACTTATCATAGTTAGATTTTTTAGTTGTGTAGTCTGCTAAAGCATTTGTATACGCATCTCTATAGTTTAAAAACTCCAGTTGAGAAACCATTTGTTTCTCATAAAGTTTATTAAATTTTTCAAAATTATTTTTTGTAGACTGTAAATTAGCTCTTGCTGCTTCATAGTTAGATTCAGCCTTTGCATCTGTAAACTTTACTACTACTTCACCCTTTTTTACAAGATCTCCATTTTTCTTTAAAACCGTAGCCACAGTACCTTGTGTATCCAACGTATGATTTACTTTTTCTTGTGGTACAATCGTTCCATCAGTTGTATATATATCTGAAACTTGCTCCTTTTTTACCTGTGATACCACTACTGGTTTTTTCGGTTTCTCTACCACTGCTTCCTCTTTTTTTCCACAAGCAGTCATTAAGATAGCTGTTGCTGTTAATATGAATAATCCCTTTTTCATCCGTCCTCCTAAATATTAAATAAGTGATGATCTATACTTTTCAAATGCTACATAATAATTTAATACCGCTGAGTTATAATCTACAGCTGCCTGTCTATATTGACTTTCAGATAATAAATAGTCTACAGTTGAGATAAGCCCTGCGTTATATCTTTCTGTATCGATATTAAAGTTCTCTGTTGCTGCTTCCAGTGCTTTTTTTCTAGAGTCTCTCAGTTGTTGTAACCTAATTAATTCTCTATAATTTTTTGTAACAGATAGCTTTATATTATCTGATGTTAATTCTTTATTTATACTCTCTATATCCTCTTTATTTTTTGCTACTTTATACTCATCCATTCCACTTCCAAATGAGAAAACATCCCACTTTACAGAAACTCCACCTCTCCATTCTGCATTGTCAAAGCTATTGTCAAAGTGATGGCTTTCCTTAGCCGTTCCATATGTTGCAAAAGCTTCAACTTGTGGTAACAAACTTGATCTGCTCACAATTTTTTCGGCTTGAGCGTAATCTACTTTATTTATTGCTAATTTAGCAGATAAACTATTTGTCAATGCTTGATCTAAATCTTTTCCAAAATCAATTCCTGCTGTCAAATTTTCAGGTACTTGAAAGTCCTTTAAAGTAATTTCTTCATTATTTGGAATCATTAATTTCAATTTTAAATCTTTTTTAGCTATTTCTAAATTCGTTTTTGTCCCTGTTATTTGTGCTTCTAAATCTAAAATTGAATATTCAGTTTTTAAAAGGTCCGCTTTTGTAAGTAATCTCAAATTTAATTGCTCATTTTGCTTATCATATCTAGCTTGTAACTCTTTTCTTGACGCTTCTAAAACCGTTAAATCTTTCTCATAGTTTATAATACTTGAATATAGAGTAATAATATCTAATCTCACATCTCTTTTCTCAGATAAAAGACTAATATCCGCTATATTTTTTGAAGCTTCAGCGCCTAAAATTCCACCTGTAATAGCTCCACCTTTAAATAATGGTTGATAAATACCTATTGTTTGTGTATATCCACTTTTAGCTCCTATTCCAGTAGTTCCATCTGAGTTCACTATATCTATCATACTTCTATTTGTATGTTCCGCTCGTTGATATTGTCCAGTATATGCAACTGTTGGTAGAGCTGTTTTAAATGCCCTTCTTACGTTTAATCTGGCATTTTCTTTTGATAACTCTGATGTTTTTATAGTTTTCCCATTTTCTAAAGCTAGATCAATTGCACTTTCTAGTGTCAATTCTCTTGAAAAGGCTGCTGTTGAAAGCAATGCCAGTAATCCTAATAACTTTTTCATCAATTTCCTCCTGTTAGTAATTTTAAAATTCCGCTTACCACTAATTCGACTTCTTTTTTTAAATTTATATTTTTTAATCTTTCTCTAAATTCATCTATATCACTTATAAAATAATCATCTGTGTTTTTATAAAATAATCTTTCCAATCTATATGATTTTATTCCACCCATGATAAATATTATAATCGTGTCTATCTCCTCTTCTGAATAGCTTATGTTTTGGATATTTTTTATTATCTCCTTTAAAAACTTTTTATTCAAAATCTCTATTTGTAAAAGTTTTTCCCTAAGAACAGGTGTCAAATGCTCTAAATTTCTTGTTAAATTTATTAATATTAAATGTGATTTTAAGTTATCCGATGAAATTACAAATCTTTTTATTATAAAGATTCTTATCTGCTCTTCATAGTCATAGTTCCCCTCTAAAAGTTCCTCTAGCTCTTTTTCTCGAATTTCATATACTCGATCAATAATTTCTTCTAAAAGTTGGTCTTTCGATTTAAAATATGTATAAAAACTTCCTTTCGCAATTCCTAAATAACTAGTTATATCTTCAACTCTTGTTTTAAATATTCCTTTTTTTAACAAAACATCTTTTGCTGCTTCTAAAATCTGTTCCTTTTTTCCCTCCTTTACCATACTACCCCCATAAAAAATGTTAAAATATCTAATGACTAAACAGTCATTAGATATTTTAATCTATAATGACTATTTAGTCAATGTTTTTTTTCATTTTACCACACATTGTGAGCATTTGAATTGAATCCAGACGAAGTAGAATAGTATTTAGCATCAATAGGCTTTTCTTCATGTACTAATATTAAACCTTTAGTTAACTTTACTCCTTGAGTTGATAATTCATTTTCATCTAAATTATTATAAACTTGACTTTGAGTACTATCTACTATGTGAAACCCCTGTTTTGCATATCTATTTCTTAAAATATCTTTTACTGCATAAGTTCTTGCTGCAACAGCTTGAACTTTAAGTGCTTCCAAACCAAAGCTTTGTGGCATTTCACTTGGTACTACTTGTAATAAATAGTCCTCCATATTTATCTCATTAATTAAATTTAAACTTTTCCCACCTTGAGCTAACCTTATTTCAAATTCACCTCTGTAGGTTGGATATTTGTAATTTTTAATATTCCTTTTTATATTTGTTACAGAAATCATTTTATTAGATGTAATATTTATAAAATTTCTTGTCTTCAATCTTAATTTATTTTGAACAATCACTTGTACATATCCATCTTTCACCACAAAATCAACCGAAGTTCTCGGATTTATATTTACATTCCCATCTTTACTTTTTATTTTTATGTTTCCTAAAGAAAACATTGAAATTTTTGTATGATTGAGGCTCGAAAAGCCACTATTCATTATACCAACCCTTATTTTATTTCCTATCCCATCTATTGATCTCATATTTTTTAACTTCGTATCAGCGTAATATCTTTGTAGTACCTGTTTATAGGAATATCCTTTATTTTTAGTTAAATCCATAGCTGACCACTGTGGAACACCAGAACCATGTCCAAATCCACCTCCATAAATGTTAAAACTACCATTCCCCAACTTTTCTATCGCTATAAATGCAGACGGTAGCATACTCGGATTTTTAGATATCGAATTTTCATTATAACTATTACTTCCACCTTTAGCCCCATAGACATTCACTATGTTACCAACGCTACTCTTACTTAAACTTAACAGATTTCTTATATTTCCCTCTTTAGCAACGAGATATTCACCTCTAGTTCCTTTCACTAGCAGTTTTGTTACTATTCCTGATTCTCCTCTTTCAAGAACTTTCAAAATAATAACTTCACCCACTGGATTTAATGGAACTTTCTTAGAAATCCACTCCCCATTTTGATAGGTCAATACCTCTTTTGGTCTTCTTAAACTTAACTCTACTAAATTTTTATTTAATACATTTCCTATCTCTTTTTTACTCAAGTTAACCTTCCATCTCCAATAGTTTGAAGCGTCTCCATGTCCCTTAGCTCTAATATTTTTATAAAAATCTAAAAACTCTTTTTCTGTACGGTATTTAATCGGTATCTTAGGTGATTCCATATCATTTATACATTTTAGATAAGGTATCGGTTTCGATACTACTATCTTATCCTTTGGATAACTTCCATATAAATCTATCCTATCCCCCTTTATTTTGAATGAAGAGCTCCCTACTTTTTTATAGGAATAATCTTTTTTTGGACTTCCACTACATCCTATAATAGCCAATAAACAAATACCTATAACTCCTATATATCTTATATTGTATTTTTTCATTATAACTTTATTCCTTTTTCAAGTATATATTTTCTAACTTTTTCAAGCTCTTTCTGTGTATCTACTCCTATTATTTCAAAGGGAGTCTCCAAAACTTTTATTTTATAGCCATTTTCTAAAACTCTAAGTTGCTCTAATGATTCTGAGTTCTCTAGTGGTGTGCTTTTTAATTTGGCGTACTCCAAAACAAATTCTCTCTTATAACCATAAATTCCAACGTGCTTAAAATAGATATCTAAATTTTCATTTCTCGGATATGGAATTACACTTCTTGAAAAATATATTGCATAATCTTTTTTATCTGTAACAACCTTTACATAATTTGGATTTTCAATATCTTCTTTTTTTAAAAGTTTATGCTTCAATGTAGCCATCTTTAAACCCTCTTCTTTCTTAAATACACTGATTAAAGAATTTATCATATCTGGTTCTATTAAAGGCTCATCTCCCTGAATATTTATAATTACATCATAATCGGTTATTTTTTCACAAACTTCTGCTATTCTACTAGTTCCATTAAAATGATTTACATCTGTCAATACAACCTCTCCACCAAAAGACTTAACTGTGTCAAAAACCTCTTGTGAATCTGTCGCAACAACCACTTCATCCAAATTAGATTTCATTGCTCTTTTATAAACCCATTCTATCATTGAATGTCCACAAATATCCTTCAATGGTTTTCTCGGTAATCTTGTTGACTCATATCTTGCTGGAATCACTCCTAAAAACTTCATTTTACAACCTCCAAAAATCAATGTATAATAAGATTATACAAGAATATCATATTAAAAAAAAGAGTTTTTATATTTAAAAAGGAGAAAATTATGCTACGTATTTATTTTGTAAGACATGGTGAAACTGTTTGGAACACACTAAAAATTTTTCAAGGAAGATCTAACTCCCCATTGACCGAGCTAGGAATTGAGCAAGCTAAAAAACTTTCTTATTATTTAAAAGATATTAAATTTGAAAAAATCTATTCATCTCCACAAGAAAGAGCTTTACAAACAGCTAAACTTTTACTTTGGGATAGGAATTTAAAAATAAATACTATTGATGAATTTCAAGAGATAAATATGGGAAAAGTTGAAGGTATTCCAAGAGAGGAGTTTGAAAAAAACTATCCAATTGAGTACCATAACTTTTGGAATAATGCCATAGAGTATAATCCTAACGCTTATCATGGAGAAAGTTACAACGAAATACTAGATAGGGTTAAACTTGGATTGGAAAAACTTATCAAAGAAAATAGTGAAGGAAATATTTTAGTAGTTAGCCACGGTGTAACATTAAAAGCTATTTTCACTCTTATCAATGAAAGAGGTATTGACGAATTTTCTAGGCAACCCGTTCCTGAAAATACAAGTACAACTATTGTTGAATACAATTCTAATAGTTTCAAAATTATTAAATTTTCTGATACAGAGCACTTAAAATAATTTTTTATTATTGACACAAAGGAAATCATATAGTATTAAAGTACTAATATTGTATACTGTTATCTATATTTATTTAGGGGGTGAGTTTTTTTGGGAGATAAGTGTAATGTTAATATTAAAGTTATGGGAATCGGTGGCGGTGGTATAAATGCCCTTGATGAAATCGTCTCTTTTAACATTGATAATGTTACTTTTTTTGCACTCAATACTGATCTACAGGATTTAAACAACTCTAAAACTCCTCATAAAATTCAATTAGGACCATCTACTACAAAAGGACTCGGATGTGGTGGGAATATTGAACTAGGAGAGAAAGCTACAAAAGAAAGTTTAGCTTTTATTAAAAATGTCTTGAGAGGCACTGATTTTTTATTCTTGACTTCCACTATGGGTGGAGGTACAGGTAGTGCTGCCACAGCTTTAATCGCAAAATTAGCTAAAGATATGAATATTTTAACTGTTGCAATTGTCACTAAACCTTTCTCTTTTGAAGGCAAAAGAAGAATGAAAATCGCTGAAGCTGGTATTGAAAATCTCAAACCTTTTGTCGATTCTCTTATCGTTATTCCTAATGATAAACTTCTAGATAACTCTGCCCCTAATATAACTGTTCAAGAAGCCTTTAAAAAAAGTAACTTTGTTCTATTTACTGCTGTTAAAGGAATGACTGATCTTATGTTAGCTAAAGGTCTCATAAATTTGGACTTTGCCGATATAAAATCTCTTCTATTGGACTCAGGAGAAGCTATCTTAGGATTTGGAGAAGGTGATGGAGAAAAAAGAGCTGAAAAAGCCGCTCTTGCTGCTGTTGACTCCTCTCTTTTTGAAAGAACGATTCTGGGCGCAACCAAATTTTTAGTAAATATTATTGGTCCTCAAAATCTAAATCTAATGGAATCTAGTATTATTGTCGAAACGATAAAAAAAGAGTGTCGTGCTGATATTGATGATGTTTTATTTGGGGTTTCGATAGCCGAAAATCCTGATGAATCAATCAAAGTTATTTTAATTGCAAATTCCTTTTTAAATAAATAGTAGTATTAAAAAAACCGGTTTGAAAAGACCGGTTTTCTAATCTAAATTTTTTAAAAATTTTTCAGGTAAAGGTAACTCTACCTTTATCTTATATTTTGGTATTTCACAATAATATGAAAATAGAAACATGTCTTTTCCGCCTTTTCCATACTTCCCATCTCCAACTATCGGATACCCCAAACTTGACAATTGTACTCTCAGTTGATGTGTTCTTCCTGTTTCAAGCCTTCCCTCTAAAATGCTTCTTTTTTTCCCCACTTTTAAAACTTTAAAATAGGATATACTTTCCTTTGCTCCATCCTCATATGAAGATAATTCGACAACTTTTGTCTCATCTTTTTTTAGATAGGTTTTTAAAGTAAACTCTTTTTTATCGATAGTTCCATCAACTAGTATATAATACTTTTTATCTGTTTTTCCCTCTCTGACCTCTTCAGCTAACTCTCTGGTCACTGCCAAACTTTTAGCTCCTATAACCAATCCAGATGTGACTTTATCTATTCTATTCACAAAGTTAAATTCATCTGTCCCATAGTAACTTTTAAAAATCTCAGAGAGCCCATATTCATGTCCACTTCCCTTATGCATAACCACATTGGCCTCTTTATTAAAAATCACAACTTTCTCATCTTCATAAACAATTCCATTTTTTAGGATGCTCATATCTTGAGGTGAAATCTTCATAAAACTCTTCATAACTGTTTCACCACCAGCTATTAAAACTTTTACAATGTCCCCCTCTTTTAATCTATAGTTTTCCTTAGATTTTTTTCCATTAACTTTTATTTTTCCAGTTCTTATTCCTTTAAAAATCTCTGTCAATGGCGTGTTTTCATATTTCTTTCTTAAAAATCTATCCAATCTGACCTCATGAAAACTAGAGTCTATAACATATTCCATTCTCTACTCCCTATATATATTTATACTTTGAACTATTCCTAACATTGCAAAAGCAAACAAAAATGACGTTCCACCATAGCTCATAAGAAGAAGTGGTAGTCCTGTGACTGGCATTATTCCTATGACCATTCCTATATTTATGACTATATGAAAAAAGAAGATAGCTGATATTCCATAGCATATAAGTTTTCCATATCCTTCCGTTTTATCTCCGATTCTCAATATTCCCCACAGAAGCAAAATATAGAGCATCAATAAAACACATCCTCCAACTAAACCTCTTTCCTCCAAAAATACAGCTGCTATAAAATCTGTATGCGATTCTGGTAAAAATCTCAGCTTACTCTGAGTTCCTTGCAAAAATCCCTTTCCAAAGATTCCACCTGATCCAACTGCAATCATTGATTGTGTAACATTCCATCCACTCCCTAGTAGATCGGCTTCCGGATTTAAAAAAGTCATCACTCTCTCTCTTTGATAATCTTTTAATAAAAAGAAGTACCCAATTGGAGCTGTCGAAATTCCTATAAGTGCTAGAATTATTAAAGTTTTCCAATCTATTCCATTTATAAAAATTAGAATTAAATATAAAAATACTATAACCAGTGCTGTTCCTAAGTCTGGCTGAGCTGCTATTAATAAAAATATAGGTAAAACATGCAGACTAGTTGCAAAAATACTCTTAAATCCTAAAAATTTATTGTTGTATTTTGTAGCTAAAACTTCTGAAAGAGTTAAAACGATAAATAATTTTGAAAATTCAGAAGGTTGAATCGTTATAAATCCTAAATCAATCCATCTCTGAGCTCCCAATCTTTTATCACCTATAACAAATACCAACAGTAGCAATGTAATATTCAAAAGATATATAATTTTATAATACTTTCCATATACTCTATAGTCTATAAATGAAAATATAACATATGTCAAGACACCTAACCCTATCCAAACAATTTCCTTGTAAAAAAATGATGTCCCCTTATGGATTGTTGCACTATACACAGTCAATAAACTTATTAAAATTATACATAGCGCAATATATAAAATCATATTTTTCATTTTTTTTATTTTTTTTGTGGTAACTACTAAATCATGATTTTTTCCCATTAACTTCTCCTATTTCCCTGTATGACCAAATCCACCCTCTGCTCTTACAGTTGCTGACAACTCTTCCACCTCTTCAAACTCCATCTTATAAACTTTTTGAAGAACCAATTGTCCTATTCTCTCTCCTGGATTTATAATAAATTCTTCACTACTTAAGTTTATCAATATAATCCCAACTTCACCTCTATAATCCGAATCGATAGTCCCAGGTGTATTCACTAAAGTTATCCCATGCTTTAAAGCTAATCCACTTCTTGGTCTAACTTGCACTTCATATCCGTAAGGTATCTCCATTTTTATTCCAGTTGGAATTAACTTTCTTTCTAAGCTTTTTAATGTAACTGGTCCAGTAATATTTGCTTTAACATCCATTCCAGCCGCACCCGCCGTCATATATCTGGGTAATTCTATTCCATCTTCCAGTACTAGTTTAACAATAACTTTTTCCATTTTTTCCCCTTTATATATTTCCCAAAATTGTTTTAGATATATATTTTTCATCAAATATTTTATTTGCAACTCTTTTTATATCATGTAAATTTACAGCTTCAATCTCTTTTATTACAGTTTCAATATCTCTTACATAGCCATAAACTAAATATGAACCTGCCATTCTTGTCATTTTTCCCTTACTACTTTCCAGCCCAAAGGTCACCATGCTCAAAAATTGATTTTTTGCTCTTTGAAGCTCCTTTTCAGTAATTCCATTCTCCTTTAACTCTCTTAGTTCCTCCTCTATCAAGGCTATCACTTCCTTGTAGTCTTCATGAGTAGTTCCCGCATATACAGTAAATAGACCCCCTTCATCAAAATTGGAAGTGTACGAATAAACTGAATAAGCTAACCCTCTTTCTTCCCTAATTTTTTGGAAAAGCCTAGAACTCATATTTCCACCCAGAATATTTGATATCACTGATGTTTCCACCCGATCTCTATCGGTGCTAGAAGTTCCTAAAGTATTAACACACAAATGAACTTGATTTGTTTCTTGAACTATTATTTTCTCTCCAGAGTTTATAATCATCTCGCCATTGTAGACTCTTTTTGTACTTCTATCCTTCAATTGTCCAATTCCCTCATTTAGTTGTTTAAATATCTTATCCTCTTCTATATTTCCTGCTACTGCAACAACTATATTTTCTGGTTTATACATATCATAAAAATACCTTAATATTTTTTCTCTATCTATCCCTTTTAAACTTTCTACTGTTCCAGCTACTTTTTGGCTTTGTACACCAGTTATAGCAAATCCAAGATTTTCTTCATGCACAACCTCTTCTGGAATATCTTCATACATTCTTATCTCTTCTATTATTACATTTCTTTCTTTTTCAATATTTTCATCTGTAAAGGTTGAGTTTAGAAACATATCATTTAAAATATCAATTCCAATCTCCAAAGTATTTGAAGTCATTTGAATATAGTATGCTGTTTTTTCAACACTTGTATATGCGTTTATCATTCCACCTTGATCATCAATCTCTTCAGATATCTCTTTTGCTGAACGATTAGTTGTTCCTTTAAATAATAAGTGCTCTATAAAATGCGATATCCCTTCTTCTCCAGGTAACTCATTTTTTACTCCAGCTCTGACAAAAAAACCTAAACTAGCTGTGTTTATACTTTTGATATCTTCCATTAATAACGTTATGCCATTATCTAATCTCCTAGTTGTTATGCTCATTTTCCTCCTCAATATTCTGCTTTTCTCATAAAGTAAATTCCTAAACATAAAAATATCACATTTGGAATCCAACCACTTAAAAATGGATTCAATAATCCATTTATACTCAAAGCTTCAAATGAAGCTTGTACTATATAGTATGAATAACCTAATCCCACACTTAAAGCGATACTTATAGCTGAAGCTCCTCTAACGTATCTACTTCCTAAAGATAATCCTAAAAATGATACAATGAAACTTGCAAAGGGAAACGAGTATCTTTTTCCTAAAACAGATAAGGACTCTTTTATATCTCCACCTGTTACTCTAATATCCCTAATTGATTTTGCTATTTCAGCATTTGTTAGTTCATCTGGATCACCTTGAATTGTTATAAAATTTGATGGTCCTTTATCAAAAGTTTCATCTGAATAAACTTTGTATCTCTTTTGAGTTTTATTAGTAAAATTGTTCACCACGGCATCTTTAAGTATCCATTGGTTTTTATTTATATCAAATTCACCACTTTTAGCAGTTACTATCTCCTCTATTTTATCAAACTCTTTATTTAATTTCACTATTTCTAAGAGCTTACCTTTATTACCAATTCTATCCACTTGCTTTATATAGTAAACATTATTGTCTTCAGTTCTTAAAAATGCGTTATTTTTCACTGTGGGTAATACTCTTTCCGCTATTTTCCTTCCAGCCCTTAAAGCTCTACTTTTAGCCAAAGCCACTGGATGAACACGGTTCATCACTTGAAAGACTATTAAAGATATTAAAAATGATATTATTATTGGATACCTCACTATTCTTCTAAAACTTATTCCAGAAGTTTTTAAAGATATAATCTCTAAATTGGATGCCATTTTATTGATGCACATCAGTGAACCCAAAAGTATTGCTAAAGGTGTAACTTCTATAAAAATTTTTGGCAATAGATAAAATATATACGTCACCGATTCTGGAACACTCATTCTTCCTGTCGTTATGTATCTTATTATTTTAAATAGTTGACTCAATATAAAAATATTTATAAATGCTATTAAACTCAATAGAAATGACTTTATAAAATTTTTACTTATATAGATATCTAACCTCTTCATCTAGCACCACCCGCTTTTCTTTTATATAGTAAAGCTGTTCCACCAATCAACAACAAATTAGGTAGCCAAACTCCTATATATGGTGATACCACACCTCTATTTGCCATTACAATCCCTATATTTAAAAACATAATATAGATAAATATAACCCCTAAACTTACTCCAAAACTAGCTCCTTTTCCACTTCTATGGTGTCCTATTGATAAAAGAACTCCCAATATAGCTAGCACAACAGTTGACAATGGAATCGCTACTTTTCTATTTATTTCTACTAAATATGGAATTTTTTCCAAATATGTTTTATCTTTTAATTTTTTTAAAAGATTCGTTATACTCATAGCTTCTATATCTTTTACCTCTATATTAACCTCTTGAAAATATGAACTTAGAGGTATTTTTTTCTGTTTAAACTCCCCTTCTAATTTTATTGTTCCATCTGGATTAAAAGTATAGAACGTAGAATCCTCTAACACCATATTTACACTTTTCCAATAGGCTCTATCCCCTAACAAAATAGTAGGAAATGAGGCTTTATCTTCTTTTTGAAATATTAATACATTTTCAGCTTCATTAGTTTTTCTATCAATTTTTTCAATGTATAAACTATAGTCATCAACCTCATCGATCAATATTTTTTCTTTTAATTGAAACACTGGGTTCTCATACGCTATCTTCATAGTTATCTCTTCTAACTTACTAAAAGATCTAGGAATAATGCTCTCTTGTAAAAAAAATATAAAAATAGTAATTATTGAAGCCAACATTATTATTGGCTTCAATATATCATCTAAAGACATCCCTATCGAGCTCATTGCGGTAGTTTCGCTCGTTCTTGTAAGTTTAGAAAAAGTTATCATAACTCCTAGAAATACACCCATTGGTATTGTTTGTGCTAAAATTGGAGGTAGATAAAATGACAATATTCTTAATACATCAATTAATGAAATTCCCTTCACAATTATGTTTTCCATCAAAGATACTATAATCTCTATTAAAAAAATAAAAGTAAATAGTGACACTCCAAATATTATTGGCATCTTTACATCTTCCAATATATATTTTTCAATTATTTTCATTGTCTTCTCCTAAAACATTTTATTAAAATACTTTTCAACTAGCTCTTTTCCCTTTATATAATTCAACTCTGATTTTAATTCTTTTGGTAAATACTCCTCAATGTAATGAGATTTTTCCAAAAATACTCCATTTGTTTTACTATCTGCTCCATACTTTTTCAAAACTGTATATTTTTGTGCAGCATAATTAAAAATAAACAAAACTATCAATGAAACTACAAGTCCTTTTGCTAATCCAAATACTCCACCTAGACCTCTGGATAAAAACTCTTTATTTTGATTTTTTAGAATAATCCCTATAAAAAACATTAGAATAGCTATGACAAAATATGATACTATAAAAACACCTATATATGTCAATAAATAGTTACTTTCATTGTTACTCATAGCCAACTTTTCTATTACAATTGGAGTAAATTTTTGAGCTATAATAAAGTCTATAAAAATTCCAAAGATTGAGAAAAATTGTAGTAAAAATCCATCTTTCAATCCTTCGATTACTGCAAATATTAGTATCACTATTATTAAAATATCTAAGTACATAATTATTCCCCCTTTAAATTAATTATTTACTACTCTAACCCATAAAGCTTTTAGATATAGTGTTTCTGGAATATGTAAAATCCATGGGTGATCTTCTGGTTGATAATTTACACCTATGACTTGTAGCAACTTTCCATTTTTTGAAGCAGCCATTCTCGTCACCTCTATCAAATCTTGAAGAGACATATGATAAGCACACGTTATTATTCCAACTATTCCACCCTCTTCAATCAATTTAAAACTCTCATCACACAGACTAAAAAACATATCTCTTCCTCTTGGAACATCTATCTTTTTCTTTATTAATGAAGGAGGATCTAAAGTTATTACATCAAATTTTTCCCCTCTATTGGCCAAAATTTTTAGCATTAAAAAGGCGTCTCCTTCCGCTGTTTCAAAATCATTTGTAAATCCGTTTAATTCATAGTTTTCTTTGCATAACTCCAGAGCGTGTGGCTCCTTATCAATTGCCACAACTTTTTTACATCCCTCTTTTAATGCCGCAACCGAAAATCCACCACTGCTTGAAAACACATCTAAAAATCTTGTGTTTTCATTTAAAAATGGTCTTATAAACTTTCTAGAATCTCTTTGATCCAAGAAAAACCCTGTTTTTTGTCCATCTACAATATCAACATAATATTTTAATCCATTGTCTTCCATCACTATTCTTTCAGGAATCTCTCCATATATTATTCCAGTTTGCTGTTCCACACCCTCGTGAGTTCTATTTTCAACATCACTTCTTTCATATATCCCTTTTGGTTTCATAACTTTTTTTATCGCATTTATTATATCTTGTCTAAATGCCACTTCTAATCCTGAATTTCTAAATTGTACTGATACATATTTATCAAATTTATCAATTATTAACCCCGGTATTCCATCCGCTTCAGAATAAAAAACTCGAATACAATTTGTTTCTGTCAAAAGATGCTTTCTCTTTTCATAAGCTCTTTTTATTTTTTCTAAAATCAACGTTTTATCAACCGCTACATCCCTTGTTGTTAAAACTCTTACGAATGCATTTGTAGATTCCGTCACATAACCTTTCGCCACTACTTCTCCATCCGTTGTACAAACTTCTACTATATCTCCATTTGAAGTTTTTCCTAAAACTTCTTGTATTTCATCCTTAAATACATTCGGATAAAAATTTCTAATTTTTTTCTCTTTTCCTGCTTCTAATATTACTTTTGCCATCAGTTTCTCCTTTATAATTTTCCTATCAAGCTATTTACTGAGTATGGTTTCCCATGTTTCAAATAGACTCGACTAACTCTCCTACTCAATCCTGTAAATAGCTCATAGATGGAAGAACCAATCATTACTGACTTTTCAAAAATATCCTCTCCCATCACAGTTACTTCATCTCCCACTTTGACCCTATTTTTTAGTTCATCCGGTATTTTTATCATAAGCATATCCATACATACTTTTCCGACTATTTTACAAGCAATACCATGAACTTCAATTGTTCCCTTATTCGAAAATTCTCTCCTAAAACCGTCAGCATACCCTACCGTCA
The DNA here is from genome assembly GCA_934085975.1 of uncultured Cetobacterium sp. Classification (GTDB taxonomy): domain Bacteria; phylum Fusobacteriota; class Fusobacteriia; order Fusobacteriales; family Fusobacteriaceae; genus Cetobacterium_A. Next base: position 41,088 of record CAKOHT010000011.1, read on the forward strand.
CTGTTGCAATTAAGTCGTTTCTATATCCTTTGCCTAACCTTCCATAAGATATATCTATATCCTCTTTTAGTTCTTTCAAGAAAAGTATTCTACTTTTTAATGTAAAAACTCTTTTTAAATCTTCTATAACTCCCTCTCCATAAACACCATACATAATTATTCCAGCTCTAACCAAATTGCTTTGAGGAGTTTCAGAAAACTTCAATATTCCTCCACTATTAAGAATATGGATATATTTTATCTCTTCTAATTTTTCAAAATCTTTAAATTTCTCTATCTGTTTTTTCGTATAGTTTATTGACTCTTCATCCGATTCATCTGATACCGATAAATGTGAATATACTCCTACTACTTCAATATTTTTTTCTCTACATATATCAATAGCAGTTTTTCCTTCCTCCACCGTAAATCCAACTCTTCCCATTCCTGTGTCAACTTTTATATGTACTTTCAACGAAAGTTCTTTTTCACTAATATATTCTATCTGAGAAAGATCAGTCAAAGTAACTTGTAAATTTTTTCTCTCTGCCTCTTTTAACTCGTCATTAAAAATTCCTGCCAAGATTAAAATTTCATCATCAATGCCGTTATTTCTTAGTTCTATCCCCTCTTCTAGAGATGAAACTCCAAAAATTTTTACCCCCATTTTTGAAAGTTCTTTTGCTATTGTGACTGCTCCCATTCCATAGGCATCTGCTTTTATAATGGCCATTATGTCTCTGTCATAAGATAGTTCTTTTATTTTTTTTATATTATACTCTAAATTATCTAGATCTATCTCTGCCCACGTTCTCATTTTTTCCTCCAACTATTATTAAGTAGATTAAGCCACCTATGAAAGGTGGCTTTTTTGTTTTATACTACAATTTTTTCTTCGGGGTGTGAATTGTCATCATCATCATCTTTTTTAGGTTCATACTTATCGTCTCTTTTCTTTTCAAAAAGATATACTAAAGGTGTTGAAATATATATTGATGAATAAGTTCCTACTCCAATTCCCACTAAAAGCGTCGTTGTAAATGTTCTTAAACTAGCTCCACCAAATACCAAAATTGCAACTAATGCTAACAATGTCGTAATTGAAGTATTAATTGATCTTACTAAAACTTGATTCAAGCTTCTATTTAATACTTCTCCAAATGTCAAATCTGATTTTTTTCTTAAGCTCTCTCTAATTCTATCATATATTATGATAGTATCGTTGATAGAATATCCTAAAATTGTTAATATTGCTGCTATAAATGGCGTATCAACTTCGTATCCTAATAGTGCAATAACTCCTAAAGCTGCTGTCACATCATGTAATAATGTTAAAATTCCCGCTATCGCGAATTTAAACTCATATCTCATTGTTATATATAAAACTATTAGTATTCCACCTATTGTAAGAGCATATACAGCTGATGTTTTTAACTCCTCACCTATTGTTGCTCCAACCTTTTCAGCTCTCTCTAGCTTATATTCCCCTAACACTTGAAGATCTGTTAGTAATTTTTCTGTATCTTTATCACTCATCTCAGCGGTTCTAATAATAACATTATTGTCACTCTGAGAAACTTGAACTTTTCTTGCAGTTGATGAAAGTTGTGGAATTTCAACCGCCACTTCATCTAACTCCTTATTTATATCTGATAACGTTATAGTGTTGGCATAATTTATCTGAATTAAACTTCCACCTGTAAAGTCTATTCCATAATTCAATCCCTTTATTAAAAACATTCCTAGGAATATTATAAAAGATATTGCTGATAATGTTATCCATTTTTTACTATGCTTGATTACCTCAATATACATTTACTTACCCCCTTTTCACACCGAAGAACTCTGTTCTTTTTATTTTAAATAAATCCACTGTTGTTGTTAACAGAACCTTTGTTATGAAAACCGCTGTAAGCATCGATGCCACAGTTCCAATTGTTAAAGTTACTGCAAATCCTTTTACAGTTCCTGTTCCAAACATAAATAGCACTAAAGCTGTTAATAATGTTGTTACATTTGAGTCTATAATCGAAGCTATTCCCTTACTAAATCCAAGTTTTATAGCACCATTGATTGTATTTCCTAACTTTAACTCATCTTTTATTCTCTCAAAAATTATAACATTGGCATCAACTGCCATACCAGCTGATAATATCATACCCGCTATCCCCGGCAGTGTTAATGTTGCATCAATAAAATTTAACATTGCGAACATCACAAGACCAAAGCTTAGTAGAGCTAAATCTGCTACGAACCCAGGTAATCTATACATAAATAACATAAATATTGCAATTAATCCAACCGCTACCATACCAGCTACTTTACTTTGAGCTATTGATTCGTCTCCTAAGGATGCACCAACAATTCTTGTTTCAATTATTTCTGCTTTTACTGGTAGTGCTCCTGCGTTTAAAAGTGTTGCTGTTTTTTTAGCTTCATCTGGAGTGTAACTTCCAGTTATAACTCCATTTCCACTTGGAATTTCACTATTTATTGAAGGTGCAGTTTGAACTTCTCCATCAAGTGTTATAGCTAATCTTTTTCCAATATTTTCTCTTGTTATTCTAGCAAATTCTTTTGCTCCCTCTATATTCATCTCAAATTGAATTTGAGGTCTTCCTAAATTATCGTATGAAACTTCTGCCTTTTTTAGCGCTCCACCTGTCAATAATGTTTCACCCAAAGACCCATCTCCATTCATTATTTTAAATTCCAATAAAGCTGTTTTTCCTATCATCTTTACCGCGTCATCTGAATTAGTAATCCCCGGTAATTCTATGATAACTCTATCTATCCCTGCTCTTTGCACAACTGACTCCGCTACTCCAAGACCATTTATTCTTCTATCTAAAACTTCTATTAATCTATTCATTGCTTCGTCATCTAACTCCATACCCTCTTCTGGCTTGGCCTGTAAAACCACATAAACTCCACCTTTTAAGTCCAGTCCTAGCTTCGTTGGTTTTACTATTGCTAACCACCAAGAACATACTAGGATAACTAGTACAAAAAACAGTTTTGTCATTCCCTTAAAATTCATGCTATCCTCCACTCAGTTATTTTTTCATGTCTAAAAATGTCTGTAATATAATAGCCGCTGCTATCTTATCAACCACTTTTCTTTTTTCTTTAGCTCCCCTTAAATTTGTTTCATTTAACATTCTATCTGCTGAAACAGTGGAAAGTCTTTCATCTATCTCAAAAAACTCTAATCCTTCAATAGATTTATTTAATTTATCCATAAACTCTCTTACTTTTTCTGCCTGACGTTTTTCAGTTCCATCTAAACTTTTAGGTATTCCTATAACTATTGATTTACTGTTTTCTTGTCTACACAATTCAGCAATTCTCTTCACAGCTTTAGTTTTTCTTCTATCTATCACTTCTAGGGGAGTGGCAACCATTCCCATCAAGTCTGACTTTGCCACCCCTATTCTCACATCTCCCACATCTAAAGAAAGATATCTTTTATACATAACTATCTTCCTCCATTTATAGTGTTTTTACTAAAATCTCCTTTACAGCTGAAAGCGCTTCCTTAACCTTTGCTCCATTCTTTCCACCGGCCTGTGCAAAATCAGGTCTACCTCCGCCATTTCCTTCAGCTATCTTAGCCGCTTCTCTCACTAAATCTCCAGCTTTAACTTTTCCGATTAAATCCTTTGTAACTCCAATCGCAAATATAGCTTTTTCATTATTTGATCCCAATACGATAACACAGCTTCCTAACTTATCTTTTGCCTTGTCTACAATCTCCCTTAAAGAATCTGCTTCTTTATCTTTAAAATCCTTCACTAAAACTTTAACTCCATTTATCTCTTCAATCTCATCAAATAATGAATTTGCTTCAAATGTCGCCACCTTAGTTTTTAGAGCATCAACTTCCTTCGATAACTCTCTCACTTCTTCAACAACTTTCTCTGATCTTTCCTCAACTTTTTGTAAGTTAACTTTTAAGTTCTTAGCAACTCTTTTCATGGTATTTTCCATTTCTAAAACCGCTAGGTATGCTCTATAACTAGTTTGAGCCTCTATTCTTCTAACTCCCGCTGCAACTCCAGCTTCTGAAACTATTTTAAAAATTCCTATCTTACTGATATTGCTTATGTGAGTTCCTCCGCAAAGCTCCATTGAATAATCACCTATTGAAACAACTCTTACTTCATCTCCATACTTATCTCCAAATAAAGCTGTTGCCCCTTTTGATTTTGCGTCATTCATTGACATAATTTCTGCATTCACTGCTGTAGCCATAAATATTCTTTCATTTACTGCTTTTTCAACTTTTTCAAGTTCTTCAGGTGTTAATGCCTCATAGTGATTGAAGTCAAATCTTAGCCTCTCTGCACCACAAGATGAACCTGCCTGTTGAACATGAGTTCCCAGTACATCTTTTAAGGCTTGATGCAATAGATGTGTCGCTGTATGATTTTTTGCAATCTCCTCTCTTCTAACTGGATCCACAGTTAAATTTAACAGCGTTCCTTCGATTAACTCTTCCAACCCACTTTCTATTTCAACTATGTGAGTGTAAATCTCTTTTTGTTTTTGAACATCCAATACCTTTGCTACTAAATTCTCTCCCTCTATAATACCTTGATCAGCTTCTTGTCCTCCAGACTCTGCATAGAATGGCGTTTGATCAAAAATAAGAGCATATTTACCATTCTCTAGCTCTCTAGCACTTAAAAGAGTTGCTGGAGTCATCAAATCACAGTATCCTGTAAACTCTGTTTTTCCATGTCTATCATAGAACTCCTCTATAAAGTTATCTTGCCCTTTTTCCATGATAACAGTTCTTGCTGATCTAGCCTTCTCTCTTTGTTCTTCCATCTTTTCCAAGAATTCATCTTTTGAAACCTCAATTCCATTTTCTTCACAGATTTCTTCTGTCAGTTCATAAGGGAATCCATAAGTATCATAAAGTTTGAACGTCACATCTCCCGATAGTTTTGTTCCACCTTTTAACTTTACTCCCTCTATTTCATTCATAACAAGCTGTATCCCCTGATCCAATGTATTAGAGAATTTTTCCTCTTCAATCTTCACAACTTTTTTGATATGCTTTAGATTCTTTCTTAACTCAGGATATGCTCCATCCATTATATCTACGACTTTGTCCACCATCTCATACATAAATAACTCTTTTCTTCCAAGAAGTCTTCCATGTCTTACCGCTCTTCTTAAAATTCTTCTCAAAATATAACCTCTTCCTTCGTTAGATGGTATAACCCCATCATTAACTAGAAAGGTAACCGCCCTTGCATGATCTGTTATCACTTTTAATGAAAAGTCTACTTCAGGTTCTACTCCATATTTTGTATTTGTAAGCCTGCTAGCTTCTTCAACTATAGGAAATAACAAATCTGTTTCAAAGTTATTTGACTTACCTTGCACCATTGCTGCCACTCTTTCAAGTCCAGCTCCTGTATCTATATTTTTCTTTGGAAGCGGTTGTAACGATCCATCCTCCATTCTATTCCACTCAGTGAAAACTAAATTCCAAATTTCAATAAATCTATTATCTGTTCCCTCATCCCCTAATTTAGAATTTTCATCTCCTCCGTAAGCTGGTCCTAAATCGACGTGGATTTCTGAACATGGTCCACACGAACCTGTTGGTCCCGCTGCCCACCAGTTTTCAGATTCTCCCATTCTTACGATTCTTTCCTTTGGGAAATTACATTTTTCAATCCAAATTTTTTCCGCTTCATCATCCGTTGTAAACACTGAAACCCATAATTTATCTTTATCTAATTTCAAAACTTCTGTTATAAATTCCCATGACCAAACTATCGCTTCCTCTCTGAAATAATCCCCAAAAGAGAAATTTCCCAACATCTCAAAAAAAGTATGATGTCTTGCAGTTCTTCCAACATTTTCTAAGTCATTGGTTCTAATACACTTTTGATAAGTTGTTACTCTTGGTGTTGGAGCTTCCTTCTGTCCTAAAAAATATGGCTTAAAAGGAACCATTCCAGCAACTGTTAATAAAAGAGTAGGATCATCTGGGATAAGTGATGCACTCTCAAAGTGCTTATGATTTTTCTTTTCGAAAAATTCTATAAATTTGCTTCTAATTTCGTTACCTGTTAACATATTCTTGTTTCCTCCACTGTATTTCTAAAATTTATTTAATCTAATTTAAAGTTTTCTCCTAAATATACTTTCTTTGCCATTGGATTAGAAGCTATCTCTTCTGGAGTTCCACTTATTAACACTTTTCCATTAGCCATTATATAAGCTTTTTCAGTTATAGATAGTGTTTCTCTTACCGAATGATCTGTAATCAATATTCCTAGTCCTCTTTGTTTTAAGTACTTAATAATTTGCTGTATATCCTCTACCGCTATCGGATCAACTCCTGCAAATGGTTCATCTAATAGTATAAAGTCCGGATCATTAGCTATTGTTCTAGCGATTTCAACTCTTCTTCTCTCTCCTCCAGAAAGAGAATATCCCATTGATTTTGCTACATGAGTTAATTTGAACTCTTCCAACAGCCCTCGCATTTTTTTTATCTGCTCATCCTTTGGCAATCCTTTCATCTCTAATATAGCCAGTATATTGTCTTCGACAGAAAGATTTCTAAATATTGATGGTTCCTGTGCAAGATATCCAATTCCCATATCTGCTCTTTTATACATTGGATACTCTGTTATATCTATTTCATTGATAAAAACTTGACCCTTTTCAGGTTTAACTATTCCAGTTATCATGTAAAATGTTGTAGTTTTTCCCGCTCCATTAGGTCCTAAAAGTCCTACAATCTCGCCTTTTTTTACCTCTAAGCTAACATTCTTAACTACCTGTCTTTTTTTATAACTTTTACATAATCCTTGAGCGATTATACTTCTCATAGATTCTCCTTATTTTTTCAATATTTTGTTATACCCCGATTTTACTTGATTTGCACTTGTTATACTTTTTTTCTCATTTACTTTATAATCTACAAAAACGTTTCCTCTAGCCTTTACTTTATTAGTTTTTGTATTGTAATCTGCTTCATCAGATTTTATTACAGATTCACCGTCGTCAACAACAACATCCCCTCTTAATTCAACTATATTATCTTTATTTTTTATCTTTGCTTTTGTTGATGTTGCATTTAATACTTTATCTTTATCTTTTCTCACAATTACAACTTTTCCCACTAAATCAATAATCTCTGTATTCAAATCTCCCGTCATCATATTTGAAGTAACTGTAGTCACTATTCCATCTTTATCTTTCAGCACCGCTTTAGTATTATCTTTTCCAAATATTAATTTTTTCTCTGGTTGAATCTCCAAATAATCTGAGTAAAGAGTTGTTCCCTCTTTTTGAACCACGGCATTTTTTCTGGCTTCAACTCTCTGAACTTGATTTTTTCCTTGAGCATCTTTTTTAAAGTACACTCTTGCAAAATCTCCTTTAAAGTTTACAGGCACTCCATCTTGATAAATTTTTCCAGAAACATTTCCAGTAAAATCTAAATTCATGTTATCTAAGGTACCCTCCACTCTATCACCTCTAAACTCCTCATTCAACTTTGATTTTATCTGTATATTTTTACCTGTTAAATGACTAGTTTTTTTATCTAAGGCTCCATTATCTCCAACTATATTGTAATCACTATAATCTATTTCAAATCTTTTTGGAGAAATAGCTACTTCTGTATTTTTATTGTACTCTAATCGGTCTCCTCTTAAAGTTGTCTTCTCATCTTTAATTTCAGCATTTTTTTCCAAAACAAAATTTCCTTGAGAAGTAAAGTACTTTATTATATCACTTTTTAATGTATTCTTCACATCTTTTCCATTAAATTTTTCACCAGTAAATACTTTTTTATCAGCTTCATATACTCCATTATACATTTTCCCAGTACTTTTTTTAACATCATCCTCAAATACAATTTCACCCGGAATATATATTTTTTGATCCTTTATTTGATAGTCTGCAGAGTTTGCATTTACTATAATATCTCCGCTTCGTAAAACCAGCTTATCTTTTAACTTTACAAACTCATTCTCTTTAAACTCACCACTTACTGAATTTAATTTAGTTTCACCTTTTCTATCAAAAGCAACCAAATCTTTTTCTACTGACCCTATTCCAGTTTTTTGGTTAAAATTTAAGTTTGTTCCTTCAACAATGTTATCGACACTCACATATTTAAAATGACCAAAGGATTTGAATACTTCCGTAGTTAGATTGTATTCCCCTTTTAAACCTTCAAAAGTATCTTTTTCTTTTTTTCTCTTTAAAATATATTCATTTGGTAAATATACAAAACCTTTCTTTCCCAGATAATCTATCTTTTGACTTTCAAATATATAATTACTATCCTCAAAATAAGCGTCTCCATCTATCAAATAGCTGTCTTCCTGTCTATCAAAGTCCACTCTATTTCCAGAAGCATACTGATTTTCTATATTATTTTTTATATCTCCTTTTATAACATACCCTTTACCAGTAACTTTATTATAAAAAAAGTTTTCTCCTTTACTATTGTATTTATCACTGAAATATGTGTATCCATTCTTTAAATACAACTCACCAGTTTCTGTTAAATAGATTAAATTTTTTGTTAAAATCCTATTTTCTGGACTTGTATACTCTGTATTTTTATCGCTAATCAATTCTAGCTCTTTTGTATCCAGTGCATAAATTGCCATGTCTGTCAAAAGTTTTCCACCGCTTTTGTCAGTCCCTTGAACATTACCTTTTAAAACAAATTTTCTAGTAACTTTATTGTAAACTCCATTGTCACCTTTAAAAGAGTAAACTCCATTAGTTCCTGATATCTTTCCATTAAAACTTATATTATCTCCACCATCTGAGGTAATACTTTCCATACCTATTTTATACCCATCTGCTAATACATACACATTTTTACTTATTTTAAAAGCTTCTGTTTTATCATTTAGCACTAAGTTATCACCATATAACTTAATACCATTGTAATCTAGCATAAAAGAATTGGAAGTAGTTAATATATTCGTTTTTACATTATATTTCAAACCTTTAAAATTTCCACTTAATACTCCCGACTCATTTCCAAAATTTGACCCAGATAGAAATGAATTCCCATCTATATCTACTATCTTATCTTTATCGTTATACTTCGCTTTTTCAGCCGATAAAGTTATATTCTTGATTCTGAATTTCACATCTCCAGATAAGACTACATTTTCCATCTTGGTATCACTTTTAAAATTTTTACCTGAAACCTCTATTCCTTCGGCTTTATTGATTGCTGTAACACCTATTGTAGATTCTATCTCACCATTTTCTTTATTGTATTTTGCCTCTTGAGTTTCAAATTCCCAACCAGTTAAACTTTTTCCTAAAATATTGGATTTTAATAATAAATTTTTACCAGCATCTAAAAAGGCATTATCTCCTGTTAATATCATTCCATCAATTACAGCTTTTGCTTTTTCAAAAACCGTTTCGTTTGTTTTTAAAAAATCTTTCTGTTTATCAGCTTCTATATGATACTCCTCAGTATCATATACGGCTCCAGTAGTTTCTACTATATCTTCTTTTTTTTCTATCTTCTTCTCATTACCAAAATAATTTAAGTATCCCAAAACTAATACTGCTACTATAATAACTCTATAGGCTATTTTCTTTTTATTCATGGCGCCCTCCTAGTTTAAAATACGTTTTAATTCATTTAACTTTAAAAAGGCGTCAAGTGGTGTCATTTTATCCAATTCAGCCTCTCTCAAAAGACGTAATACTATTCTCTCTTCATTTTCTAATTGTACAATATTTTCTTCTTCTTTTTTCACGGTTTCCTCTTTTGTTTCAGGCTTAAAATCTCCAAATAATATCAGCTGTTCTTTTTTTACTCTTTTTTCTATTATCATTTTTCTATTTTCTAGAACTTTTAACATCTCTTTTGCTCTATCTAAGATTTCTTTAGGTAGACCTGCTAATCTTGCAACCTCTATTCCATAAGATTTATCAGCTCCCCCTTTTACAATCTCTCTTAAAAACAGTATCTCTTTTTCATCCTCTTTAACTTCAATTCTAAAATTTACAGATTTATTCAACTTTGATTCAAGTTGAGTCAATTCATGGTAGTGTGTTGCAAAGATTGTCTTTGCTCCAATATTGTCATGAATATATTCTGTTATTGCTGTCGCAATTGAAATTCCATCAAATGTAGATGTTCCTCTACCTATTTCATCCAAAATAATAAAAGAATTTTTTGTAGAACTATTGACTATATTGGCAACTTCACTCATTTCTAACATAAATGTGGACTGTCCAGTAACTAAATCATCACTGGCACCTATTCTTGTAAAAATCTTATCCACAATTCCTATTTTAGCATATTCTGCTGGAACATAACATCCTATATGAGCCATAATTAGTATCAAAGCCACCTGTTTCATATATGTAGATTTTCCTGACATATTCGGTCCTGTCAAAATTATTAAATTTTTATCGTTATTTAGAACTATACTGTTCTTAACAAAATTTTCTCTTCCTACCAGTTGCTCAACAATTGGATGTCTTCCACCTATTATTTCTATATCTCCCTCTGTTGTTATCTCTGGCTTAACATAGCTATTTTTTGTCGCCACATAAGCAAAATTTGTTATAACATCCAAATATGCTAATTTATATGCCAACTCATGAAGTTCATTCCTATAACTTTTTACTTTTTCAGAAATCTCTTTAAAAATATGATATTCTAAACTTTCTATCTTATCCTTGGCATTTAGAACTTTCTCTTCATAAATCTTTAAATCTTCAACAATATATCTTTCAGCATTTGCCAATGTTTGCTTTCTTATATAATCTTCAGGAACCAAATGAATGTTAGCTTTAGTCACTTCTATAAAGTATCCAAAAACTTTGTTATACTTTATCTTTAATCCTTTTATCCCTGTTCTCTCTCTTTCCCTATTTTCAATCTCGAAAATCGTATCTTTGCCATTGTTAGAAATATTATGCAATTCATCTAACTCAGTACTATATCCCTCTTTTATTATTCCACCTTCTCTAATAGAAAATGGAACCTCATCTTTTATGCTTTTTTCTATCAAATTATATATTTCAATTAACTCATCTAAACATATCTCGAAAATCGGATTACCTTTTAGAACCTTGTATATCTCTAAACTATTCAAGATTGATTTTTTTAGTGCCACTAAATCTCTCGCATTTTCATTTCCTAAAATTAATTTTCCAATTATTCTTTCAATATCGTATATATCTTTTAGTTTTTCTCTTATCTCTTCTCTCAGAAGAACACTCTTATAAAAGAACTCTATATTTTCTTGTCTCTCAAGAATTGTATCTTTTTCAGTTGAAGGATTTTTTAAAAAATGCTTCAATAATCTACTCCCCATGGAGCTTTTACAACTATCTAAAATCCATTGTAAAGTACCTAATACACCATTTTCTCTATTTGATGCCACAACATCCAAATTTCTTTGTGTTGTTAGGTTTAACTCCATTATATTCTCACTCCCTGTATAGACTATCTTATCTACAGGTATTTCATTTCCTTTTTGTAATTCTAGAACATACTCTAAAACCATTGCAGCCGCTTCAGAAGCTGCAATTTTTCCATTTAAACCGAAGCTGTCCAGCGAAATAACTTTAAAATATTTTTTCAAAAAATCTTCACTTTTTTTCACTTTTAGATAGGAACTAATATTTATTTTATTCAATTGAGCAAATTGCTTTAACTCTTTTTCTAGCTCTTCATAGGAGTTCTCATCTATCAAAACTTCTCTTGGAGATATTTTATTTATCTCCCCTAATATTCTATACACATAATCTTCTGTTTTCTTTTTCTCACTAGCTATAAATTCACCAGTTGTTATATCAATATATGTTAAACCTATTGTTTCCTTTTTTACAACAATTCCCATTAAGTAATTATTACTTTTTTCATCTAAATATTCAGTATCTATTATTGTACCTGGAGTAATAACTCTTACTACTTCTCTTTTAACAATTCCCTTTGCGCTTTTGGGGTCCTCTACCTGTTCACAAATTGCAACCTTATATCCTTTTGCCACAAGTTTACCTATATATCCGGCTGAAGAGTGATATGGTACTCCTGCTAACGGTACCTCTATCCCCTTCTCTCTATTCCTACTTGTCAATGTTAGCCCTAACTCTTTTGAGGCTATAACTGCATCTTCAAAAAACATCTCATAAAAATCTCCTAACCTAAAAAATAAGATGTTATCTTTATTTTCTTTTTTTATCTCTTTATATTGGCTCATTAATGGTGTATCTACTGACAAAAAATCACGTCCCTTTATTTTAAATTTTCCTTAGCTCTTTCTAATAATTCTATTAGTTCATCATAGCTTTCTATTTGATTTATAGCTCCCTTTAATGCTGCTCCATTTCTTATTCCTTTTAAATACCAACATAGATGCTTTCTAAGTTCAAATAAAAATTTTTTATTAGGGTTGTCCAATTTCCCTTGAAGTGTATGCCTAATTGCCATATCTAACCGCATTTCTGGTGTAACTTCTGTTCTAACTTCTCCAGTTTCAAACTTCTCTCTAATCTGTTTTATTAGCCATGGGTTCCCACATATACCTCTAGCTAACATTATCCCATCCACTCCCGAATATTTTACCTTTTCATAAGCATCTTCAGCTGTAAAAATATCTCCATTTCCTATAACTTCAATATTGACACTCTCTTTAACCTCTTTTATAAGGTCCCAGTTTGCAACTCCACTGTACATCTGTTCTCTTGTTCTTCCATGGATTGTAATATGTTTACATCCTGCTTCTTCAGCTATTTTTCCCACTAATCTATGTTGCTTCAAGCCCTTATAACCAACTCGTGTTTTTAAAGAAAGGCTCACATCATCTGGTATAGCTTCTCTCACTTCACACAAAATTCTCTTTATTTGATCTGGTTCTTCTAGTAGAGCTGCCCCATAGCCATTTTTTATAATCTTATTCACTGGACAACCCGCATTTACATCTATATGTTTTACACCTAATTTTTCCGTTATATATTTCGCACTATAAACCATCTTTTCTACATCTTTACCGAATATTTGAACTCCCTCTCCAGCTCTTATTCTTAAAATTTGATTTAAAGTTTTTTCATTTTCCATCTCTAAAGCATTTATACTAACCATCTCTGTAAACATTAAATCTGGTTTATATTCCTCCAAAATTCCTCTGAATGTATAATCTGTAACTCCCGCTAAAGGGGCAATATATATCTTCATTTTACCTCCAAAATTATACTTTGCTATCTAAAAATTTTATCATATTTTCAAGGGTTTTTCAATGTTAAATCCCTAATCAAAGGTCTCATTCTCTTTCAAATTTCCAACAAACAAAAATAAAGCTAACCAAAAAGTCAGCTTTATCTATTTACTTTATATTTTTTGAATGTAAGTAACTTATCTCTATAGTATTCATATTGTTTTTTCGTGCCTCTATCTCTGCTGGTAATCCTGTTTTAATGTCATTTACAAGAGTATCAAATCTATCAAGGATATCCACAATACGTTGTTGCTCTTCAAGAGAGGGTAAAGGAATTTCTAACTTATAAAATTTGTTATGGGGTAAATCAGGAACTGTACCTCCTGATGCAGTATGTAATAATTTTCTAAACATCACTTGACTATTTAAAAAATAATACATATACCTTTTATTAATTGTATTAAAACAATTTACTTTAAAGAAATTATTATGAAAGCATCCATGAACCCCAGTTATAATTTTTCCTGTACTCCCCGTACGAGTAACTAAGATATCATCTAGATTACAAATTACACTTTCATTAGGATTTTCAATATAGTACTTGTCTTCGTTATCGCCTTTAAGAAATTGAACTGTTATATAAAAATACCTATTCTCTCCATTTTCTGTTTTTCTTTGATTTATTGGTATTTGTAATCCTTGATTAACAGTACAAACATCTTTTAATAAAACTCTTGGATATTTTGAATCAAATAAAAGAGTTGTTTCAAAATATTCATACTGCTGTTTTCTCATTGTAAGCTCTGCTGTAAGCTCTGCTGTAAGCTCTGCAAAGGTATCTAAAATACGCACAATCTCCTCTTGTACTGGTAATGGAGGAATTGGAAAAGAAATTTTATTTAACACTCCTTGTGTCAAACTAGGTACACCACCAGCAGTATTATATTGTTCAAGATGTTCTTTTTGGAGATAATAAAAAACAAATTTTGGAATTACAATATCTGTATATATTTCTGTATAAAAAATTGTATCAACTGTCCAAAACGGCTCTTCTACATAATACAATTTATCTATAGATCCTTTTCTAGGAATTAATACCGAAGGTTTATTAAAAACAAAAGTATCTATATATGCCATAATTCCTCCAGAACCATAAACTGGAATGTTCCCTTCTTTAAATTGTTTGTAGTCTTTTCCATTTTTTATTTTAAGAATATCTGATAATGTTTTATACTCTACCCCATCAGGGCATAGTTCATCTATTAGCTTCTCTAACCTACTCATCTTAGACCTCCTCAGTGTTATATTCACTGTAACCCTCGTAGTAGTAACTAACATCTATACCCTTCATAAATAGATTACGGTCATTGATTTCAGTAGTAAGAGCCTGTTTTAAAAGGTGTTTAATCTCAATATCTTTAACAACACT
>CAKOHT010000012.1 GCA_934085975.1 uncultured Cetobacterium sp.
TTAAGCATTCTGTCAGCGTTCATCCTGAGCCAGGATCAAACTCTTCATTCAAATATATTTAAAGTCCAAAGACTTTATGTTTACACCATTTATTGGTTTGCCATTTCTGGCATCTGTTATTTTCATAACTTCTGACTATTTTCTCTATTCGGTTGCTAATGTCCTTATCTTTTTGTTTCGCCTGTGGGATTTCCCACTGACAGAAATAATGATACCATTTTTTTTACATTATGTCAATAACTTTTTTATTTTTTTATAAAATAATAAAATTCTATCAACTCTTCTGTATATTTTATCCTTTGAAAATAGTCTTTGGGATATCTCTTTTGAGCTTGATTATCTATGTAGCTCTTTATATCTTCAGGAAGTTTAGATTCTTCTATTATCTTTTTATACTCTATCTTTTTTTCATTGTTTATTTTTTTTATTTCTTTATTCTCTTTCTCTTTTTTAGAAATCTCTTTTAAATCATAATAGAAATGTTTATAAACAATTTCATAATCTGTTCCATATTTTTTTTCTAATCTTATAACTTCATTATCTATCTTTTCTTTTGAGAGCCCCTCTTTTTCTCCTAAAGAAACAATTCTTTTATAAGCTCTCTCTTGATTTCTGACATATATGTTTGAATTATCTTGAGTATATGAATCCCTTTCAATATTATTATTAACTCTTTCTGGAACATTAGCTATTAAAACTGTTGATATTATAAAATATAATAAGAATTTTTTCATTTTTCCTCCTTTTATATTAAATATTGTCATAAAAAAATTTCCTTGTAAGAAAACTCTTACAAGGAAATAATATTTTAAACTTACTTTCTACTATATTATAGAATTAGAAGTTTACTTTCATACCAGCGAATGCATATGGTTGCCATCTCCAGTCATTAGCAGAAGATTGGTTCTCGTTATCCCAGTTTCTATACTCTGCTCCAACTCCTCCGTTTAATGATATAGCTGGTGTCAATTGATAATTTACAGAAAGGTTCATAGAAGTATATAAACTATATGTATCTTTATCTCCTACTTTTTCTCCACCTTTATATCTAGCATATTGTTTAAATACATATGGATCATATCCACCCTCGAAGTTGAAATCTAACTCGTAATCATCTGTTGAATAAAGTGCAAACGTTCTATATAAGTAAAGCTCCCATGTCACAACAAACTCTTTATCTGTTGTAGAGTTAGCTCCTTTTTGAATCTTATCAGATTTATTGTAGAAGTTTTGATCTAAGTATATTGTTCCATCCCAAGTAAATCCAAATGGTAAATTACCTGCATATCCAAAATCGATACCGATAGAGTTTAAATAATCTCCACCATTATCTTTTGGCATTGAGTGATAGATATTTGGTTGAACTGAGAATGATGAAAGTAATCCACCTTTATTTGAATAAGCATTATAAAGTAATTTATATTCAAAGTTTTGAGAGTTGTTCTCTTCATCTCTATATTGTAATCTAGATGTTAAATCGCTATTGTGCTTATAGAAATATCTTAATCTAGTCTCTGTTCCATCTTTTCCATTAGTTACTCCACTCATTTTATCTGCTCTCTCTAAATCGTGATAATCTCTAATTCTTGCTTCTAATCTAGATTTTTCAGTCATTTGAATTCCGAATGTAGTTTGTAATCTAGCATAATCATTCATTCCATTATTCCATTTATCTGCGTATGGATCTGGCATATTTGCTTCAGGAAGTCTATAAAACTTATCTCCGTGCCCTTCTGTTTTCCCGTACGCTCTATACTCTACACCAACATATCCTGATGGTCTAAAAGCTTCCTCTACTACTATAACCTCTACTACAGGCTCAGCTACTACTACAACCTCTTTTGCTGATGCAGTTGCTCCAACTACTAATAAAGAACCTAATAAAAGTGCTAACTTTTTCATATAAATTCCCTCCAGTTATTATTTTTTTAGAAATCCCCGTTTTCGAATTTCTCCCGTTACCTAGGTTATACAATATTTTAATTCTTTTGTAAATATTTTTTTATTTTTTTTCAAACTTTTTACTCACTTTTTACGTCTACTTTGTTTATTCTTAAATCATTTTTTTAGATAAAAAGTCACTTTTATAAACTTTAACTTTATTTGTAAGTAAGTTTTCAATTCATACTTCACTGAATGTTCAGTCATCACTCTTTCAGCATATATTTTTTTTATTTTTTAATTCATTATATATATTTATTTTTTAAATAAAAAAATAAAAAAAAGCAGATACAAATATGTATCCGCTCCAAAATTTTTTGAATAGAAAAGTGGTTATCTCTTTGAGAATTGTGGAGATCTTCTTGCTTTTCTCTTTCCGTATTTTTTTCTTTCTACCATTCTTGAGTCTCTTGTTAAGAATCCAGCTTCTTTTAAAGCTCCTCTTAAAGTCTCATCAGCTTCTACTAAAGCTCTTGTTAATCCGTGTCTGATAGCTCCTGCTTGACCAGCATTTCCTCCACCAATTACGTTTACTTTAACTTCAAACTTATCTAAAGTCTCAGTTAATACTAATGGTTGCTCAACGATTTTAGAAAGTAACTCTCTTCCACCGAAGTAGTCTGCCATAGTTTTTCCATTTATTTCAATTCCTTTTCCACCAGGAATAAGTCTTACTCTTGCTACTGAAGTTTTTCTTCTTCCAGTTCCTCTATATTGAATCATTTCTGCCACTGTCAATCCCTCCTAATTAAAATTCTACCTTTACTGGTTTTTGTGCAGTATGAGCGTGTTCAGCTCCAACAAATATTCTTAATCTTGTTAACTGCTCTCTTCCTAATCTATTCTTTGGAAGCATTCTCTTAACAGCTAGCATCAAAGCTTCTTTAGGATTCTTTGCAAGAATCTCTTCTAATCTTCTTTCTCTTAATCCACCAGGGAATCCTGAGTGATTGTAGTAAACTTTATCTGTCAATTTATTTCCAGTTACAGCAATCTTCTCGATATTTGTAACGATTACGAAATCTCCTCCGTCAATGTGTGGAGTATAAGAAACTTTATCTTTACCCATTAATTTTTTAGCTATTTCTGCAGCCAATCTTCCTAAAATTTTTCCTTCTGCGTCATAGTGAACGAATTCTCTAACAACGTCTTCTTTTCTTTGCATAGCAGTGTATTTCTTCACGTTTTTTTCCTCCTCGAAAATAGTTATATTTATTTTAATATAACGAACGGCGTTCCTTTGTGGGAAAGGATTTATTATACCTATCTATTATATCTACTTTTTCCTTCTTTGTCAATTACTTTTTGAAGATTCCTAAAGGTTTTCCTAGTGGTAAAAACTCTCTTCCAAAAGTTTTATTCAGAACGTTTGCAGCTGATCCATAGAATGACATCATAGCTATCGCAAACTCCGATACCGCAGCTAATGTATGCATTGCATGAGGAGCTATTCCAAATGCTGTTCCAGCCAATCCTATAAATAGGAAATCAATCAATATAAATATTATTAACAACGTTTTATTAGTTTCAATTGATCCAATTGTCATGTATAGTGTAAATATTAGATACCCTAAAAATACAAATCCAAAAGCCTTTGGGTCTGCTGCTACCCTCATAGCTTCACCGAATACTCCAAGTTGTATCATCCAGCTCATAGCCATTCCAAACCAAAAGAATGAATATCCACCAAATGCTGTCGTTCCAAACACATTTCCGTGTTTAATATCATTTAAACAAGCAATCAACTGAACAAACGCTCCCAAAAATATTGCCCAAGGAATCACCAACGATACTCCGCTCACAATTCCAAACTTATTTGCTGACGCTACTAATGTAACAATTGCAAGACCTAATAATCCTAATCCTGAAGGGTCTGCTACTTCAATTTTTACATGATTGTTTTGATTCATTTTCTTTTTTCATACTCCTTAATTAATTTTTTTTACGCAAGGAATATTTTAACCTTTTCATGATACTTTGTCAACAAATACTTAACTTTATTTATTTTTTATATTGTCAATGCTGAAGCTCCTTTTATTCCCGCATCATTTCCTAACTCTCCCAGTTTAATCTGAAGATTTTCAAGCGTTATTCCAAGTGCATACTTTGGTAATTTTACTCTTACTTTATCAAGTAAAATATCTCCTGCTAATGCCACTCCTCCAGATAGAATTACCACCTCTGGGTTTATGATATTCAAGACATTTCCAATTCCCATAGCGAGATAATCTGAAACATAATCAACTATATCCAAAGAGAATTCATCTCCTTTTTTAGCAGCATCAAAAACGTGTTTTGCTTCCAACCTATTCAAATCTCCGCCGATAGATTTGTACACCTCATTATTTTTATTTATCTGTAATCTTGACAGTGTCTCCCTTATTACTCCTGTCGCTGATGCATAAGTTTCAAAGCATCCCTTTTGACCACACCCACAAAGTTTTCCATCTTTCTCCAACTTCATATGTCCTATCTCACCACCAGCACCAGTGGCTCCTGAAATCAATTTACCATCTACAAATATTCCCCCTCCAACTCCTGTACCAAGAGCTATCGTCACGCTTTTAGAGTATCCTTTTCCCGCCCCATACAGAGTTTCTCCAAGAGCTATTACGTTCACATCATTGTCCAACCTTGTTTTTATTCCAGAAATCTCCTCCATTTTTTCACTGATATTTATGTTCTTCTCCCAAGGAAAATTAGCAAAAAATCCCACTTTTTTTTGGTCAATAACTGGTCCGGGTATCCCCATACCAATACCTTTTATTAAATCTTTCGTTATCCCCAATTCATCAGCTAACTCCAAAACTGTAGCCCAAATTTTATTTAAGGTAAACTCCACTCCCTCTATTGACTCCGTTTTTATGCTCGTACTTTTCAAAATGTCTCCACCGGCATTCAATATTCCAATTTTACTATTTGTTCCTCCGATATCAATCCCTACAAAATATTCCATGAAACCCCTCCTAATTATAAATATTTTTATACTTATTTTTTAAATACTCTATGTAATATACTGGATTTAACTCCTCTCCAGTTACTGACAACATAATCTCTTTAGGTGTTTTCAACTTTCCATATCTATGAATTTTCTCTTTTAACCATTCCCTAATTATTTTTAACTCCCCTCTTTCCAATGCTCCCTCTATATTTATATCTTTTTTCATAGCATTTAAAATTTGAAGGGAGTAAACATTTCCTAAAGCATATGATGGAAAGTATCCTATAAGACCGCAGGACCAGTGTACATCTTGTAAAACTCCTTCAGAATCTGTTTTAGGAGTTACCCCCAGATACTCGTACATTTTATCATTCCAAATTTTTGGTAAATCTTTAATCAAGTATTCTCCTGACAAAATTCCCTTTTCAATCTCATAACGTACCATTATATGTAACGAATATGTCAACTCATCCGCTTCAACTCTAATCAACGACGGTGAAACTTCATTTATCCCCTTGTAAATCTCTTCCAATGATAGTTCAGATAGCTTATCATATTTGAATTTACTTTTCCCTAAAACTCCACACCAAAATTCCTTACTTCTTCCAATGACGTTTTCATAGAATCTTGATTGAGATTCATGAATCCCCATAGATGCTCCATCTGACAAAATTGTATCTTTTAACTCTTCGGCTACTCCCTGCTCATACATCCCATGTCCACCCTCGTGAATAGTGCTAAATACACTTGAAAAAGGTAACTCTTCCAAATATCTTGTCGTCAATCTGACATCATCTTTATTCACTGTCAATGTAAATGGATGAGCACTTTCTGATAAAACTCCTCTTTCTAAATCAAACCCTATGTATTTTAGCACCTCTTCAGAGAAAAGTCTTTGCTCAAACTCTGAAACTTGAAATTTTATTTTTTTCTGAAAATCTCTTTTATTTTCCTTTATATCTTTTAGTAGTGGTACAATCTCTTTTTTTAACTCCTCAAAAAATTTATCTAACTTTTTTACATTCATCCCTTTCTCATAGTCGTTTAAAATTTCTGAATATATATCATCTTTTACCCCTCTATACTCTATAAACTTTTTATTAAAATTAAAAATTTGCTCCAAGATAGGGGCAAAACTCTCAAAGTCATTTTTTTCTCTTGCCATCTCCCAAATTCCTTGAGCCTTGGCTGTAAGTTCTGAGTATACCTTGTACTCTTCACTTGGGATGACCTTTATTTTTTCAATCTCTTCCTCCAAAAGCTCTATCTCTCTTTTAGTTATCTCATCTATGTTCTTCTGCTTTTTTAGCTCCGTCAATATCTCTAAAAACTCTTCAGAAGTAGTTAAATTATAGCTTCTTAGGCTCAATTCTCCTATCATTTCAGAGAGCAATTTATAACCACCTTTCGGTGCTTGTGTCTCCAAATCCCATTGAAGTAGTGCTAGCATAGAATCTATTGTTTTCTTCTCTTTTATCACCTCTCTAAATCTCTTTATTTTTCCCTCCATAATTCAACTCCTTCACTTTTTAATTCAATTATATTGAATTTTTCTCTCTTTAACAAGATTTTTCGCACTCTATTGATAATTTCAGTAAAATAATGTAAACTTATATGTAAAAATATAATAAATAGTATAAAAGGAGCTTTTATGAAAAGAAGTATATCAGGTATCCAACCTAGTGGAATATTACATTTAGGAAACTACTTTGGAGCTATGAAACAGTTTATAGAAAATCAAAACAAATATGAAGGGTTTTATTTTATTGCTGACTACCACTCTCTTACATCTCTCACTGATCCAAAAGCACTTAGAGAAAACTCATACAATATAGTTTTAGATTATTTGGCTTTGGGACTTGATCCTGAGAAATCAACAATTTTTTTACAGTCGGATGTTCCTGAACACACAGAACTCATGTGGTTACTTTCAAATATTACTCCCGTGGGGCTTTTAGAAAGAGGTCACTCCTATAAGGACAAAGTTGCAAAAGGTTTCACTCCCAATACAGGTCTTCTAACTTATCCTGTTCTTATGGCTGCTGATATACTTATGTATAACGCTGACATTGTACCGGTGGGAAAAGATCAAAAGCAACATCTAGAAATGACAAGAGATATCGCACTAAAGTTTAATCAGCAGTACGGAGTTGAACTTTTTAAACTCCCAGAACCTCAAATTTTAGAAAATTTAGCTGTTATTCCCGGAACAGATGGACAAAAGATGAGTAAGTCATATGGGAATACAATTAATATGTTCGCATCTAAAAAAGAGCTAAAAAAACAAGTTATGAGTATCGTTACTGATTCCACTCCTTTGGAGGAGCCGAAAAATCCAGATAACAATATCGTTAAGCTCTATGAACTTTTTGCAAGTAAAGAACAAGTTGAAGAGATGAAAAATAAATTTATCGCTGGAAATTACGGTTATGGTCACGCTAAAACTGAACTTTTGAATGCTATACTTGAATATTTTAAAGATGCCAGAGAAAAGAGAGAGGAACTGGCTAACAATATGGAATACGTGGAAGAAGTTCTTGCTAAGGGAGCCGCTAAAGCTAGAGAGATTGCTAGAGCTCAAATAACAGCTGCCAAAACTGCAGTCGGGTTGATAGGAAATATATATAAAAACTAAAAAAGACAGTTTTCACTGTCTTTTAATTTTACTCTGGCGCACCCGAGAGGAATCGAACCCCTAACCCCCTGATCCGTAGTCAGGTGCTCTATCCAATTGAGCCACGGATGCATATTTATCTATAAAAAAAAGGTAGTAACTCTACCTTAAACTACTTTTATAATGGCGGTGAAGGTGGGATTTGAACCCACGGTACGGGATTAACCGTACTCTCCCTTAGCAGGGGAGTGCATTAGGCCACTCTGCCACTTCACCATCCTTATATGGCGGAAGGTCAGAGACTCGAACTCTGAAGTCTTGCGACGCCGGTTTTCAAGACCGGTTCCTTACCAATTAGGATAACCTTCCGTACACAGAGATAGTATCATTTTTTTTATCAATTGTCAAATACTTTTTTTATTTTTAAAAAAAAAGCTACCCTAAAAGTAGCTTTAATTGACTATTCTTCAGTAACTGCTGTTTCAGTCTCTTCCTCTTTCTTTTCTTCCTCTTTCGGAATTGGATTTCCAAACATCCATTCAATCTGTCTTCTAACTCCTGTTAGCTCCACAACTTGACCATCAAACTCCAATCTATCATCTTCAGGAATAGCTAAGAATCCCTCCTCTATTGGAGCATCCTTCACTAAATTATGTTGAAGTTTTATAGAGTTTTCAAATCCGAATGGTTTAAATTCTGTTTTTACGCTTCTAATCAATTCATCATTTTTAGATATCTCCTCTACTTGTTCTGGAGTGAATCTTCTTTGTGGTGGGTATTCCGCTATAAATAAAGTTTCTGTTTTTAAAAACTTTAACTCTTCTCCCACTTTTTCAAATATATCTATTGTGTATCTTCCTCTATTTTTAACTAAAAATCTGTCGATATCTACAATCTTTTTTCCAACACCTAATGGATCTACCATTGGTGTCAACTCTCCTCTTGATATCAAATCATCCTCAGGACCATTCAATCTAACTTCAAATACTGTCGGCTTTGTAACCTCCTCGAAAGTTAAGACTATTGATAATCTCATCATAGGATGCGGAAATATCGGTTGAATTATATTATCAAAAGAGCCAAATATATCCACAGCTCCTCCTATTTGTTGACTCATTTGAGCTGCGTGTGCAACCACTATATTTTTTACCTTAGCCATTTTTCCCCCTTTTTTGCTTGTTTTGTTCTAATTTACTATAACATACCTGTTTTAATTTGTAAATTTTTATTTCAAGATTGTGAATATAAAAATACTTCCTTTTCCCTCTTTAGAAATAACGTCTATTTTTCCTCCGCATCTTTCCACTAACTCTTTTACAATAGAGAGTCCTAAGCCAGTTCCAGCTTTATTACTTGTTCTAGCTTTATCTACCCTGTAAAACCTTTCAAATATTTTTCCAATATCATCTGGTGCTATCCCTATCCCATTGTCCTTCACACCTATTTTATACATACTTTTCGTTTCTATTATTGATATCTCTATCTCTGGTTTTAAACTTCCCCTATAGATAATAGCGTTTTCAACCAGATTTTTTAAAATAGTTAAAACTTTCTCAAAATCAATCGTTAACTCTTTCTCCTTACTCAAAAGAGTTAAACTATATATTATAGTTACCTCACCTGTTTTTATTCTTTCATTTAATGTTGCGTGTAACTCACCTTTTAAACGTGCTACTGGAACTCTTTCTATATTGACGATATTGGAACTCTCTATCTTACTTATATTTAAAAAATCTATAATTATATTCTCCAACTTATCTATATTGTTTTTTATAGTTTTTAGAAATTGAATTCTCAGTGGTTCTGGTGCATCTTCCAATGCAATGACATAGCCTTTTATATTTGTCAATGGTGTTTTTAATTCATGACTCACATTGCTTATAAAAGTTTTTTGAACCTCTATCATTCCCTTAGTTTGAGTTATATCTTTAATAGATAGTAGATACCTTTGATCCTGTTCTAAGAATTTAACATTTACACTGAAATACCTTTTCAATCTGGGTATATAAACTTCTGATTTTTGATTCAGCTTTTCTCTCATACCTTTTTTTACCACATCTATAATCTCAATATCTTTTATTAAATTTAAGTAATTTAATTTGTCCTGCTCATAGAGGTAATTAAATCTACTATTTTTTATTATCAATTGTAAATTTTCATCAAAAAGACATATTGAAGAATCCATTGAGGTGATAATTTGATGTAAAATTCTTTTTTCTCTATTCAAATTGATAATATTTTCTAAATTTTGATTCTGCCATTTCTGTACAATATCCCATAGATTAAGAATCCAAGGGTCTTTTTCAAAATACAGATTTTCTCCATTTCCTTTTTCTTTTAAAAAATCTTCAATAACTTCTATCTTTCTATACAAATCCCTTTTCAAATATTTTTTATAAAAAGCGTGTATTATAAAGTTTAAAAACGTAAAAAACAAAAGCTCTACAACCAGAATTATCTTTAACATTTTTAGAGTATCTCCATAGTTTTTAGAAACTCTTACAACTACTTTTTCTCCCTCTTTATTGCTTTTTTCAACTGCATAGTATGCCATAGTCTCATCTGAAATACTACTTTTTCTTATATCGAAGCCTTTTCCTTTGTTTTTTGCCTCAATAACCTCTTTTCGCCCACTATGATTTTCTAAATTTTTCTCTGTTTCGTATCTCCTTGAATCGTATATAACTTTTCCATCCAATCCAATTATATTAAATCTCATATCAGAGTTTTCAAATATTTGTTGGTAATCTTTCTGGTCATACTCCTTTATTAGATTAGATATGATGAAAACATTTTCTCTTAAGCTAGTTTCTACCCCATCTTTATACAGATGAGATAAAAAAGTTATATTTGTTATCACAAAAACTATTTCAATCATAACTATAAAAAATAAAGCAATTATCTCTTTTCTTCTAATCTGTACCCTACTCCTTTCACTGTTTTTATGCAATCTATTAAAAATGGTATTTTTTCTCTCAGTTTGGATATATACACATCTACAGTTCTATCTCCTGAATAGTAGTTACTTCCCCAAACCCTATCTAATATTTTTTCTCTGCTTACTACAATTCCTCTATTTTTTACTAAAAGTAAAAGTAGGTCATACTCTTTTTTAGATAGCTCCACTTCCTCACCACTATTTATAACCAAATGTTTATCTTCGTCAATCTCTAAACTCAAAAATCTATTTCTTATTTTTTTATTTTTTTCTTGTTGGTTGAGAAGTTTTTTTCCTCTCAACAATAACTCTCTTGGATCAAATGGTTTTTTGATATAGTCATCTGCCCCAATTTCTAGCCCTTTTAAAACATCTTCCACCTCTGTTTTAGCTGTTAACATCACTATATATGGAGTTCCATACTCGTCTTCCATCTCTTTTACAATTTTTGTAAAATTTATTCCATCTAAATTGGGTAGCATCAAATCCAAAATAATCAACTCATGTTTATCTTTTTTTAAATATTTCAAACCTTCTAGTCCATCTGAAGCCACAGTTACTTTATATCCCTCTTTTGTGAAATAATAGTTTATTAATGCCTGTATCTCTAAATCATCTTCAACTACTAGTACCTTCATATACCCTCTCCTTTTTTCTACATTATATCACAATTATAAAAAAGGTGTCCTTTTTTCCTTAGGACACCTATATCTGTTATTTTACTGGTACAAATCCCTCCTCAGCTACCACTCTTTGCCCATCTGCTGACAATGCAAACTCAACCAACCCATTGATATCTTTATTGTCTGTATCCACTATATACCAATAAACTTCCCTTGCTATCGGATATTTTTTGTTTGCCACATTCTCCACACTAGGCTCTATTGAATCTACTCTTAAACTTTTTACAGACTTGTCCATGTATCCCATCCCTATGTATCCAATCGCATTTCTATTGCTCTTTATCTCCTGTTTTATAGCTTCGTTTGAAGGCATATACAAAGTGCTTTTACCATATTCTGCCTCTTTTTTCGTATTTTCCTCTCTTATTATATGCTCTTTAAAAAACTCATGTGTTCCAGAAGATGAGTCTCTCGATAGAATAACTATTGTGGCGTCATCACCACCTAGCTCTTTCCAATTAGTGATCTCCCCTCTAAATATCTTAGCTAAATCCTGATGTGTTAAATTATTGACTCCATTTGAGTCATTCACTATCACTGTTATCCCATCATAACCTAAAACAACCTCTTTTAATTTTATCCCTTTATCCTTAGCAGATTCCAGCTCTTTATCTTTAATATTTCTAGAAGCCATCCCAATATCCGCTGTTCCATTTATTAAAGATGAAATTCCCACTCCAGACCCTCCACCTGTAACAGCTACTCTAGCCTTTTTATTTTTCCCCATATACTCCTCAGCAATGTACTGAGAAACATTCACTATTGTATCTGATCCCTTTACTTGTATAACTTTTGACGCCATCAACGTCGTTGAATACATCCCCATCATAGCCATTAATCCCATTAGAAAAAACTTTTTCATTTTCATCTTTAAACTCCTCCTAAATTTTGTATTCTTAAAATCAGTATAGAGCATCAGTGTTAATTCAATTTTAATTTAGTGTAAAAAAGATGTAAAAAAAATTTTACAGTTTTTTTACACACAGTTAATCCAATTTTAACAGAAAAGATATATCATATCTACATATAATTCAAGGTTAAAATTAGTTTAAATTTTTTTAATTCTTTAACATAGATTTAGGAGGTTATCATGCAGAATTTAAGAAAAGTTAAAGATTCTTTTATGACTGGAATTCACTCCATCATTGGAATTTTTAACATTCTGATTGTTATACTCATATTTGTTTTCATCTTAGTTAATAGTTTATCCTTCTTTAAGGAGTATCCTATTTCTAAATTTTTCTTTGGAACAGAATGGATATCTCTTTCAGGTAAATACGGACTTTTACCACTACTAGTGGGGTCGTTTTGGGTAACATTGGTTGCGCTTTGTATCTCTGTTCCCATTGGAATTATAACCACTATATATCTATCTGAATTTGCCAATAAAAAGACTAAAAAAATTGTCAAAATTATTATAGAAACAATGTCAGCTTTACCATCAGTTGTACTGGGATATCTGGGTCTATATATCCTATCTGGCTTTATAAAGGATATCTTTGATTTACCCAGTGGACTAAACGCTTTAAGTGGAGGAATTATGCTCTCTTTTATGGCTATTCCCACTGTAGTCAGTCTCTCTGATGATGCCTTAAACGCTCTTGACAAATCTTATCGTGAAGCCTCTTTGGCTCTTGGAGCAAACAAACTTGAAACAGTTTTTAAAGTTCTTTTACCCGCTGCCTTTCCAGGTATATTTGCAGGTATTATGCTCGGATTTGGAAGAATTATTGGTGAAACTATGGCTGTTCTTATGATTACTGGAAATGCTCCGATTATGGCAATTTCACCACTATCTCCTGTCAGAACTTTAACCGCTACCATTGCATCTGAGATGGGAGAAGTTGTCCAAGGAAGTGAACACTATCACGCTTTATTTGCTATTGGTCTAGTATTATTTACAATAAGTTTTTTAACAAATAGTGTCGCGGATAGATATATTAGAAAATCAAGGAAATTGATGGGAAAGTAGGAGGAATATTATATGAAAGTTTTTAAAGGAAAAAGTGGGGCAACTATTGAAATGTTCATTAAAATAATTGCTTTATTGACAGTCGTGCCCATCTTTTTAATATTGGGATATATTATATATAAAGGGATTCCTGCAATATCTTGGGAATTCTTAACAGAAGTTCCTAAGAGGGGAATGAGAGCTGGAGGAATTTTTCCCGCTATTGTCGGCACTATTTTTCTTACTTTGGGAACTATGCTTGTCTCTGTTCCATTTGGAGTCTTCACTGGAATATATCTTGTTGAATACTCAAAAGATAATATCTTAACAAGGCTAGTGAATCTAACAATCATAAACTTAGCTGGAATCCCTAGTATAATATATGGTCTTTTTGGAATGTCCCTATTTGTTATATATTTTAAATTTGGTGTTTCTATCCTATCCGGGTCTTTAACTTTAGGTATTATGTGTCTTCCAGTTATTATAACGGCTACAAGAGAAGCACTTTTAGCGATTCCAAACAGTTTAAGAGAAGCCTCTCTAGCTCTTGGTGCTACAAAGTGGGAAACAATCTCCAAAGTTGTTGTTCCCGCTGCGTTACCCGGAATTTCAACTGGCGTTATCTTAAGTATTTCAAGAGCTGCCGGTGAAACTGCACCTATTCTATTCACAGCTGCTGCTTTTTATTTGCCATTTCTACCTCGGTCGATCTTTGATCAGGTTATGGCTCTACCATATCATCTCTATGTTATATCTACACAAGTTCCAAATATGCCACAAAATAATATGCATGGAACACTGTTTATCCTAGTTTTTATAACTGTCGGATTTAACCTTATTGGTGCATACATTAGAAGTAAATTTGAAAAATAATAATCTCATTTTAATTTTGGAGGAATATATACTATGAAACAAGATGTCAGAATATCTGTTAAAAACTTTAACTTTTATTATGGAAATTTTAAAGCTCTAAAAAATATAGATATGGATATAATAAAAAATAAAGTAACCGCACTTATTGGTCCATCTGGATGTGGTAAGTCAACATTTTTAAGATCTTTAAATAGAATGAACGACCTCATATCAAATGTTAAGTATGAAGGTGAAATACTACTCGATAATCAAAATATCTTTGATAAACAGTTTGATATTGTTGAACTTAGAAAAAAAGTGGGGATGGTTTTTCAAAAACCAAATCCTTTTCCAAAATCAATCTATGAAAATTTAGTTTATGCTCCAAAGCTACACGGAGAAAGCAATAAGAAAAAACTGGATGAAATTGTTGAATCCTCCCTCAAAGCAGTTGCTCTTTGGGATGAAGTAAAAGATAAACTTCATCAATCTGCACTTGGATTATCAGGGGGACAGCAACAAAGACTTTGTATTGCTAGAGCCATATCCATCAATCCTGAAATATTATTAATGGACGAACCTACTTCAGCTCTTGATCCAATATCGACTTCTAAAATCGAAGAGTTGATTGTCGAATTGGCCAAAAATTATAGCATAGTTATTGTTACACACAATATGCAACAAGCATCAAGAATATCTGATTATACTGGTTTTTTTTACCAAGGTATTTTGGAAGAGTTTGGCGAAACCTCGAAAATTTTCACCACACCCACTGTAAAAAAAACTGAGGACTATATAACAGGAAAATTTGGATAAAAGGAGATTTTATGAGAACTTTAAACGAATCTTTAAAAGCTTTAGATGAACACTATTTAGAAACATTAAAATATATTGGTAGAAACTTTGATGTAAACTTAGAGATGCTTCAAAACAATAGTTTTAACCCCACACTCTATGGGGAAGCTAAAATGATAGAGGATTTTATTAACTCGCTCGAAGTGAAGCTAAAAGAGGACTCCATTGTCACAATGGCAAGATTTCAACCAGCCGCTAAAAACCTTAGAAAACTGGTTATGATTATAAACAGTGTCCGAGTTCTTGAAAGGATGGGAGACCTTCTAAAAGCAAATTTATCCCTGATTAAAAATATTGAAAAAAAATCTTCAAATTTAGCGTATGCTCTAAGTGAAAAAATTTTTCCCATAGCTAAAAAGATTAGGGGGCTTTTTCAGATGTATGTTGAGGCTTTTTTAAATGAGGATGTACATTTACTCTATAACATACTCTATCTAGATGAGGAAATTGATGGGTTAATCAATGCTAATACAGAGTATTTTCTCACTAAAATGAAAGAAAATACAGACAATGTTGTCGGCGGATCTGAACTTATGCTGTTAGATAAAAAATTTGAACGTCTATCAGATCATATAATACATTTAGTCAGTGATTTAATCTATATTCTAAATGGTGAAAACACTCGAAAAGTTGAACTACAAAAAAATAAAGGGAACCTATAATGGCTCCCTTTTAATTATCTCTAATTCCAATGTAGTCTGCTAACTCTAAAAAAACTTGAACTTTTTCATCTGGAAAGATATTCAAACTTTTCTTAGCATCTGAGATAACTTCCTTTAAAATCTCTTTGCTTTTCGCAACTCCAAATATACTTGGGTAAGTTGTCTTTTCTAACTCCAAATCACTCCCGACTGGTTTCCCAATCTTTTCAAAATCTCCCTCTATATCCAATATATCATCCTTAATTTGAAAAGCTAATCCTATGCCTTCAGCATATTTTTCTAAAGCTTTATACTCTTCATCTGTGGCATCTGAAATTATTGCCCCTATCTCTATTGGTAATTTTATCAATTTTCCAGTTTTATTTTCATGGATATATTTTAAGGTTTCCAAAGAAACTCTCTTTTTTTCACTTTCCAAATCTATAATCTGCCCACCTATCATGCCATCTATTCCTGCATACCTCGATATCATCCCTATTATTTTTACGATTTTATCCGAAGATATATCTCTTGTTTCGTCCGCCACAACAGAAAATGAATGTGTTAGTAACGCATCCCCTATCAATATAGCCTCAGCCTCTCCAAACTTCTTATGAGTCGTCAGTTTCCCTCTCCTATAATCGTCGTTGTCAAGAGCTGGTAAATCATCGTGGACTAAGGAGTATGAATGAATCATTTCAATTGCAACAGCTATTGCTAACCCCAACTCTATCTTTTTACCAAATAGCTCTAGAACCATCAACAATAGGATAGGTCTTAATCTCTTCCCTCCATTTAAAACAGAATACCTCATTCCATCTGCAATTACATCCGGATATTTCAATTTATTCAATTGATATTCTATACTTAAATCCACTAATTCTCGTTTAGTTTTCAAGTAATTTTTAAGCATTATCCTCAACCTCTAGTTGAACACTGTCATCTTCCGCAGTTACTTTTATTATTTTTCCTTCTGCCTTATTCAAAATATCTGAGGATTTTTTTAACAACCTCATAGCTTTTTCATACTCTTTTATTGACTCATCCAAAGATAATTCACCCTTATCCAATCTCTCAATTATCATATCGATCTCATTAATATTATACTCAAAACTATCCTTTTTCATGGAGCCTCCTCTTTTATCTCGTATAGAATGTCACAACTTTTTTCCCATATTTTCTTTCATCTGTCTTTTTGAACTCTCCAACCTCTTCGGACATATCCTCATACATATGATGCTCACAAATTATCAGTCCATTGTCCGCCAACAATCCAGCTTTTGATACTGCTCTCATAACCCTTTCACAGACCTCATCTTTATAGGGTGGGTCCATAAAAATTATATCAAATTTTTCACCCTTTCTTCCCAATATCTCAATCGCTCTCAAGACTTCATTTTTATAGGCTCTTGATCTATTTTCATATCCCAAATTATTTATATTTTTTATTATGTATTTTAATGCCTCTTGATCTTTTTCTATCATTACAGCTCTTTTTGCTCCCCTACTTAAAGCTTCTAGAGCTATATTTCCCGTGCCACTAAAAAGGTCTAAGAATCTAGAATCTGTTATATATGGAGTAATTATTGAAAACAGTGATTCTTTTATACTGTCCTGAGTAGGTCTTGTATCCGTACCTTTTCGACACTCCAATCTCTTTCCTTTTGCTTCTCCAGCTATTATCCTCATTTTTCACCTCTTTTTTATCAATAAATAAACATTGCATCTCCAAAACTAAAGAAATGATATTTCTCTTTTACAGCTTCTTTATATACTTCTAGCATAAATTCTCTGGTTGAAAAAGCTGACACCAACATAAGAAGTGTTGATTTTGGCAGATGGAAATTAGTTATTAACGCATCCACAACATTGAACTTATATCCCGGATATATAAATATGTCTGTGCTACCTAATTTAGATACTAAATTTCCATCTATATCCACAGATGATTCCAATGCTCTGACTGTTGTTGTCCCAACAGCTATCACTCTTCTATTTTCCTCTTTTGCTTTTTTTATTCTTTCAACAGTATATGCTGGAATCTCAAAAATCTCCTCGTGCATCTTATGATCTAAAACGTCTTCAGTCTGAACTGGTCTAAATGTTCCCAAGCCAACCTCTAAAAATACATCTAATATCTCTACACCTTTATTTTTTATTTTTTCCAGAAGTTCTTTTGTAAAATGTAATCCAGCAGTTGGAGCCGCAACAGACTCCCCCTTTATTGCATAGACTGTCTGATATCTCTCTTTTGTTTCTAACTCCTCTACAATATATGGAGGCAATGGCATCTTTCCAAGTTTATCTAATACTTCCTCAAATGCACCCTCATATTCAAATTTTAAGACCCTATTTCCATCCTCTTTTATTTCTAACAGTTCAGCTACTAGTTCCCTATTTTCTCCCACTTCAAGCTTTTGTCCCACTTTTAATTTTTTGGCAGGTTTCAATAGGCACTCCCATGTATCTAAACTTACTCTTTTTATTAAAAGAATTTCTAAAACTCCACCAGTTTCTTTTTTTCCAAAAAGTCTAGCCGGTATAACTTTAGTTGAATTTCTTACCAGAACATCTCCCGGTTCTAGATAATCTATTATATTAAAAAAACTTTTATGTTGTAGTACCTGATCTTTTCTATCTACTATCATCAATTTAGAGTGATCTCTAGGGTCTTTGGGCTTTTGTCCTATGAGTTCATCTGGTAAATAATAATCATAATCAACTAACTTTGTCGACATCCTCTTCTTCATCTCCACTTTTTCTTCCTATCACTACTCTTTCGATTCCACTATAATCATTCACAATTGCAACTATTTCAAATCCAGCTTTTTTCATAAGTTGACTCACTTCATGTGCCTGATTATATCCTACCTCAAAAGCTAAATATCCTCTATCTTTAAGATATTTTGAAGACTCTTCAGATATTTTTTTATAAAAATAATATCCATCTCCATTGTCTGTTAAAGCTTCCTGAGGTTCATGTTGCCTCACTTCTGGCATCAGTTCTTCATACTCCTCTTTTGGTATATAGGGTGGATTTGATATAATCATATCATAGTCATTGTCCTTTATGTTCGAAAAAATATCTGATTTAATAAATTTCAAATTATTTTCTACTCCATTGATTCTCCTATTTTCTACGGCAACCTCTAGTGCATCTGCACTTATATCTGCCCCTAAAACCGTTGCACCTGTAACTTCTTTGGCAATACTCACTGATATTGCACCACTTCCAGTCCCTATATCCAACACTTTTGGATTTTCCATCTCCCTTAGGATAAATTTACACTGTTCTACCAAAATCTCCGTATCCGCCCTCGGTATTAGAACTCTTTCATCAACTTTGAAAGGTAATCCATAAAATTCCCATTCTCCCAAAAGATATTGTAGAGGTTTTTTCTCCTTTGCTCTTTTGTAGAGCATCTCTTTTATAATTTCTTTTTCTCTTAAGGAAATCTCTTTCCTTAGATTCATAAATAGCATTGTCCTCTTTACTTTCAAAACATGAGCAAATATATACTCCGCATCCAACTTACTGTCTTTTACAGCATTTCTATTCAGATATTCTATACTTTTTTGTAAAAGCTCCCTATTTTCAGAACTACAATCTCTCTCTTCAACTATATTTATCTCCTCTTTTGGAAGCTCATCAAAGTTCAATCTATTTCTAGCCATAGTTTTAAGATAATTTTTTATTTTGTCCTTTTGCTCTAAATTAAGTTCCATATCAAAATAAGCATAAAGAGTTATTCTCTCCAGATTCAATACATGAGATATGATTTTTTCACTCTCCAATCTGGGTTTTGAAAAGGAGTATTTTTTCAAATACTCCTCAGAAAATTTTAATATATCTAATAGTTTCATAATTACTCCACTGAACTTGAAAGCATTTCTGCCTGAGCAAATGTAGTTAGAGCATCTATCATATCATCTATATCTCCATCCAAAAAAGCTTCCAATTGGTGAGCTGTATATTTGATTCTATGATCTGTTATTCTTCCTTGTGGATAGTTATAGGTTCTTATTTTCTCGGATCTATCTCCTGATCCAACTTGAAGTCTTCTTTCACTTTCAACAGCCGATCTTTGCTTCTCTAGCTCCATTTCATAAAGTTTTGAAGCTAAGTGTTTCATAGCTTTTTCTCTATTTTTTAACTGCGATCTCTCATCTTGACACTGAACGATTACTCCCGTAGGTAGGTGTGTTATTCTAACTGCAGAATCCGTCATATTGACGTGCTGACCTCCTGCTCCTGAAGCTCTAAATGTATCAATTTTTAAATCTGATGTATTAATTTTCACATCTTGAACCTCATCAACCTCTGGTAAAACTGCTACTGTCGCTGTAGATGTGTGGATTCTTCCAGACGATTCAGTCTCAGGTACTCTTTGTACTCTATGAACTCCCGATTCAAATTTAAGTCTTGAATAAGCTCCTTGACCATTTATTGAGAATACCGCTTCTTTTATTCCTCCAACACCAATCTCCTGTTTTTCAATTATTTCAACTTTCCATTTATGTCTCTCAGCATATCTCATATACATTCTAAATAGATTTCCCGCAAATAAAGCAGCCTCGTCTCCTCCTGCTCCACCTCTTATTTCTATTATAACATTCCTGTCATCATTTGGGTCTTTTGGAAGTAGCAACACCTTCATCTCTTGCTCAATAGTAGGTATTGTTTCTTCAATCTCTTTCAATTCCTCTTGCATCATCTCTCTCATATCGGGATCTTTTTCCCCTCTGATATTTTCTTTTATAAATTCTAAATCTTCTTGATATCTTTTATATTCTTTGTACTTTTCAACAATAGGTGTTATATCATTTAATGCCTTGTTACACTCCATCATCTTTTTAGGACTACTTAAAACTTCTGGAGAACCTAAAGCTTCTGTCAATTCGTTGAATCTCACTACAACTTCCTCTAATTTAGCAAACACTATCTTCACTCCTTTTTATATCTATACTTTAACTTATAAATTATACCACACTTACTTTAAAAATAAAATAAAAAATCTTCTTCCATACTATTAAGGAAGAAGATTCCACACTATTGCTTTTCTCCTGATTGAGATATTCTTTTTAACGATAACTCCCTAGCTTTTAAATACTGATCCGTTGTTATATATTTTTGAACTTCTATTTGATACTTCAATCTATCCTTTATAATTTCAGCATCTAAAAGTCCAACTTTTTCTACTAATTCATTTAATTTTTCGAGGTTTTTTTCCGTGCCATCTAGAATATATTTATTAATTTCAATCTCCAGCGCCTTTTTATCCAACGTTTTTAATTTATACTGAATACTGGCTTGCTCGATTATAACTTTAACTTTATCAATATTATCTTGACTTACCCCTACAGTTTTGAAATCATCATCTTTAACTATCCCTATTCCTGATGTTGCATAGGCTGATACGCTAAACACAAGTATCAGTAGTCCCATCACTATTTTTTTCATAAAATCCTCCACTAAATTTGTAGATCTGTTACAAAAAGATTTTCAGTATTAAAATCTCTTTTATTTATCTTTATCTCATCTGCTTGAAATAAATCATCTATTGTAAAACCAATCTCTTTTTTGTCTAAAGCTTTCCTATGTAGCTCTCCACTCTCTAAAGCTACCAATTTTTCTGTTGGATAAATATTTCTTTTAAGTAAATCGTAGGAACTCCCTGTAAAGACTCCAACCACAAAAATAGACAAAGAAAAAACTGAGATTTTTTTATTTCTTTTTTTCTCCTCTTCTAGTAACGATTTATAAATATTAGCCCTTACTCTCTCTTTTGGAGATACCATTTATATCACACCTCCCATATCTTTAATAGCTTTGTAGTATATTGTTTTTACTGTTGATATATTCATCTCTTTCATATCTGCAATCTCCCTCAGTTTATAGCCATATATATCTTTTAAAACAACTATCTCTCTCTCTTGAAAAGGTAGTTCTCTTAACTTCTCCTCTAAAAGGATTGGAATATTAAAATCTTCATTACTTTCAACACTTAAAATTTCATCATTTAACTCTAGATTTAATTTTTTCTTTCTAAAAAAATCGTAGGTTTTATTTATCGCAATTCTATAAATCCAAGTATAGATATTGCTCTCCTCTCTAAAGCCTTTAAGGTTTTTGTAAACACTAATGAAAACTTCTTGAGCTATGTCTTCGGCATCTTCGGCATTTTTTACTGTCGATAGTATTTTATAGTACACTCTATCAAAATACTCATTATATATCTGATCAAAATCCATTTAAATACCTCATTATTTTAGCTTTATAATCTTAGACTACAAAATTCTAAAAAAAGTTTTAATTAAAGTCACTCTCTATCAAATTTTTTAACTCCTTTAGAATATCCGCTTCATCAACTTTTTTAACTATCTCACCTTTTTTGAATAAGATTCCAACTCCTTTTCCACCCGCTACTCCATAGTCAGCTTCTCTTGCTTCCCCAGGTCCATTAACAACGCACCCCATAACGGCTATTTTTATTTTTTTATCCATCTTTTCAAACTCTTCTTCCACTTGATGAGCAAGTCCTATCAAGTCTATCTCTGTTCTGCCACAAGTTGGACATGATATAATCTCTACCCCCGTTTCTTTTAACCCTAAAACTTTCAGTATCTCTTTTGCAACTTTGATCTCTTCCACAGGATCCTCTGTCAAAGAAACTCTGATAGTGTCTCCTATACCATCAACTAACAACGAACCTATCCCTATCGCTGATTTTACAGTTCCTTGAAAAGCTGTTCCAGCTTCTGTAACCCCTAGATGTAAAGGGTAATTACACAGTTTAGCTAATTTTCTGTAAGCCTCTACCATCATTTTTACATTGCTCGATTTTAAAGAGATTACTATATCTGTGAAATTAAACTTTTCTAAAAGTCTCATATGATACAAGGCACTCTCTACCATAGCATCTGATGTCGGTTTTCCATACTTTTCCAATATGCTCTTTTCTAGGGATCCTGAATTTACTCCTATTCTAATTGGAATCCCCTTTTCAATAGCTTTCTTTACCACAATCTCAACTTTTTCATCACTACCAATATTTCCGGGGTTTATTCTCAGTTTATCAATACCATTTTCAATAGCCAGTACTGCCAATCTATAATCAAAATGTATATCTGCCACCAATGGTATATCTATTTTCTCTTTTATTTCCTTTATTTTTTTCGCAGCTTCTTCTGTATTAACTGTAACTCTAACTAATTGGCACCCTTCTTCTTGAAGCTTTTTTATTTGATTAACTGTTTTTTCTACATCCGTAGTCGGTGTATTTGTCATCGATTGAATAATAATATCATTTCCGCCACCAATAACTATATTTCCGACTTTTATAACTTTAGATTCTCTCATTTTTCACCTCTCACATCTCATAAAATTTAAAAAAGCCCTAGTATAATCCTAGGGCTATCTGACTAAATAATTCATTGGATTATTAGCTCTTCCATTTTTTCTAATTTCAAAATGTAAATGTGGTCCCGTTACTCTTCCCGACATCCCAGTCTTTCCTATGACTTGACCAGCTTTAACTCTATCTCCTGTTTTCACATACATCTTATCAAGATGTGCTGATCTAGTCTCAAATCCATCACCATGATTTATTTTTATTATTTTTCCATAACCTGTCATGTATCCTGCAAAGACTACCGTTCCGTCCTTTGATGCCATTAAAGGAACATACCTTGCTCTCATATCTACTCCTGCATGTTGAATATATCTTTTTAAAACAGGATGAAATCGTTTTCCAAAAGGACTTGTCACTCCAGCCCACTTCACTGGCATTGTAAATTTTTTTTGTGCGGTCACTCTATTCACATTTCCACTACGGGTAAGCCTTTTTAAACTCTCCTCACTAGGGTTATATATAAACAGTTCCTCTCCAACTCTTATATTGTCATTTTTTAAATTATTATATTTTCTTAAATCGTCCACATCTACTTTATAGGTAAGTGCAATTTTAAAAAGAGAATCTCCTCTTTTTACTTTATAAAAAACACCATTGGACTTCACTATTTTTATTTGCTGTCCCTCTTTTAAATTATTTGAAATTCCCGGATTATTAGCTTTTAGAACTTCTAAAGATATTCCATTTTTATCTGCTATTCCACCTAAAGTATCTCCACTAGCCACTATGTAACTTTCTAGTCTCGGGATTTCATATGCTTGTTTTAGGTCTAAATCTTCAAGAGGAACACCTTCTATCGACTCATCTTCACCTATTTTATACTCTTTTTCTATCGTATAAAAATTGCCATCAACAAGTTCAAATCCACCACCATCTTCAACAGTAGTTGTCTCCGAATAATATTCTGTAAACTTTTTTAAATCTACTACTTCTGCCTTATAAGGTTTAAAAACTAATATTAACATTGCTATAAACGCTGCTATTATTATAGCAAATATTTTTAATATCTCTTTCACTATTTCCCCCTTGCAAAGGATTTCTCATACATTTCGATAAGTTTATCATTGCTTTCAGTTGATGAAATAGTATCGATTAATTTTTTCGTCGCTGTAGCTTTGTCCAAAGAGGATAGATATCTTCTTATATTCCAAATAGAATCTAATTTTTTCTTCCCAATCAGAAGCTCCTCTTTTCTAGTTCCAGATTTTTGAATATCTATTGATGGATATATTCTAAGTTCAGCTAAGTTTCTATCTAAATGTATGTCTAGGTTCCCTGTTCCCTTGAACTCCTCATATATTACGTCATCCATTTTACTTCCTGTATCAACTAAAGCTGTGGCTAAAATAGTTAAACTTCCACCATTTCTTATGTTTCTTGCCGATCCAAAGAATTTTTTTGGATAGTACAAAGCTGTTGGGTCTATTCCACCAGAGATTAGTTTTCCACTTGATGGTATCACTATATTGTAAGCTCTAGCAAGTCTTGTTAAGGAATCCATCAATATTACTATATTTTCCCCATTTTCTATCTTTCTCTTTGCTCTTTCTAAAAGAGACTCTGTAACTTTTATGTGGTTTCTTGGATCATCATCAAATGTAGAAGCATAGACTTGTGCTCCTTTCACAGTTTCTTTTATATCTGTAACCTCTTCTGGTCTCTCATCAATTAAAAGAATCCAAACCTCTATATCCCTATTGTTTTCAATTATAGAGTTTGCAATATTACTGATTAACACTGTTTTACCAGCCTTTGGAGGAGCCACTATAAGACCTCTTTGTCCCAGTCCTATCGGTGCAATCAAGTCTATTATTCTACCAGAGATATTTTTTGCATCTGTTTCTAATTTTAATTGCTCTGTTGGATAAGCAGGTACTAACTCATCAAACGGTATTCTTGACTCGGCATCTTGAATACTTCCATTGTTTATTAAAAGGACTTTTCTAAGCCCATAATTATTCTCACCTTGAACAGCTTCTCTCACTTCACCCAATACAAAATCTTCTGTTCTCAGTTTAAACTTTCTTATTTGTGAAGCTGATACATAGACATCTTTTTCAACATTTGTATTTCTTAAAAAACCATATCCATCAGCCATTACTTCAAGATTTCCCCAAGCTAAGTGCATACCTTCTTTAGCTTCAATCGCTTCATTTATCAACTCTACAATCTCTGCTTTTTTAGTTCTACTCGAATAATCAATATCCATCTGCCTGGCAATCTCTTGTAACTCTTTTAGCAAAAAATTTTCTAATTTCTCCATTGTACCTCCAAGGTTACTAGTACACTATCTCTCCGTATAGTGACCACGTTTTACACTCATTTATTTTTACGTTGACAAATGTTCCCTCTAACTCTTTATCTCCCACAAATAAAACAACTTTATTAGTTGATGTTCTTCCTGTTAAAACCTCATCTTTTTTTCTACTTGGTCCTTCAACTAAAACTCTTTCAATTTTTCCTTTATAGCTATCACTGGC
The DNA here is from genome assembly GCA_934085975.1 of uncultured Cetobacterium sp. Lineage (GTDB taxonomy): Bacteria > Fusobacteriota > Fusobacteriia > Fusobacteriales > Fusobacteriaceae > Cetobacterium_A. The sequence continues at coordinate 25,309 of CAKOHT010000012.1, forward strand.
TTCTTTTGATTTTCTATTTTGTAAATCAATCAATCTTTGAAGTCTCTCTTTTTTCACCTCTTGATCTAGTTGCCCATCCATTTTTGCTGCAGCCGTTCCCTTTCTAGGTGAATACATAAACATAAATGATGTTTCAAATCCAATTTTTTCTACGACATCCAATGTATCTAAAAAATCCTCCTCTGTTTCATGTGGGAATCCAACTATAATATCCGCTGTCAATGCGACACCTGGTATTCTCGATTTTATTTTCTCTGCTAACTCTATATACTGCTCTTTAGTATATTTCCTATTCATTAATTTAAGTATTCTTGAAGATCCCGATTGTAAAGGAAGGTGTAGACATCTTGCTATTTTTTCATTTCTAGCTATAACATCAATTACATCATCTCCAAAATCTTTTGGATGAGGTGAAACAAATCTCACTAAAAACTCACCCTCTATTTTACATATCTCGTCTAGCAATATGGCGAAGTTTTCTCCACTCGTCAAATCATTTCCATATGAGTTTACATTTTGTCCCAGTAACATAATCTCCTTATAGCCTTTTTCCACAAAACCTTTAACTTCATCCAAAATTTGTGACATTGGAACAGATCTTTCTCTTCCTCTCACATATGGAACTATACAGAAAGTACAGAAGTTATTACATCCATATGTTATTGGAATTGACGCTGTTTTCTTGGAGTCAAACTCCGCATCCAATCTCGGTGGTAGCTCATCTTCATCCCCTGTATAGATAACGTGTTTAAAGTCTCCAGATTCTATTTTTTCAATCGCCGTTGGTATTTTCCCTATATTTTGATTTCCCATCACAATATCTATTACTGGAAATTTTTTAGCCAACTCCTCACCTTGTTCCTGAGCAAAGCAACCTGTTATACCTATGATTGTTCCTCTTTTCTCCTTGACAGCCATCAACTCTCCAAGTTTTCCATAGATTTGAGTAGCCGCTCCCTCTCTCACTGTACAAGTGTTCAAGAAAACCGCATCTGCCTCCGATACATCTTCAATTACGTTGTATCCCATATTTTGTAATATACTTTTTATTTTTGCACTTTCGTTGACATTCATTTGACAACCATATGTTATTATTACTGCATTTTTCAATTTTTTTCCTCCAAATTTTTAACAAATTACTACTTAAACATGCTAAAAATTATACCATAGTAGTACAACTTTTATCAATAATTCTTTAGGTAAACATCACTTAAATATATCTTTAGCCTCTAAATACCATAGCAATAAATCTATATTTTCCATAGGTATGTCTACTTCTTTGCAATATACCTTCAGCTTCTCCTCTATCTCCTTATACAATTTCGGACTCACTGTTTTAGGAACTTCCTGTATCACATCTAAAGCAGCCAAATTTTTTAGGATATGTCTATCCAAAATTGCTAACTCTTGTCCAAAACCGATATTTCTTAAGAAATGACTAGCTTCTTTATACGACATTCCTCTTATATTTTTTACAATCCACTCTCTCATCTCAAATGGAGAATTAAACGTTGAAAAAAAGTCTTTTGTTATAAATCTTCCTGTCTCATCCATCATTTGCTCTCTAAGTATACAAAGGTTTTTAGCTTTGGTTCTATTGAAACGAACAATATTTAAAAATGGAAGCATCTCCTCCTCACTTCCTATGAATAAAAGATTACTCTCTCTTAATTCACTTATTGCTTTCCAAGCGTTTCTCGCCTTAGACTGCGGAGTTAAAATACAAAAAGCTAACTCGCAAAAGATATCTTTGTTATCGCCATCTCTCCAAGTTCTTCTATACTCCTTCAATCTCTCCTCTATTCTATTTTTTATATTCTCATATATTTTTTGTACTTCATAAAAATAGGTGTTTTTCACAATATATACCTCCTAAAATTATTCGTACCTTAATTTTACCACATTTTTCTAACTCTTAACATCTGTTTTTAAAAAAATAGGATAAAGCAAATATAGCTTTATCCTATTTTTTATAAGTTCACAAAGTACCCATACTCTTTAAATAGTCCCGATACTTCATCTAAATTTTCTTTTTTCACCATTATATGCAAATCTTCACCTTTTAAAATCAATGATTTGAATCTCTTATCTTTTGTTATTGCTGACAATAACTCTTTATCATTTTTTAATTTTAAAACTTTATAATCGGGAACGTGTGTTATCAACTCTGTCTTTTCAATAATCTCTCCAAAAAATCTATTCCAATTCGTCGGAAGATCATTTGTTATTTTTTCTTTAAACTCCTGTATTTTCCCATGAATTTCACTTAAGTTCTCCAATCCTTTTGTCAATGTTTCCTCTGATATTTTAAATTTATTCGGAGCTATTTTATTCCCTAGTTTCTCCAAAGTCATGATTCTAAGAGGGCTTTCTCCTAAAATTGTAACAATTAATCTGTCCTCATCCAAAACCACTTTGCCTTCATCTTCTAAAACTTTAAAGTCATATGTTGAAACTCTGTTAAAGACATATCTACCCAACTCTGTAAATTTTGCATATTTTATTCCATCATATTTACTTAAATATCCATTTTTTAAATATAACGAACTTGCTGAGGATGGCTTTTCATAACAAATTTCTAAGACTCCCAATGATGCCAAAATAAAAAACACCGATTTTATAAATGGTTCAACGATGTACGCCAAATATTTATCATACCCTACTATTTTTGTTCTTTCATAATTTGCCTCATTGATGTATAGAGTTGCAAAAGCTGATTCCAAATCGATAATCTCTATAAATTCATCTCTATATAGTATACTTTTTATTACATTATCAATAGAGACAAATCCATCATCTGGAAACTCAGATAAAATCTTACTTATAGTTGCTAGGCCTCTTTTTACCTCATCATTTGATTTACCTACATTTTTTATCCCTTTCAAATAATTTAAGTACAAGCTTATATATGTATTGTCCTCACTTTTTATAATACTTCCATTCAAGAAGCCTTTTACTATAGCTTTTAAATTACTTGACCTTATAAATTCATCATTTAGGTATTCATTTTTAAAAAGAAATAAAAATAATCCCATTGTTTCTGTTTTTAAAAATTCTAAATCTTTTATTCCCTCATAATATTCATGGATATTACAATATTTTTTCATATTATTTTTTGACTCTTTCAATAGCTTTCCGCTACTTGAAAGCTGCATCTTTCCATCCTTAAAGAAAGAATAGTATTTCCTTAAATTCTCTTGGATTTTCTCCTCATTATTTTCTCTGAATTCACAAGTGAAATTTGAAGTTTTATAGATATAGTACTCTCTTGGCTTATCCATAAATTGCCTCATAACTCTTACAATGTCATTATTTAAAGTTAAATACTCCCCTCGTTTTGTGTCTCCATTTTTAGTAAAAAATAAAAACTCATCTTTTAACTCAGATTTTATGTTATATCCCTCTTCATCTTTTAAATAAATATCTCTATCTTTTATTTTAAACTTACCTTTCCAAGCTATATTTTCAAATACTTCCTGAACCTCTTTTGGCAATGAAGAAAAAATACCCTTAAACACCTCTTCTTTTGAATACATCTGTTCCATCAATTCTAAAAAAGTCTGCTTATTTGTAGATTCTGATATCAAAGAAATTTCAAACAATCCTAAATTACTTCCAATATACCCTTCAGCTATCCAATCTAAAAAATATCTTTTAAAAATTTTAAAAAGAGTTCCTTTTGAATAACTTTCATTTAAAGCTTTTCTAAATCTATCTCTACTTATTCCCATACCATCTCCTATTCTCCAAGAATAAATTCTATATCCTTTTCAGTTAAAGTTTTTAAAGTCGCTCCCTCATCAGAAATCAAGTTATCTAGTAACTGACTTTTACTCTCTTGTAATTTTAGTATTTTCTCTTCTATTGTATCTTTTAGTATCAATTTATAGGAGAATACTGTTCTATCTTGTCCAAGTCTATAAGCTCTATCCACAGCCTGATTCTCCACAGTTTTATTCCACCAAGGGTCATAGATAAATATCGTATCTGCCGCTGTTAAATTAAGCCCTACTCCTCCGGTTTTTAATGTCATTACAAAAACTTTATATTTTTTATCTTTTTGGAATAAATCTACTAAGCCTTGTCTATCCTTGGTAGCTCCAGTCATTTCCAAATACTTTATTCCTCTTTTTCTTAAATCTGATGTTATACTTTCAATACTTTTTATATAGTTTGTAAATATAAGAACTTTATGTCCATTCTCCACCGCATCTTGAACATTATTTATAAGCACCTCTCTTTTACTTGAAACTACATTGGGGTTTTTCATCTCAGGACAACTTGTTAGCTGTCTCAACTCATTTAACGCCTGAAGTATATAAAACTGTGTCTTTCCTAAGCCTTGAGTTTTTATTTGACTGTTTATCATCCCATAGTAGTATGCCCTTCTTTCCTCGTAGAGCCTTTTTTGCTCTGGATTCATTCCTATAAACAGTGTTTTTTCAATCTTATCTGGAAGATCTTTTAAAACCTCTTTTTTAACTCTTCTCAGTATAAATGGATATATTTTCTTCTTTAGCTCCTCTATGGCTTCTTTATCATTCTCTTTTTGAATTGGATTAGCATAGTGGTAGTTAAACTCATCTAAAGTACCAAACATTGACGGATTTAAAAATCTAAATAGAGAGTATAATTCTCCTAAGTTATTTTCAATAGGAGTACCACTTAAAGCTAGTCTATATTTTGAGTTCAACAACATAACAGCTTTTGTTGTCTGTGCATTTACATTTTTTATATTTTGAGATTCATCTAGAACTATCAAATCAAATTTCATCTCTTTTAAATATTCAATATCATTTCTTACCGTTCCATAAGTTGTTATAATTACCTCAACACTACTAAAAATAGATTTATCTCTAAAATTTCCATAGTATATTCCACATTTTAAATCTGGGCTAAACTTTTTTATCTCACTTTCCCAATTATATATCAAACTTTTTGGCATAATTATCAATGTTTTTCTCTTTGGAGTTAAGTGCAAACTAGTTATTAAAGTTATTGCTTGCAATGTTTTTCCAAGTCCCATATCATCTGCTAAACACCCACCTAAACTATTGTCCATCAGATATCTCAACCATTTATATCCATACTCTTGATATTCTCTCAAAGTAGCATTTATTGCTGGTATCGGTGCATTATAATTCTCTATTTGATTGATTCCTCTGTAAAAACTTTTAGTCTTTTTAATCTCATTTGCAAGTACTTTATCCTCTATTAAATCATCTATTATCGGCAGATCAAAAAATGAAATTTTAACATTGGATTTTCCATTATCTTTAAATACTCTTTCCAGCTTTTCCATGTATTTTCTATTGATAAGAGCATTTGTTCCATCACTTAAAACAATATATGAATCTTTTTTGAAGCTATTTAAAACATCCACTATTGAAAATTTTTCTCCTTCAATCTCCAAATGGACATCTCCCTCTAAAAAATCTATTCCGTGCTTAAAGTTTCCTACAACTTTTGGCTTTACAGCTTTTACACTATATTTTTTTAAATTATCTGTCCCAACAACCTTATATTTTCCTGCTAATTGAAGAAGCTCCTGCGTTACAAACTCTCTTGCTAATTTTTCTTGTAAAATTATAAAATTTCCATCTATATAAAAACTAGATTTTATCTTTAAATTTTTCTGATGTTTTACAATATTTTTAACAACCTCTTCTACAGTTTCATCTAAATAAGCTGCTTCTACCTTTGTTATTTCAACCCTTTTTAACTCATCTTTTATAATCAAAGCTCTATCTAAGTTGTGTACCTTTAAAAATTCATAATCAACCGTTGATATTGAGGCTCCTATTTTTAAATACAAACTATTATCTTGCGATATTTTTTCTATTATCAATTCCTGAACTGGTTTTAGATTTCCCTCTTCCACAATCTCATAATCTAAACATTCAATCTCTATTCCACTTCCAAAAGATGATGCTAGTGTCAAATATTTTTCTAATTCTGATTTTAAAAATTTTGACTCCATCTCTTTTAAAATATGTATTGTATCCTTTGGAATATCTATCCAGTATATTGTATCTCCACTTAAAACATAGTTATCTGAAACTATTTTAAAATTTTCTTTACCATTTAAAAGAAGCTTTCCCTCACATAAATCAGGTTCATCTTCTACAAAATTAATTTTTAATACTATTTTATTTTCACTCAAAATCCATTTTATTGGATTCATATCCCCTGTAACTACTTTTTTACTATTTTTTAGATAATCTAAAATCTCTACATTTTCATCTATATATAGTTCATTTTTTTCATTATCCCACCCAGAGAAAAAGCTATCTTCTTTTATCTCTTGAATTAAATCAATAATTTTCAAATCATTTTCATCACTAATTTCATATTCCTCTGTATTTTCTACTATCTCCCCATCGCTGTCTACTAAAGAAACATATGTTCCTACTTCGTCACAAGTTAAAGTAAAAAATAGTGACTCATCCATTTTTTTTAAATTAGATTCCATACCCTTTTCCCTCATATATAAATTTTTTCTGAAGTATATTATATCAAATTTTCTAAGGGTTAGCAAGAAATTAAAAAAAGGACTCTATTCATTAGAGTCCTTTCACCTTATTTCTATTTAGCTTCTGATTCTTTTATTAAGATGTTCATCTCTTCAACTAATGCATCAGCATCCAATCCGTGTGCTGCAATTCCCTCTCCAAGAGTCTCCCCAGCTGCTACCATACATCCTACGCATCCCAATCCGTGCTTTTTAAATACCATTGAAATCACTGGATATTTTTGAACTGCTTCTAAAATATTCATATCTTTAGTTACCATTTTTATTCCTCCTACATTTTCTTTATATTACCTTTTTATTATATAAAACTTTACTTTTTTTGTCAATTATTTTCCAATGACATTTAACAAATCATGAATTCTCACAACTCCAACAACTTTCCTATCTGATAAAACAGGTAATACGGATATCTGATTCTCTCTATTTTCCATAAGATCTAAGGCATCTAAAGCCATTATATTTTCTGTTGCATAGGTGTAATCTCTTGTCATTATATCTTTGGCTTTTAATGTAAAAAATTTATCTTTCATTTTCAAAGCTCTTCGGATATCCCCTTCCGTTATAATTCCCAAAAGTTCATCATTTTCTATAATACAAACTACACCCAATCTTTTTTTAGTCATTGTCATAATCACTGTATCCATATCACTTGTCAAGTGAGCAATTGGTAGGTCTTTATGCATCACATCCTTCACCCTCATAAGTAATCTTCTTCCCAAACTTCCTCCAGGATGATAAACTGCAAAATTTTCAGGTTTGAAATTTCTTGCAGTTATTAGTACAGTTGCCAATGCATCTCCCATGACCAAAGTGCTTGTTGTTGAAGACATAGGAGCTAAATTCAATGGACACCCCTCTTTTTCAACTCCTATATCCAGTATCGCATCCGCTTCTCTCCCAAGTTTTGAATTTGGATTTCCTGTCATAGCTACTAATGTTGCACCAATTTTCTTTATTGATGGAAGAATTGACATGACCTCATCACTGTTTCCACTATTGGATATAGCTATCACTACATCATTTTTATTTATCATTCCAAGATCGCCATGGAGTCCTTCAGCTGAGTTCATGAAAACAGCTAGTGTCCCTGTTGAGGCCAGTGTAGCAGCTATTTTTTTACCTATAATCCCTGATTTTCCAATACCTGTTATTACAACCTTACCTCTAGAATTTAAAATTAGATTCACCACTTCTTCCAGCGAATCCGATATTTTACTCTTAACTTTTTCTAATTCACATATCTCTTTATCAAATAAATCTTGAGCTATTTTTTTTATATCCATTCTATCTTCCTTTTACTAAATCGTCTATCTTTACAGCCACTTTTAATATCTCTTCTAAATCTGATAAATATAACATATTTGGTCCATCTGATTTAGCATTTGCCGGATCTGGATGAACTTCTGCAAAAATTGCATCTATTCCAATTGCTAATCCCGCTCTCATCAATGGAAATACAAACTCTCTATCCCCTGATGTCGCAGTCCCTAGCCCACCTGGTTTTTGTACAGCATGAGTCACATCAAATACAACTGGATATCCAAACTTTCTCATCTCTCCAAATCCTCTCATATCTACAACCATATTGTTATATCCAAAAGTTGATCCTCTTTCACAAAGCATTATATTTGGATTGTTCATCTCCTCCATTTTTATAACTACATTCTTCATATCCCATGGTGCTAAGAACTGTCCCTTTTTAATATTTACAGGTAACCCTGTTTCGGCTGCGGCTATAAGTAAATCTGTCTGTCTACATAAAAAGGCTGGTATTTGAATTATATCCACAACTTTAGCAACCTCTTTACATTGCCAAGCCTCATGCACATCTGTCACAACAGGTATATTAAATCTCTCTTTCACTTTTTTTAATATTTCCAGTCCTTTTTCAATTCCCGGACCTCTATATGAGTGTATAGATGATCTATTGGCCTTGTCAAAAGATGCTTTAAACACATAGTTAATACCTAATCTATCACAGATATCCTTCACTTTTTCAGCTACTTCCATAACTAACTCTTCCGATTCTATCACACATGGTCCCGCTATCAATGTAAACCTGTTATTTCCACCAATTTCAAATTTATTTGCTATTTTGACTTTTTTTACTTCTTGAACTATCCTCAATTACTTCACCTCTTCTAATTCTTTTATTGCTTCTATGGCAATCTCTCTATCGTCAAAATATATCTTCGTTGTTCCCAAAATTTGATAAGTTTCATGCCCTTTTCCTGCTATCAGTATTATATCATCTTTTCCAGCTTTTAAAACTGCTTTTTTTATCGCTTCTCTTCTATCGGTTTCTATCATATAGTTTTTAGTTTTGAATCCTTTCACTATATCCTCTACTATTTTATTTGGGTCTTCTGTTCTTGGATTATCGGAGGTTACAATTACCAAATCGCTATACCTTTCACTAACCTCTGCCATCACAGGTCTTTTTAAAGTATCTCTATCTCCACCGCAACCAAAAATAGTTATTATCCTACCTCCATTTTTTAATTCGGTAACTCCTTGTAAAATATTTTCTAAGGCATCTCCTGTATGTGCATAATCTACAACTATTTTAAACTCTTGTCCTGCAAAAACTGATTCAAATCTTCCCGGAGCACCCTTTATTTTTCTTGCTCTTTCTCTTACAACACTCGAATCTATATTTAATATTTTACCAACACCAACTGCTGCCAATAGATTATACATATTAAATCTTCCTAATAGAGGTGGCTTTATCTCCTCTATCAATTTCATATCTAAATCTGCTTCTCCATTTAAAGAGTATGAAATTCCTCCAAATTCGCTGTATATTTTTTTTCCATATTCATCATCTATATTGATTATTCCATTTCTCTTATCTTTTAATTTTTTAAAAAGTATTTTTTTAGCATTGAAATACTCCTCCATATCTCTATGGTAGTCCAAATGTTCCGGTGTTAAGTTAGTAAAAATAGCTACATCAAACTCCAGCATATCAACTCTTCCACTCGTCAGTCCATGGGAGCTAACCTCCATCACTAAATACTCTAAACCCCTCTCCACTGCTTTTTTACACATTTTTATTATATCTAGAGACTCTGGCGTTGTATTTGGTGCTTCTATTATTTCATCTCCTACCTTATATTCCACAGTTCCTATTCTAGCAACTTTACTCTCTCCTAAAATCTGTTCTATCAGATAAGTTGTTGTTGTTTTTCCATTTGTTCCTGTCACTCCAATTATTTTTAAATTTTTTTCAGGATTCCCATAAAAATTTGAAGCAATTACACCTAGATTTCCTCTTAAATTTTCAACTAAAAAGTAAGCTACTCCCTCTTTTAATTCTGTTGATTCCTCAGATACAATTATCGCTACCGCTCCATTTTCAATAGCTTTATCGATAAATTTATGTCCATCCACTAAAGCTCCTTTTAAAGCAATAAATATATCTCCTCGCTTAACTTTTCTAGAGTCATACTCCAAATTTCCACTGTATATATTTTTTTCCGTAATTTTTAAAACTTTATAATCTATCCCTTCAAACAGCCTTTCCATATTCATCCCTCACTATATATTATTCAGCCTATTATATCACTTTTCAAAAAAAAACAATATATACTTTTATAAAGTAAAAAAACAGAGGCCTTAACTCCTCTGTTTTCATATTTTTTACTTAGCTGGTGTATAAACTCCTGAATTTAAAGCATTCTTTACTGCTGCTCTCACTTTTGAAGCTCTTATTGTAGCTCCAGCATTCTCTATATCTCCCGGAGTATACAGTGCTTCCATTCCTTCATTGACATTTTTATTTGTCATATATGTCAATAGTGCTTCATACTCATCCTTATACTTTGTTAAATCTTTATTTTTTAAATAATCTTGCTCTTTATAAAAAAGCGTTCTAAATTTTGGTTTTTCTACTTTGTCATCTTTTAGATTAAAGTCAACCTCTACCTGCGTTTCTTGCCCAGAAACAAATACCCCTCTATAAGTTCCATTTCTATACTCTGCTCCATAAGCTACCGCACCAATTACCGTTAACAACATTAGAAATTTTTTCATAATCCCTCCTCGTTCCGTTCTTAATCTATTTTAAACTATTTAAGTATATTTTGTCAATTAATTTTGATTATCAAATTATATCCCATACTATAGTTTTGTTATCTTTTTCTCTTAGTATTCTATTTATAGTTTTAAAATGATTACATCCAAAAAATCCTCTACTCGCTGAAAGCGGGCTCGGATGGACTCCTTCAAGAATTATATGATTTGGATTAGTAATATATTTCTTTTTATCTCTAGCATTATTTCCCCAAAGAACAAAAATTACCTGTTCTTTTTTTTCATTAATTTTCTTTATAACCTCATCAGTAAATGTTGTCCAACCTATTTTACTATGAGAGTTTGCTTCGCCTTCTCTCACTGTCAAACTAGCATTTAAAAGAAATACTCCCTGTTTAGCCCACTCCTCCAAACATCCATTATTAAATATCTTTCCCTCTTTTTCGGCATATATCTCTTTATATATATTTCTCAAGGATGGAGGTAACGGAACTCCCTTTTTTACTGAAAACGCTAGTCCATGAGCCTGACCTGCACCATGATATGGATCTTGTCCCAATATCACTATTTTTATATCTTTATATGGTGTCAATTGAAAAGCTGTAAAAATCTCTCTGTTTGGTGGATATACGACTCTTTCTAAATATTCTTGTTTTAAAAACTCCTTCATTTTTAAAAAATAATCTTTTTTAATCTCATCTTTTAATATCTCATCCCAATCATTTCCTATTTTCAACATATAAATCTCCTATTTCACCTTTTGTCTAAAGTTAATGAGCCACACTCTCTTATGTATTTTTTCATTCCACAAGCTGAACACTGCTCTCTACAATCTACTGTCAAAGCCTGTTTTTCACTTTTTTCCAATTCCCTTATATAAAATTCTTTGCTAATTCCAGTATCCACAATATCCCAAGGCAGATTTGACTCTAAACCCCTCGCACCTAGATAATCTTTTTCAGATATATTTAGTTCTTCTATCGCCTCTTTCCAAATAGAGAAATTATCTCTATAATCATCCAGTTTTGCTCCAATTTTAAATGCTGTTTCTATCAAATCTGCAGTTTTTTCATCTCCTCTTGATAAAAACCCTTCTAAATAGGACTTCTTAGGTGGATGCATTCTTAACGTTGCACCCTTCATTCCTCTAAAAGCATCTCTTAACATTCTTTGCTTTCTCTCTGTTTCTTCAATACTCATTTGTTCGTGCCATTGATAAGGCGTGTGAGGTTTTGGTACAAAATTTGAAACACTCGCTGTTATATTTACTCTTTTTCTTATAGTTCTACATCTATACGTCACTTTTTTTACTAACTCATATATTGCCATAACATCTTCATCTGTCTCAAATGGCAATCCTATCATAAAATAAAACTTTAAATTATCCCAACCAGCTTTCACTGCTGCTTCCGCCGTTTCAAGAATTTGTTCCTCTGTAACTCCCTTATTGATAACATCCCTCATCTTTTGGCTTCCAGCTTCTGGAGCAAATGTAAACCCAGTTCTTTTCCCTCCACTAATATTTACTGCAACGTCCACAGAATGTGTATTCATTCTAAGAGATGGAAGTGAAATCGCCAAATTTTTATTTTCATATCTTTTTTGTAAACCATCTATTAACGGGCTTATAGCGCTATAGTCGCTACTACTTAAAGAGGAAAGTGAAATTTCAGAATAACCTGTATTAAAAAGCATATCCTCTATCAACTCTATATTTTTTTCAAGACTCCTCTCTCTCACTGGTCTATATACATATCCTGCTTGACAAAATCTACATCCCCTCGTACAGCCTCTTTGAATCTCCACCGAAGCTCTATCATGAACTATTTGAATATATGGTACAAGTTGCTCAGAGTATGACGGCGTATTGTCTATATCACGAACTATAGCTCTTTTTATTCTCTTAACTCCCTTGTGTAATTTAGGGATATAAACCCCTTCAAAATCCTTTATCGCTTCAAGTTTTTCAGCCTTTGTTTTACCTACAAGGGCAACTAATGTCTGTGCCAACTCTGTCATAGTTTCCTCACCATCACCTATTACAAAGAAATCTAAAAATTTCTCCATAGGAGTTGGATTCATCATGCAAGTCCCTCCAGCCATCACGAGGGGATATTCCTCTCCTCTTTCATCTGCATGTAGTGGTATATTGGCTAAATCTAGGGCATTTAAAACATTCGGATAACACATTTCATAAGATAATGAGAACCCAATAACATCAAAATCTTTTAATTCTGTCTTTGTCTCTAAAGAAAACATTGGGATACTATTTTCTCTCATTAAAGTTTCCATGTCCTCCATTGGTGCAAATCCTCTCTCCAAGTAGAAATTATCAACCCTATTCATAATTGCATAGAGTAACTTTACTCCTAAATTTGACATTCCCACTTCATAAACATCTGGAAAAAATAGGCACATTCTAGCTTTTACTGAATCTAAATCCTTATGAAAACTATTTATTTCATTCCCTAAATATTGAGCTGGTTTTTCTACTGACATCAAATACTTACCTATATCTACTCTCATATATCTCCTTTTATTTATCATCAATCTTTTGGAAAGCTTTCATCTCAGCTTCCACATTTTTTTTATGATGATCCCTACATAATTTTGCTACATCTATGCTAATATTTTTTAATTTTTCAAAAGCATTTTCAGAGTGCTTCTCCAACTCTTCATCTCCAATTAAAACCTTTTTTACTCTTCTTAAAAGACCCGTATTCCCTTTTCCGCAATCATGCAACAATGCTAACTTTAAATAATTTTTATTATTTTTTAAAATTTCATCTTTATTGCATCTTTTATAAACTAAAAATGAATGTACTTTATCATACTCTCGCATCTGATTAAAAATTTCAAACTCTTCTGTTGAAAGTATTTTTTTTACTTCCTCTTCATTTTTTTTTTCAAATTTCAAAAATATATATCTATAAACCTGTTTTAGCCTAGAAATCATTCAAATCTCCCTTATCACTATATTTCCAAACTCTTTTCTTAAATATTTTATGTTTGAGGCATTTTTTCCTATTACCTCTCCTTTTTTATTCTTTTTTACATACAGTATCATAATCTCATTATCGACTGTTTTTTCAATTTTTTCAACTCCAAGTATTTCTAGATTGTCACACGATACAATCATTTTAGTTGCTAATTCCTCTTTTAAATATACCTTTTCCAAAGTTAAGTATTTACCAGGAAAAGTCTCAACCTCTCCTGTTAAAATATATCCCGCCATATTTCTAACTTGTTTAGGCATAAAAGAGTCTCCAATGAATCTCAATACTCCTTTTTGAAAAGTAACTTCAACTTTTCTTTCATGCTCCTTTAATTCCAACCCTTTTTTATCTGTAAATCTGCTCACATCATAAGTTCCACTTACTTCCAATAGCGTTTTTTCAATATCTTCTATCGATCTTTTAATTCTTTTTTTAGGATATTTGTATAGATACTCTCTCTTTGCCACATACTCTGGAAAAGGTAGGTTTGGAAAAGTTTTCTGTACCCCTCTTATAAAAATAGAATTTTTCATTTTTTCGTTAAATTTAAAAATAATTTCACTTAAATTACCATTGAAATTGCTACTCACATAAAGGAGATTTCTTTCAGCAGAAACTTTAGCATCTGTTCTTCCTCCCTGCTGAATACCTTTTGCCCAAGTAAACCCAAGCTCATTCATGACTCTTCTAAACTCCCCTTTTACAGTTATCTTTTCTGACATCTCATCAAAGGAGTGAAATCTCTCTCCATTGTAAAAAACTGTAAATATATATCCCCATTTATCAGTTTTTTCAATACCTCTAAAATTCATTACTCTCCTCTTTTTCTAACAATATGGCATCTTCTACATCTAGCTTCATAACTTTCACTAGCCCCAACCATAACAATAGGATCATCTTCATAAGCAGGCTCTCCATCCACTAATCTTTGGGTTCTCGATGCCGGATTTCCACAGCAAGCACAAATAGCATTAAACTTATCCACATACTCAGCTTTTGCCATCAATCTGTCCATAGGCACAAATGGTTCTCCTCTAAAGTCTTGATCCAACCCTGCTACAACAATCCTCTTTCCTTGATTTGCTAACTCTTCGCAAAATTCAGCCACGTCCTCACCAAAAAACTGAACCTCATCTATACCTATAACTCTTACATCCATATACTCTTTTTCTATTATCTCTCTCATCTCTTGCACCGTTGAAGCTGGTACTGCCTCAATGAACGCTTGACTATGGGAAGCTACCTTTGTCTCATCATATCTATCATCACTTGAATGTTTAAAAACTAAAATTTTTTGATTTGCATATTTTGCCCTTCTCATTCTTCTAATTAATTCTTCACTCTTTCCTGAAAACATACTCCCGGTTACAACTTCTATCCAACCCATTCCTTCTGTTAATAATAAATGCATTGTATTTTTTCCTCCATCATCAACTATTTTTTATCTATTTTCTATTATAACATAATTAATAATCAAAACAAATCGATAAATCCCATTAAAACAAAAAAGTAGCTATAACAGCTACTTTTAGTCTTTCTATTTCTCATCCACATATCCTAACTCTTTTAAAAATGGCTTTTTCTTTCTCCAGTCATCTTTCACTTTTACCCAAAGCTCTAGATATATCTGAATTCCTAAAAGATTCTCAATCTCTTTTCTAGCTTCGATTCCAATCTCTTTTAACATCTTACCCTGTTTTCCAATTATAATACCTTTTTGAGAGTCTCTTTCAACATAAATATTTATGTCAAATTTATCCTTTCCATTGTCTCTTCTTGTTACATTTATAATTTCAATAGCTACAGAGTGTGGAATTTCATCCCTTGTTCTCTCCAATATTTTTTCCCTAACAACCTCTGTTATTATTCGATACATAGGCATATCTGTATACATATCATCTGGATAGAATTGTACTCCATCCTCTAAAAATGGGTCTATCGCTTCCAGTAGTTTAGGGACACCGATAGCGTATTGTCCTGCTATCTCAACAATAGCATTAAAATCTCCTAACTTTTCCGCTATCTCCTCTCTTTTCTTTACTAACTCCTCATCATTTATTTTATCTATCTTATTTACTATCAATATTCTAGGAGTATTCTTTGCCTCTTTTACCTTTTCCCATACAAATAAATCACCAGTACTGATCTCTTGAGAAGCATCTATAACCATAGCAATTACATCCACATCTTTCAATACTCTTAAAGCACTATTTGTCATATGTTCCCCTAATAGATGCTTTGGTTTGTGAATTCCTGGTGTATCCACAAATATATATTGATTTCCATTGAAGTTTAAAATCCCTTTTATTGTATCTCTTGTTGTCCCTGCTTTATCTGATACAATAGCAACTTTTTCATTTACAAGTTTATTTATCAATGTAGATTTTCCTACGTTTGGTCTTCCTACTACTGCTATAAATCCAGCTTTCACTCTAATCATCTCCTATTCCAATTTTAAAATACTTCTCTTTTAAATCTAAAAAAAACTGCTCTTCATTAATTTCATCACTACATTTTACCATAGTTTTTAAAGTATTCCTCAGCATATTTGGAGTTATCTCTCTCTCAATGCCACATTTTTTCCCTAAAGAGATAAATCTAGCTCTAAATGATTGCCTACTAAAACCATAAAATACAAGATTACTATTCCCGCCGACTAAGTGAGTTCTAACTTCTTTTATATAATTTTCAAGCTCTTTAGAAAGTTCATCAGATATTCCTATTTTTTCTCCCTTTTCATCATTATATATAATTTTATATGAAACCAACTCTAAGTCTGATATTTTTATTTTTAAAATATCATTTATTGAAAGATTAGTTTCTACAAGAAGTTTTATAAGTAGTTTATCTCTTACACCCTTATAGTCTTTTCCACAGGTATCTAAAATATTATTAATCTCCCAAATTTCCAAAGTTTCTAGCTCTTTTTCTGGGGCTTTTTCAATTACTATCCCATCCGAAGGATTATCACTAATTAGCTTCTTTTCTAAAAGATACTTGTAGAAGATTTTAATCGTACTAACTTTCCTTAGAATTGAATTTGGTTGATAATTTTTCTTTAAAAATTCAATATACCTTAAAATATCCTCCTTTCTTATATCTAAAAAATCCTTTTCTATAAAACTTTCAAAATCTTTTATATCTCCGTGATACAAATCCAAAGTTTCCTTTTTTAAACTTTTTGAATCCGCTTTGTACTTAATAAAATTCTCTAATAGTTCCATTATTTATCACCTAATAGCTCTCTGGCGTGTTCAATAACTGCTTCAGATACGTTTTTCCCTGCCAACATTCTAGCGATCTCTTTTACTCTCTCATTCCTATTTAATTCCTTTACCTGTGTTATAGTCTTATTATCCACAAGATTTTTTTCTATGTAGAATTGCTGAGTAGCCTTTGCGGCAATAGCAGGTGAATGAGTTATACTCATAACTTGGGTTGCCTCTCCTATCTCTTGAAGTTTGCTCGCTATTTTTCTAACAGTTTCTCCTCCAACCCCAGTATCAATCTCATCAAAAATCAGTATTGGTATATTATCAACCTTTGAAAAAATAACCTTTATAGCCAACATTATTCTACTTACTTCTCCACCTGAAGCTACCTTCCATAATGGCTTTAAACCTTGACCAACATTTGTTGAAATCATAAATTCTACTTGATCTATACCATTTAGTGTCATTGATGGCGACTCTTCAAACTCAATTTTAAAGTTTGCATCACTCATATTTAAACCTTTTAACTCATCTTGAAGATTTTCTTCTATGATTTTAGCTTTTGATTTTCTTATGTCACTTAACTTTTGTGCTAAAGTATAATATTTTGATTTAGCTTCATCTCTATCCTTCTCTAATTTTTTTACTTGAAAACTATTTTCATCCAACAACTGCAATTTTTCGTCAACTTTTTCTCTATGTTGAAGTATTGTGGCTATATCATCTCCATATTTTGACTTTAAACGATTAATTGCATCAAGCCTTGATATCACTTTTTCCAATCTCATATCATCAGCCTCTATATCGTCATTTAAATCTCTGATTGAATCCACACAATCCTGTAAATCATAATAAACTCTTTCCAATCTTTCTAAGTTTTCTTGAAACTCTTTTCCATATTTTGATATTGTCTCTAAATTTTTTCTACTATTATAGATTATATTCAAAGCATTTTTTTCGCCATCTTTTAATATATTCTCCGTTAGTGATAGCTTTTCCTTTATTTTTCCCGCATGAAAAAGTTTTTTATACTCCTCTTCAAGCTTTTCATCTTCGCCATCTTTTAAATTTACCTTGTCAATCTCCTGTAATTGAAATTCATAAAACTCTTTTTTTTCTAGAGTTTCTCTTCTATTTTTCTCTACATCTTGAATTCTTCTTTCTAAACTTGAATACTCGTTATAAATTACTTCCAGTTGTTTCTTTATTCCAATACCACTGTCACCTAAAAATCTATCCAAAAGTCTAAGATGGTTATTTTTATTTAACAACATTTGGTGGGAGTGTTGCCCCACAATATCAACTAAAGTTCCCATTATCTCTTTTAAACTCGACATTGGAACTCGAATATTATTTACGTAAGCCTTCCCTTTTCCATTTTTATCTATATGCCTTCTCACGATAACTTCATTGTCTTCAGCTTCTATACCTAACTCTCTTAACTCAGCCTCCTGTTCCTCATTGACAGCAAACACACCTTGTGCTAATAGATAGTCCTCTCCATCCCTTACCATATCAGCACTTGCCTTCTCTCCTATCAATAGATTTATTCCACTTAAAATTATAGATTTTCCTGCTCCTGTTTCTCCTGTTAAAACAATCAATCCATTTTTAAATTCTAAATCTACTTTTTCTATTATAGCTAAATTTTCAATTTTTAACTCTTTTAACATAGATTATCTCCCCACTTTAACTTATCTCTTAAGATTCCATAGTAATCTCTATTTTCGGGCAAAATAAGATTTATTTTTTTATGAGAATAGTATATAAATATCTCCTCTTGATCCTTTATCTCTCTTTCTATTTCTCCATCCACTATTATACACCCTTCCTGTCCAGGTTTTAAAGTTAATATCAACTTTTCCTCACCACTTATTATTATAGGTCTTGTTGCCAAATTGTGGGGAGCTAAAGGAGTCACAATTATAGCTTTTATTTGTGGCATAACTATTGGACCTCCCGCTGAAAGAGAATAAGCCGTAGAACCTGTTGGTGTTGCCACTATTATTCCATCCGCCTTATAATCACATATTTTTGTATTCTCAGTATTTATGGATACACTTAAAATTTTTGAACTAGCCATTTTTTTTGAAATAACAACTTCATTTAATACATCTATTTTTTCACCTCTTATAACTACTTCTAAAAGTTGTCTTCTTTCTTTTTTTACTATTCCTTTTAAATAGTCAAGAAAAGTAGGTTTAAATTCTTCGCTTTTTATCTCTGTTAAAAAACCTAGAGACCCAGCATTGATTGCAAAAATATCTATATTCTCATTCTGTATTAAAGTTTTTGAAGCTCTAAGTAAAGTTCCATCTCCTCCTATAACAACAGCAAATTCTGCTTCTAACACACGAGTTTTGGGAACTATCTCTATATCATTTTGTATAAAGAACTCTATCAATTGATGATATAGTTTTACTGCTTCTTCTTTATCTTCATTGTAAATTATAGTTCCTTTCATTCTCTTTCTCTCCTCACTTAAAATAGACTCTCTGGATTTATTGGTTTTAAGTTAAATCTTACTTCATAATAGAGATTGGCTTTACTCTCTGTATTTAAACCTAGGACCCCTATATCTTGACCTCTTTGGACTTGCTGATTCAATTTTACTCCAACGGCAATCAAATTTCCATAAACACCAATTGTATTGTATCCATAATCTATCATAACCACATTATTAAGACCTTGAAATTTATCGGCATAAATTACTTTTCCACTTGTTGCAGCTTTAACTCTATTTCCCATTTTTCCAGTTATTTCAATTCCATTACTAACAACTTCTCCATTTTTTTTCTCTTTAAATTTTACAACAATAGTTCCCGAAATAGGTCTTTGAAATTTTCCAAGTTTCAAAATAGCTGTATCTAATTTTACATTCTTATTTGTGGTACTTCTTGCTTTTATAACTCTTTCAATCTCTTTTTCTATATTCTTCTTTTGAATCTCTAGCTTACTTATTGTCTTCACATGAGTTGTTTTTTCTTGATTCAATTTAGTTATTAGTCTATTTTTTTCTTGCTTTTTTACCTCAATAGATCGCCTATTTGAATCTAATTTTCTTTTTAGTATTGTCAACTTTTGCCTATTATTCTCTATATTTCTTTTCACTTGCTCGATAGAGGTTTGCACATTTTTTATATGTTCCATGCTCTCTAAATCCCCATATAAAAGCCTTGAAAAACTTCTTTTAGCTATACTTCTCTCTTTTGTATCACTTTCTAAACTAGATTTCCTAGTCACTTCTATCATCTTAGCTTTATATTCAGATTTTTTTCTATCTAACGCTTTACTACTCACGTTTAGATTCAGTCCCCCATATTCGATATTTCTATTGACTACTTTTATCTCCTCTTGAAGCTTTTCAGCCTCTTTTTCTATATCTTTAATCTCTAAATTTATATTTTCAATCTGTTTTGCAATACTTATCTTTTCGGAGTTTATATGCTCAATTCTACTATTTTTTTGTTTTATCTCACTTTCTATTTTCTTCATTTTATTCTTCAAATTATCTACATTATCCCCAAATATAAAAGTTGAACAAATTAAAAAAACTATTGCTCCTTTCATAGTCAGACCTCATCATTTTTTAGCTTACCTGTCGATTTCCAAGCTAAAAATAAAAGTATTAATGTCGCTACAATTTCAATTGCCACAATTTGCTTAAAACTTTGAAGTATTAACGTAGATAAAATTTGTTGGTATTTCTCTCTTAAAATGACATAGATATTAAAAAATATTAGCCCCCCAACTAGAGCACTCCCAATAAATGGTATCAAATTTTTATTTCTAGCCACAGAAAAATTTTTTTTATTCTGCGGAGACTTTATCGAATAAATCATATAATCTCTGATTATAGCTCCTCTAAGAATTGTCGTTATCGGGTAATATATTCCCAGTCCCAATATCAGACAAATCAATAACGACATATTTGCCGCACTAATTTTTCTTTGAGTATTTTGTAAAAATTGACTATCTATATATATCTCTCTTACCATTGGATTTACGTCCAGTAACTCTTGAATGGTATGCAGTTTTTTTTCATCTTTAAAATATACAATTATTGAATTTGGTAGTGGGTTTTCACTTTTAGGTATAACTATTTCCAGTTCTTTTTGTAAATTTCTAAAAGCTTCTTCTTTTGATAAAAATCTTGTTCCCTTAACATTTTCATTTTCTAAGAGAAATTTTTCAAACTCTTGTAATTTTTCTTTTGAATTTTCATTTTGTAGTTCGATAGTAAAAAAATAATCACTCTTTAATATTTTCCCAATAAAGTAGCTATTAGAAGATAATGAAATAAATATATTAAATATAATAAAACTAAATGTCAATGCTATGAATGTTCTTGCCCCTTTTTTTCTTTCCATCTCTTCTCCCTAATTAAAATATAGAGGCCAGTTCAACTCGCCTCTATACTATCTATTCTCTATAAGTTTTCTTTTATTACTGATATTAATTTTGTCGCTGTTAACTCATATTTTTCCAATAATTCTTCAGCTTTTCCACTTTGACCAAATACATCATAGATTCCAACTTTTTTAACTAATGTTGGATATGTCTCTGATAAAAATTCGGATACCGCTGAGCCAAGCCCTCCAATTACTGAATGTTCCTCAGCTGTTACTATAAATTTTGTTTCTTTAGCCGCTTTTAAAACTGTTTCCCCATCTAAAGGTTTTATCGTTCCGACATTTATTACTCTCACTGAAACCCCTTCAGATTCTAATTTTTCCGCCGCCTCTAGAGCTCTTGCTGTCATAAGTCCTGTTGCCAATATTGTAACATCAGTTCCCTCTTTCACAGTATTTGCCACTCCTATTTGGAAATCATATGAATCATCAAATAATACTGGTACATCTAACCTTCCCATTCTTATATAGACTGGTCCATTATACTCTGCCGCTGCAAATATCATCTTTTTAGTTTCTGTGGCATCTGCCGGTGATAGTACTACCATTCCCGGGATACTTCTCATTAAAGAGATGTCTTCAATTGACTGATGAGATCCCCCATCCTCTCCCACTGAAATTCCTGCATGCGTTGGAGCTATTTTTACATTCAATTTTGGATAAGCCACTGTATTTCTTATCTGTTCAAATGCTCTTCCTGCTGCAAACATTGCAAACGTTGAAGCGAATGGTATTTTACCACACGTCGCAAGTCCTGCTGCTGTTCCTATTAAATCTGCCTCAGCTATTCCAACATTTATATGTCTCTCTGGAAACTCTTCTTGAAATAGATTTGTCTTTGTTGATTTTGTCAAGTCTGCATCTAAAACAACTACATTATTATTTTGTCTTCCAAGTTCTACCAATGCTTCTCCATAAGCTTGTCTTGTAGATTTTTTCATTATTTCATCCTCCAAATTTATTATATCTCTGACACTTTTTCTAGCTCTGCTATCGCTCTTTCTGTTTCTTCACAAGTCGGTGCTACTCCATGGAATCCACAAACATTTTCCATGAACGAAACTCCTTTTCCTTTTACAGTTTTAGCAATAATTACTGTAGGTTGTCCTTTTGTTTTTTTAGCCTTATCCAAAGCATCAAATATCTCTTGGAAGCTATGACCATCTATTATAATTACATTCCATCCAAAAGCTTCCCATTTTTTATCCAGAGGTTCTACACCCATAATTTTATCTACATTTCCATCAATTTGAAGATTGTTTGAGTCAACGAAAGCACATATTGAATCCAGCTTAAAATGTGCTGCTGACATTGCTGCTTCCCATACTTGCCCCTCTTGTAACTCTCCATCCCCCATCAAAACATAGGTTCTATAATTCTCTCCCGAAATTCTAGCTGATAATGCCATTCCATTAGCCACAGATAGCCCTTGTCCTAAAGAACCCGTAGAAATTTCTACACCCGGAAGTTTTTTCATATCTGGGTGCCCCTGTAAAGGCGATCCATATGCTCTTAATGTTCCTAATAACTCTTTATCAAAATATCCTCTTTCAGCCAAAGCAGAGTAAAGTACTGGAGCTGCATGTCCTTTTGATAAAACAAATCTATCTCTTCCCTCCATTTTTGGATTTTTAGGATCTATATTCATCTCTGAAAAATATAGTGCAGTTACTATGTCTGCAGCCGATAGTGATCCTCCCGGATGACCTGATTTTGCTTTACATACCATTTGAACAATGTCTTTTCTAATTTTAGTAGCTTGTTCTACTAAAAAATTAATGTCTCTCATTTTTTCTCCTCTCAATCCTTTTATTTAGTTAAATTATATTAAAAATCAGCTTCTTTTGTCAAGTTAAGGTCCAGGATTTCTATGAATTTTAATGTATTAAAACAGGATTTTAACTTTCTCAAAAATTAAGTGTACAATAAAAGTGAGTGAACTGCTTACCTCATCATATTTTACTGCACTTAAAAAAACACAAACACTCGCAAAAAGTGTGAAAGGTCTAAAAAACTTTTCCTCTTTTTTTATATTTTTTATAATTGTGTACACTCCCAATAAAGTTAAAATCATAACTTCGATATAGCTTTGAGAATATTTTATTGATAAAAAAATACAGTATATTCCCGTTAAAAAAATAAAGCCTTTACTTCCTTTCACACCTAGGCATACTTTACAATATGGAAAATATATCAATGCTCCCCTTGACCATCCCTTTGGAAAAAAATCAAAAATCATATGTAACCCAAGTGCTAATGCAAAACCCATTATTGAAAACCTAAAAATTTCTACATCCTTTTGAGTATTATAAAAATACATCATTATCCAAAGAATTATAGGGCTATGGGTTAAAATATTTCTATGTTTTATCTTTAATTTAAAATCCCAATCTGGAAATTTTAATCCTATTAAAAAAGACATCCAAATTAATATTACTCCTATGAAGCTCATAGATTCAAAAATTTCAATAACTTTTGTAAAATCTATTACCATATAATATCCTTTCTATTTTTTCATATTATATCATACTTTGACAAATGAAAAAACAAGAAACTTCTGGAGATATTTACTCTAAAGAGGGGGATATATTGATGAAAGGATCTCTTCCTTTTAGCTTTGCATATATATCAAAAGAATGGGAAGGGATTTTAATTCCAAGTAATTTCTACATTTTAAGGTTAAAAGAGGAGTATAAAGAGAAAATATTACCACAATATGTATTCTATAAATTACATTCAAATGATATAAATAATCAATTTAAGAGAATTTTACAAGGGAATGCAGCTGTAATAACATTTAACAAACAAGATTTACAAGCTATAGAGCTTGAAATCCCAAAAATAGGATGAACAGAAAAAGAGGTTAAAATTATTTAACTTGATGAATAAGAAATTAAATTTCTTAAGAAAAAAAGTAGAGTTAGAGGAAAAATTATTAAAAGGTATCATAAATAACTATTAAAAAGGAGAGTACAAGATGTCAGAACATAAACAAGAGTTAGAAAAGAGACTTTGGGCAATAGCTAATGAACTTAGAGGAAATATGGGAGCTGACGAGTTTAAAGACTACATACTAGGTTTTATATTCTTTAAAGTCTTATCAGAAAAAATGGAAAAGTTTGCTTTAGTAGAACTTGATGGAGAAATAGAAAAGTATAGTGATATCGAAAAAGATCCAGAACTTTTGGAAGAGTTACATGAAGAAACGGTAGAATCTTTAGGATATTTTATAGAACCAAAATATTTATTCCATAATATAGCTGAAAGAGCTAAAAACAAAGAGTTAATTCTAGAAGATTTAGGTAAGGCTCTAAAGCTTATTGAAGAATCAGCACTAGGACATGAATCAGAGCATGATTTTACAGGACTATTTGAAGATGTTGATTTAACTTCTACAAAACTAGGAAGAACAGTGGAGCAAAAAAATAAGTTAATATCAGAAGTAATAAAGCATCTTGATGAAATTAATTTTGGATTTGATGATACAGAGATGGATGTTTTAGGAATAGATGCAAGTAACCTGTTTGAAAAAAATAAAAATAAAAATATGTTGACTGATGAACATGTAGAAGAGATTCTAAAAACTTATGAAAAAAGAAAAGAGATAGAGAAATTTTCACATCTAGCTACTATGGAAGAGATTGCAGAAAATGACTATAACTTAAATATCCCAAGATACGTTGATACTTTTGAAGAAGAGGAAGAGATTGACTTAGAAGCTGTAGTAAATGAGATTGGAGCTTTAGATAAAGAGATAGAATCAGTAGATGCTGAGATAAAAAGATACTGTGATGAACTTGGTATAAAAGCACCTATTTTATAGGAGGAGTGGATATGTTAGAAAGAAAAGATAATCTTTACCATGATATTAAGACTCTTTTAGAAAATGCTAGAAAAAAGGTTTTATCTACAGTAAACTCTACAATGACTCTTACGTATTTTTTGATAGGTAAAAAAATAGTAGAAGAGGAGCAAAATGGAGAATTAAGAGCTGAATATGGGAAAGAGCTTATTAAAAATTTAGCAACAAAACTTACAAAAGAGTTTGGAAAGGGATTCACAGTTAGAAATCTAGAGTTGATAAGAAAATTTTATATGACGTATTCAGAAGATGAGAAAACGAAATCACTGATTTCGCTTTCTGAGAATCCTTTAAATTAAGTTGGACTCATTATATTCGTTTAGTTAGAATTCAAAATGTTGAAGAAAGAAGATTCTATGAAATAGAAGCTGAAAAAGAAAATTGGACTGTCAGAGAAATGGATAGACAAATAAGTAGCTGTTTATATGAAAGATTAGTTCTTAGTCGTGATAAAGAAGAAGTAAAAGCTCTATCCACTAAAGGACAAATTATAAAAAAGCCTAAAGATATAATAAAAGATCCTTATGTTTTAGAGTTTTTAGGATTAGAGGAGATAAGTAATTATTCTGAAAATACTTTGGAAACTAGTATTTTAAATCATATTGAGAAGTTTATAATGGAGCTAGGAAAAGGATTTTTATTTCAGGGAAGACAGGTTAGATTCAGTTTTGATGAGGAACATTTCTTTGTTGATTTAGTTTTCTACAATAGAATTTTAAAATGTTTTGTGCTTATAGATTTGAAAATAGGGAAATTAAAGCATCAACATATTGGGCAGATGCAGATGTATGTAAATTATTATGACAGGTTTGTAAAGTTGAATGATGAGAATAAAACTATAGGTATTATTATTTGTAAGGATAAAAATGACACTTTAGTAGAGATAACTTTACCAGAAAATAATGAACAGATTTTTGCAAGTCGGTATATGACAATACTTCCTTCAAAAGAGGATTTAGTTAAGATTGTTGAGGAGGAAGAAAGGAATGAAAAATAAAGTACCAAAATTAAGATTCCCAGAGTTTACTGGCGAGTGAGAGGAGAAGAAATTTCACAGTATATTTAAAATCTTTAATGGATATGCATTTTTACCATTTGATTACAAGAAAAAATATAGTAATTTTTTATTAAATGAAAATGATTATGTTCTTGCATTAACTAGACCTATTTTAAATAATCAATTAAAAATAGCCAAAGTAAATAGTAATTTTCATAATTCTTTATTAAATCAAAGAGTTGGTAAATTAGAGTCAAATCAAAATATAGATTTTGTTTATCAGTTATTACAAAGAAATAATATTGTAAGTAAAATAGAAGTAAATATAGCAGGAAGTGACCCTCCAAACCTTTCTCCTAAAGAGATTAACAATTTGAAAACAAATATTCCTTCTCTTCCAGAACAAGAAAAAATAGCTTCGTTCTTGTTAGAAGTGGATACAAAGATAGAGAAGCTAGAAAAGAAAAAAGAGCTTTTATCTCAATATAAAAAAGAGATGATGCAAAAATTATTTAGTAAAAAACTAAGGTTTAAAGATGAAAATGGAAATGATTATCCTGAGTGGGAAGAGAAGAAGTTGGAGGAGATTGGAGAAGTTATATAGCTGGTGGAACACCGTCTACTGAAAATTCAGAATATTGGAATGGTAATATTAATTGGTTTACTCCAACTGAAATTGGCAAAAAAAAATATTTATTTGAAAGTAATAGAAAGATAACAGCTGAAGGATTAAAAAATAGTTCTGCGAAAATTCTCCGAAAAGGTACAATTCTTTTAACCTCGAGAGCAAGTTTAGGGGATATGGGAATTTTAATGAATGATAGTGCAACTAATCAAGGTTTTCAATCAATACAAGTTAATAAAAACAATAATAATGAATTTTTATATTATTGCGGACAAATTATAAAAAAAAATATGCTTAAAAAAGCTTCAGGCTCTACATTTTTAGAGATAAATGGAAAAGAAATAAAAAACATTTTAATAAATATTCCATCTCTTCCAGAGCAAGAAAAAATAGCTAATTTCTTATCTTCAATAGATAGAAAAATAAAGAGTTTAAAAAGGGGTTACTACAACAGATGTTTGTGTAAAAAATATGGAGGGAAGTATGAATTTAGAGTTACAAATAAGAGAAAATAAAAAAGAAGTGGGGAATTCTATAGAGACATTTAACAGACCATTAGCTAAGTTTTTAGAATATAATGGGCTACCAATAGAAAATATTCTTATGCCTATCGAAGAGAGAATAAAAGTGATAAACTCAATGCAAAATATTTTAGAGTTAGTAGATGGAGATAAAAGAATAAAAGCTTACTATCTTTCTAAATTTACCATTTCTATTGCATCAGGGTTATTTGATGGAGCCTTAAATTATGTTTGGAATGAAGCGGTTAGAGCATTAAGAACATTGGTTATTAACTACGATCTACAATATTTTTATAGTATTGCAGCTGGAATTTCTAATAAGTATAAAAGTCTTTCAAAAGAAGAAGAATTAGAATTTGTTTCAGAGTATGATTTACTGGAGATAAATAGAAGAATAGGATTATTATCAGATATTAATTTCAAAAAACTCGAGTATATTAATTATATGAGAAACCACTCAAGTGCAGCACATCCAAATGAAAATGAAATAAGTGGTTATGAGATGATTTCAATGCTTGAAAATATTATCAAATATGCTGTAAATGCAAAACCAGATCATTCTATGATTGAATTGAAAACATTAAATGATAATATTAGAAAAACTTCAATTCCTACAGAAGATTTAAGATCCATAATTAACAATTTAGCTAAACATCCTCAAGAAAGAATTGATGATTTTATGCTTTCAATCTTTGGGTTATATTGTGACGAAAGACAAAGCTCATTGGTCAGAGGTAATATAGAGTTTATTTCTCCAAAACTTTGGGAAATTATATCAGAAGATATAAAACACAGAATTGGAGCTAAGTTTGGTTATTATAGAGTAAATATAGAGGAAGCTAAGAAAAACTTATGTGCAAATTTTTTAAGAGTGGTAGGGGGAGAATCATATAAAGATGAAGATAGTTTAGCAGTTGATTTAATAGAATTATTACAAGAATTGAGAAGTGTTCATTTTAGTTATTATAATTTTTATAATGAATATCCATATGCTCAAAGAATATCAAAACTATTAGAAAATCTAACTTCAATTCCAAAAGCAGCAGAAAGAACGTTTATAAAAATTATTTCGATATGTTATGTAGGAAATGGAAAAGGATACAAAGATGGTGTAGATGAGATAGCTGTATCTTATTATGAAAAGTTTATCAGAAAATTTACAGATGAAAAATTAAGTTTAATACATAAAGATAGTGATTTCAAATCTTTAATAAAATCATAAAGTAAAACCTTAAGAAACTGAGCAAAAAACAAATAAATTTATCACAATGTATTGTGGTGAAAAGTAAATAGGCTGACCAATAAGGTCAGCCTCTGTTATATTGTCAAATTCTTGAATCGTGTATTCTGATATTTTAATTTAAGTAAGATTACTTAGTAATTTCTGCAACAACTCCAGAAGCTACTGTTCTTCCTCCCTCTCTGATCGCAAATCT
>CAKOHT010000013.1 GCA_934085975.1 uncultured Cetobacterium sp.
TCAATAGTTCTATTTATATTGGGAGTTTTAGGTTTAATATACCTAATTATGAACTATAAAGCTCTATTGGGGCAATAAAAATATATCTCTACTATGAAGCGTATAAGGAGGAACAAAAATGAAAATTGACAAAACTGCCATTAGTTTTTATGAGGATTATTGTGATGGATACGGTGCTCCCGGTTCGACTGGAAATGGGTATGTTTCTGTTTTAAAAGTTTCTGTGGGAACTATTCCTAAAACAGATGATATCTTGATAGATGGTATTGTAGCTTATGATAGAGCTGAAGTTAATGATGCCTATATCGGACAAATCAATATGTTGACTGCTTCATCTTTTTGTGGACTTGCCGGTCAAGTCTGGGGATATGATTTAGCTAGACACGACTCAATTGTTGAAGATTCTTTGCCAACAGTTTTAGAGGTACCTCAATTTGATGGATCAATTTTAAAAGTTTATGATGCTAAACCTCTTTTAGAAGCTGGTATCGAACTTTTTGGAACTGAATCTAACAGAAGATTCACACCTCTTCCCGGGTCACATATGATTTGTGCCAACAAAGGTGTAACTGCATATAGACCCACAGAAGATCGACCATTTAAAGAGAATGAAGGATACGGAGTTTGGTGTTTTATCGCTATCTCTATAGCTAAAAATAGAGATAAAGATGCAAGTCTATTTATTGAGGACGCAGGTATTTGGATAGATAACGACAATCCAGAAGATTTAAAAAAATTCCTAGAAGAACATAGGAAAGCTATCATTTGGTCTGTCGTTGAATGTGGAAAAGACTCTCATGTGGCATACGATAGAACTTATGTGGGATTTGCTTATACTATTATGAAACCGGGTGAAATAGGAACATCTTTAACTTGTGGTCCATATGTTACTTTAGCTAGAAAAGCTGTCCCAGAAAAAGGGTTTGGAGAGTTAAATAATCTAACTCTTTCACAGTGGCTAGATGTTCAAGGACTAGAACCTATCACAAAAAAGTAGTTCCAAACGCTTAAAAAGATTTTATCTATCCTAAAGAGGAGAGTAGGGTAAAAATATCCTACTCTCTTTTATTGTATATTTTAATGAAAAAGTAATCATAAAAAGATTAATTTTAGTTCCCATGAATAAATTGACAAATCAAGTGAGATAATATATCATTAAGACATATACAAAAGCCATCTTAACAAACTAAAGAAAAAGGAAATATCTATTTTATCCCGTATTTCTTAGAAGATGTGCAAATATTTATCGAACTTAATTAAAAAAATATAAATTTTTAGGAGGTTTCCAAATGGCAGTTAAAGTAGCGATTAATGGATTCGGAAGAATTGGAAGATTAGCATTAAGATTAATGATGAACAACCCTGAGTTTGAGGTAGTAGCAATAAATGATTTAACAGACGCAAAAACTCTTGCTCACCTTTTCAAATATGATTCAGCACAAGGTAGATTCAATGGAACTATCGAGGTTATCGAGGGAGGGTTCTCTGTAAATGGAAAGAAAATTAAAGTTTTAGCTGATAGAGATCCTAAAAACTTACCTTGGAAAGAGTTAAATGTAGACGTTGTTCTTGAGTGTACTGGATTCTTTACTTCTCAGGAGAAAGCTGGACTTCACCTAGAAGCTGGAGCTAAAAAAGTTGTTATATCTGCACCTGCTACAGGAGATATCAAAACTATCGTATTCAACGTAAACCAAGATATTTTAGATGGTACAGAGACAGTAATTTCAGGAGCTTCTTGTACAACTAACTGTTTAGCACCAATGGCTAATGTATTAAATAAAGAGTTTGGAATTGTAGAAGGATTAATGACTACTATCCACGCTTATACAAATGACCAAAACACATTGGATGGACCACACGCTAAAGGAGATTTAAGAAGAGCTAGAGCTGCTGCTGCTAACATTGTTCCTAATACAACTGGAGCTGCGAAAGCAATCGGATTAGTAATCCCTGCATTAGCTGGAAAATTAGATGGTTCTGCACAAAGAGTACCAGTAATTACTGGATCATTAACTGAGTTGATAACTGTTTTAGAAAAACCAGTAACTGTTGCTGAAGTTAACGCTGCTATGAAGGCTGCTGCAAACGAATCATTTGGATATACTGACGAAGAGCTAGTATCTTCTGATATTATCGGAATTGAGTTCGGATCATTATTTGATGCAACTCAAACAAAAGTTATGACTGTTGGAGATAAGCAATTAGTTAAAACTGTTGCTTGGTATGACAATGAAATGTCTTACACTGCTCAATTAATCAGAACTTTAAAGTACTTCGTAGAACTTTCTAAATAGTTAGAGCATCTGGGAAAAACAGAATAAACAGAATAGCGGAGCTAGATAGTTCCGCTTTTTTTTAAGAAAATATAAATAATTTATGAAAATATTGGGAGGTTCACATAAAATGGCAAAGAAAATTGTAACTGATTTAGATGTAGCTGGTAAAAAGGTTTTAATGAGAGTTGATTTTAACGTTCCTATGAAAGATGGACAAATCACTGATGAGAATAGAATAGTAGCTGCTTTACCAACTATAAAGTATGTTTTAGAAAACGGAGGAAAAGTTATCGCTTTCTCTCATTTAGGAAAAGTAAAAGAAGTAGCTGATTTAGAAAAAAGAAATATCGAACCTGTTGCTAAAAGATTAGCTGAACTTCTAGGACAACCTGTTACTTTCATCAACGCTACAAGAGGAGAGGAGCTAGAAAAAGCTGTTGCTAACTTAAAAGATGGAGAGATTCTTATGTTCCAAAACACTAGATTTGAAGATTTAGATGGAAAAAAAGAATCTAAAAATGATCCTGAATTAGGAAA
Organism: uncultured Cetobacterium sp.; assembly: GCA_934085975.1. GTDB lineage: Bacteria > Fusobacteriota > Fusobacteriia > Fusobacteriales > Fusobacteriaceae > Cetobacterium_A. Next base: position 2,817 of record CAKOHT010000013.1, read on the forward strand.
ATACTGGGCTTCTTTAGGTGATCTATTTGTCAATGACGCATTCGGAACTGCTCACAGAGCCCATGCTTCCAATGTTGGAATCGCCGCTAATATCGGTGAAGGAAATACCGCTGCTGGATTCCTGATGGAGAAGGAAATCAAATTTATCGGTGGAGCTGTTGATGCACCAGAAAGACCTCTAGTTGCTATCTTAGGAGGTGCTAAAGTCTCTGACAAAATTGGAGTTATCGAAAACTTACTAGTTAAAGCTGATAAAATTTTAATCGGTGGAGCTATGATGTTTACATTCTTCAAGGCTTTAGGAAAAAATACAGGAAAATCTCTTGTTGAAGAGGACAAAGTGGATTTAGCTAAATCTTTACTAGAAAAAGCTAACGGAAAGATAGTTTTACCTATCGATACAGTGGTTTGTAAAGAATTTTCTAATGATGCGCCACATTCAGTTGTATCAGTAGATGCAATTCCTGATGATGAAATGGGATTGGATATTGGACCTGCTACGGTTAAACTTTTTGCCGATCAGCTAATCGGAGCGAAAACTGTTGTATGGAATGGACCAATGGGTGTTTTTGAAATGTCTAACTACGCTAAGGGAACTATTGGAGTTTGTGAGGCTATCGCTAACTTAGAGGATGCTACTACTATAATTGGTGGTGGAGACTCTGCTGCTGCTGCTATCTCTTTAGGATTTGCTGATAAATTCTCTCACATTTCTACTGGTGGTGGAGCTTCTCTAGAATACTTAGAGGGTAAAAAATTACCTGGTGTAGAATCTATATCTGATAAATAATATACTTTAATATATGAAAAAAGAACTCCGGGGGGCGGAGTTCTTTTTAAATTTTTCTCAAATATATATTAGGGGGAATATATTAGAGAAAAGGATTTGTACACATAGAATATCATTTTTAGCATACTGTGTATATATACTTTTTTTAACTCTTTTTATATCATAAAAAATATATTTCCTATTTTTTTAATTTTAAAAAATTTTTGTCTAAAGCATATTCTATAAAACATCTTTGAATCTCTCTCAAGCTCAAAGTATTTACCTTTCTAAGATTCTTAATACTATAACTTTCTGCATCAGATATTATCAAATCATAGCTTTCAATATCTTCTTTACTTTTAAACCTAAACTCTAAAAAAGACTCTGTTGTAAAAGATATTTTTGGGTAAAAAGTTTTCATGGAGTTAATAACCCTTCGATTATACTCACTATCTATATTTCTGGATACACTTAACACTTTGAATCCCTCTGTATATTCTTCTAACATAAAAAAATTTGTTATACAGCTCGCCAGCCTCAAAATATCGGAATATATCATCTCAATTCCTAACTCCTTTAGGCTCTCCTCCACTATTTTCCCCATTTTTTTACATCTCTCCGAATTTGGACTTTTTCTAACCCATAACACCCCGTATTTTTTATCTAAGTATCCCATAGCATAACAGTTTTCAAGTTGCCTATATAGTTCTCTTCTCTCCCGATCATCCAAATTAAATATATCTTGAATTTTATTTATAAATTTTTCATAGCTCTCTTTCAAGAATCTATTCAAGTCACTGATATACATAATCTTTAACACTACACTTGCCAAAAATTTTTTAAACTCAAGGGATACCTCATCCAAAGACTCTATTTTTTCTAACCTCAACAATACTGCACCAAACTCCTTATGTTTTTCAATTCCATTTAACTCGTACTCTGTAACGCCCTTAATTTTTTCTATTATCGCCATTGTATAAATTGTATAGTATGAAAAAGAGGATTTTCTTAACTTAAACTCCTCTGAAATTTGAGAGTATATTTTCAAGTACTTCTCCTCTTCTAAAATATCTATCTCCTCTAACAACTCTTTTCTTTGTTTAGATAGAAACTCTCTATCTATAAATAACTTCATTATTTTTTCACAGAGTATATTATATAAGTTTCCCTCATTGATATCTTTTAGAAAAATTCCTTTTGAGTTTTTAGATTCCATTTTAATTTCCTTCTTTTCTAAAAACTCCCGTACTTTTTTTAAATCTTTGACAGCTGTGGTTCTTGAAACCCCCATAGTCTTCCTCTCTTTTTCCAGATTGATATATCTATCTAAAAGTAATCTTATACAATATATATCTTGTCTTTCTCTCGACGAAAGAATATCCAATTTTGAAAAAAACTCGGAGAACTTTTCATCTCTATTTTCAAGACTATAAATATTATTTATTTTTTTTATTGGCTTTATTCCTTTTTCACGTAGATATTCGTTCAGTATACTTATATTTCTTTCTATAGAATTTATATCTAAATCCACATATTTTGTTATTTCTTCTAAATGGATATCCCCATGTAACAAAACCTTTAGCAGAGCTATTGCTTTATTTGACATATACCATCCCCTTAAAATTTTTTCTCTCTATATGTAACTTTTCATAACCTCTAATCTCCCATTTATACTAACAGATGTCTTAGCTGGTATAAAGTAAGTATCACCCTTTTTAACTTCATACACTACTCCACCAGATTTTAATGTTCCTTCTCCATCAAGTATTGAATATACTTTAAAATTCTTATAAGCTTCATCTTCAAATACTCCCTCAACTAATAACCTATCAACAGAGAAATATTCGCCCTTTATTAACTCTTCAACAGTTGCATCCTGAACTCTTATTTTTTTTCTTGTGTCTTCAGAACTGATATTCACATCCTTTCCAAACTGGATTACATCCATAGCTTTGTCCAGATGTAACTCTCTTTTCACTCCATCCACTTCTCTATCGAAATCATATATTCTATAAGTTGTATCTGAATTTTGTTGTATTTCACAGATTAAAATAGACCCCTCTAAAGTTCCATGAACTACCCCAGGTTTTACATCTATAAAATCTCCTTTCTTTACACTTACCTCATTGAAGAGCTCTGTAAAATCTTTTCTTTTTACCTTTTCTTCATATATCTCTGGAGTTATCTCCTTTTTAAGCCCCAATATAAGTTTAGCATCCGAACTCGCCTCCATAACATACCACACTTCACTTTTTCCAAACTCTTTCTCCACCCTTAAAGCGTACTCATCACTTGGATGAACTTGTACAGATAGTTTATCATTGATATCTAGATACTTTATTAAAAGAGGAAACTTCTCCCCATACTTTTCAACTATCTCCTCACCTACAAGTTTTGTTCCATATTTTTTAAATATATCTTCTAGGCTTTTCCCTTTGAACTCGCCATTCTCAACATAAGACATCCCAGCTTGATGACAGCTCACCTCCCAAGATTCTCCATATAGCTCATCAGTGGGTAATTGAAAGTCTAAAGTGGTTTCAAACCCTCTTCCTCCCCATATTTTTTTCACTAGATTTTTTTTAAATTTTAATAGATACATATTCTCCTCCTGTAACTAATCCTATGATATATATTAAGTATTTAATTTTCTTATATTTCCATCTATTGTAACTTTATTTATTAAAAATGTAAATAAAAAAGAGGAAAAAACTTTCCTCTTTTTTACTTTTACTGCTATTATAAGTTATTTATGTTTATTGACTGAACATTTAATGTTCTTCCATCATCTGACATTGGTATTTTTATTTCACCTGTTCTGATTTTTTCAATAATAGCGTCCTTCCCCGGAACATTCTCTTCAAACCCAATGATTGACCAGTTGTTGTCAACTTTTGGATTTAGTTCTCCTTTTAGATTCTCCTGCACATATTTTACAATCAGGTCTCTAATTCTTCCTCCATCCTGTAACTCCTCGTAAGAGTCATAGTATTTATCTTTTTCTGTCACAAGACCTAAATTCATAAGAGTTCCAAATCTATAGTTATTTATAGCTACCTTATATACCTTTTTTGGATCTATCGGTTGACCATTTATTGTTGCATCAACTATTCTTTCACCAGCTGGTTTAGATATATCCACTTTATAGTTCACTCCATCAAACATATCATAGTTGTACCCTCTAACTTTTGGATTAAACGATACAGTTACATCTCCTGGTTTCGCTTGGTTATAGTAGTTCATTGACCATTCCATATACTTCAATAAGTTTTCTCCAGTCATATTTACACCCATCAAAGTATTTGTATATTTGTATATAAATGCTACATCTTTCTTTTTAAAATCCCCAGCATTCAGATTAGAATCAAAGTTGAATACCGCTGCTGCTGAAACATCAGATTTAGCAAAGTAGTTTTGTACTTCGTTTATTAGTTCAATTATTGCATTGTCCTCTAACTGCGAAGTTGGCATTGTTGTAACTTTATCCTCACCAGTAATATAATCTGTTCTCTTTATAAATTTATCATTTACCTTTCCAACTACCTTATTTGCATCCGCTCTAGATTCATCATGTACATTCTTAAATTGATCTAGTATCCCCTTATCAGCTTCAACATCCTTTGTTTCCACATTTTTAGCTACGATATCTTGAACTTCCCACTTTCCATCTTTCTTAACAACTTTAATTTCCCCGTTTGAAACTCCCCATCCATAAGCACCCGGTTCAAGAATCGTTGTTCCATTTATATCTGTAACATATCTAGCGTGCTCATGCCCTGCAAATATCAAATCAAATTGAGGATAAGCCTCCGCTAAATCAAATACTCCAGTTTTTCCGTACTCGTCTTTTCTTCCTAAATGGAAAGCTCCCACAAGTACATCATATTTACCATCTAATTCATCTAACGTTTCTTTTACTGCCGTCATTGGATCTTCAAAAGTAAGCCCTTTGAAGTGCTCAGGAGCAGACGCTTCCCACATAGGTACATGAGGTGGTATTCCTCCTACCAAAGCTACTTTAACTCCTTGAATATCATAGATTTGATATGGTAATACAAATTTCGATCCATCATCTTCATTCTCTATATTTACGGATATTACCGATCCTTTAAAGTTTTTAACATTTCTCAGTAGAAAATCTTTTTCAAAGTTAAACTCATGGTTTCCTAAAATCCATGCGTCATAATCCATTGTGTTCAAGGCTTCCACCATAGGGTGTGTCTCTAAATTATTAAATAGTTCAGCACTATTATCTTGAACAGTATCTCCAATATCCATTAAAATTAAATTTGGATTTTTCTCTCTTAAATTTTTTATAATTGTATAAGTTTTTGCAAGTCCTGCACTTGGGTCCTCAGAATCAATTCCATACTCATACGGATATATTCTTCCATGAACATCAGAAGTAGCTGCAAAAGATAGTGTAACCTCCTCTGGTCCTGCCTCTCCTTTTGTAATAATTTTTTTCTCTAGATTAAGTTTATTCTCTTGATACTCCTTAATCTCTGTGTTTGTTGCTGTTTTAGGTGCTTCCGCTTTCTTTCCGCAGCCAATTAAAGCCATAGATAAAAGTGTTCCTAAAACTAAGAATTTAGTGTTTCTCACTATTATTCCTCCCCTTTTCTTTTTATTAATATTATTGAAACAACCGCCGTTATCGGTACAGTTGCTATTATACCTATACTTCCTGCCAAAGCATTGACAATCTCAATCGCTATAGCCGGTATGTTTATAAATTGTTGATAAACCATCCCGTATCCCCATATCATCATCATCAAAGGTAATGACCCTCCTGCAAAAGCAAGTATCAATGTGTTTATCATTGTTCCTACAATATCTCTCCCTATCACCATGGCGGAGTTAAATAGCTCTTTTGAAGTCAAACTCTTTTTATGTTGATGTATCTCATTGACGGATGAGGATATTGACATAGCCACATCCATAACAGCTCCTAATGAAGCTATCAATATAGAGACAAATAACAATCCCTCTACTTGAAGTTTAAAATCTTTTGTTATATAGAGTAGTTGCTGTCCCTCCGATAAATTTAATCCACTTAAATTCATTATTTTTCCAAATCCATAGGATATTAAACCTGCAATAGTTATTCCGCTTATGGTTCCTATTATAGCTGAGTAGGTTTTTCTATCGTAGCCACCTATTAATAAAAAACTTACCACAATTATTATAGAGGATAAAAATATTGATGTCGATATGGGATTTACCCCTTTAAATAAAAGTGGTAATAGCACATATATTATCATTGACCCTGTAAAAACTAGAGCCAAGAGAGATCTTACTCCCTTCATTTTTCCTAAAATTAAAACTGCTCCTATAAATATTGCTCCCAATAAATATATCGCTCTATCTCTTTTTAAATTATATAACCAAACGGTGGTTTTTTCTTTTTCCTCTCTCACAGTAAATATAGCTTTCAAACCCACATCCGCATATACATTGTGAAGAGCACTTAAAGAGTTGTAAACTTTAAAAGCTTCACCCCTATGTTTTCCCTCTAAAATTCTTACTTCTAAATTTTGGCCACCTCTAAATTTTCCCTTTATAACAGGGTCTTTCATCAACTCTTCATCTATAACTTTAGTTACTTCTCCTTGAACAAACTCCTGTGGAAATTTCGTTTTTCCTTTTAAATCCACACTCAGTTTTGGAGAATATATCGCCATTATAAAAATAGATATAACTACTAGCAGCGGTAATACTTTTTTTTTTCATTTTTACCTCTTGTTCTATTAAAAATCACTTCCGACATAAATTATAACATTTTTTTAAAAAAAAATCTCTTTTTTGTTTGACTATTTTACAAAATTTTTGTATTATGATATGTGTAATATCAAAACTTTTTTAGTGAGGTGTAGAAATGCTAGAAGCTAACATAAAAGAACTACTAAAAGGTAAAACTATGGACGAATTATTGGATTTAATAATATTGGGATTAGAGCACACTGACGAGAATGATAAACCACTTATGGAGACTGCATAATAACTCTCTTGAGATTTTCCCAGAGAGTTTTTTTATTTTTTGCTAAAATTGACCTTGATTATTTGTAATTTATGAGCTATATAAGTAGTGAGATTAACTGCTATATAGGGAGGGCATTATGGATTATAAAATCGTTAGAAAAGAGAATCAAAAAGAACGTCTTTGGACTGGAGGGATTTCTAAAGAGCTATATATTTATCCCGACGGTTCTACCATTGACAGTCCTTTTTATTTTAGAGTCTCAACAGCAAGCATAAATCCCGGTGAATATAACTTTACATCTTTCAAAGGATACAAAAGACTCTTAGTTTTATTATCGGGAAATATTAAACTCGAAGTAGATGGAAAAGCACACTGTCTAAAACCACTATCTCATATATATTTTTCAGGGGATAGCCATAGCAGTAGCTTAGCTGACGAAAAAAGTATCGACTTTAATCTCATTTTCAAAGATAATATCGATCTTTTGGATTTCAAAATCATTGAAACAGAGTTTCTAGGTAAAAATCTATCTGCTAAGGCAATCAATATCTTTTATAACTTAGAAGAAAATCGTCACGTTCAAATAAATAGTAATGAATATACTCTTGGAAAAGAGGACGCCCTTATCGCCTGTGGTAATAATTTTAATATAGAAGGTAACGGTAAAGGTATCTTGCTCTCCCTAGATATTAAATAAAAATTCCCCTTTAAAGGGGAATTTTTATTTTAAATTACATTTTTTATAAATACCATTGTGAGTAAAATTAGCACAGTTATTGTGATTTTTTCTTCCAATTCAAAACTCCTCCTATTTTTACTAATTACTATATTCTATCACTTCTTTTATTTTTTTTCAAATATAAAAACATTCAAATATATATTAATACAAGCCATCTTTATATTTTAAAGACAACAAAAAATAACCAGTTTACGAATATCAAAAATTTTCTATTTAATTTTTTTCATTTATATGATATAATGTTCTAAAACAGTTTATTAAGGAGTGGTATGTGTATATAAATAATAGACATTTACAAATTTTAGACCTCATCAAAAATAACCCTAATTTTAATTTAAAAGATATTGAAAATATTTTAGATATGTCTCAACAACATATAAAACTATACTTAGTAGATATTTATGATGAAATTTCGGAAAATGGGTTTACCCCCCCCCCCCCCCGTTGTTGCTCCCAAAAAACCGACAATATACTAAAATATATTTCCGACTCCAAGGGAGCTAAAAAAATATTGAGAAAATCACAGAAATTTACAAAGAATCAAAAGATTTTTTACACTCTATTTTTTTTGGGTAGATTTAAAAATATCAAATTTCGCAGTGTTTCAAAGGAGTTAGATTCGACAACTCGAAATCTTAATAACTACAAAGAAGTTATCAATAGCATCTTAGTTTATTATAATTTAAAATTGGATATCTCCAGTCAGGGAGCTAGACTTATCGGTTCTAATTTCAATTTGAATAGGCTAAACTTTTTCCTATTTTTTAAATTTATGATTGAGAAGAATTACCTGCCGTATAAGTTCAGAAAGGATGTTTTAAATAGCCTAAACTCCAATAATTTTTTAAAATTAAACAGAGATGTGCGTAATCTTCTAAACCTTTTAGGTTTTCAACACTCTTCTCATCAATATGCCACTCTTATGTCTATATGCGTCTCTTTTAAGGGGGAACCCCACGAAAAGACAATAAAAAAACTCCCTTTTGACCAGTGGTTAAAATACAAACCCGGACATTGGGAGAAAGAGTTCTTCTATAAAATATTTCACTGTTTAAGAGAAAGCTCATTTAGTGCTCTCAAAACAGATTCACTATATCTTCTTTTTTCAGTTGTAGATACGTTTTGTCATTCCAAAGTTTACTTCTGTCCCTCTTTTGATAAAGAGATAAAATTTATTTATAAAAATTTTTATAAATACTTTGATGAAAATGCTTTAACACACACACCTTCTGCGGTCGTTGCCAACCAATGGATATATTATTGTAAACTTAAACAACTTTTTTTTATTGATGACTTCTCTTTAATAAATCTAAATTTGTCTCATATCTCAAATTCAAACGTTTTGAATATGACTAAGGAGATAAAGGAAGTTATCCCCAGTTTTACTATTTTTGAAGGTATATTTGTATGGTATCTACTTTCTAAAAGTAAAAATCACGAAGAGGCTAATGTATTTGTTTTTAAAAACCTTGAAAATAGCCTTATTCCAAGCATAATAGATGAAATTTATAAGAAACATAGCATCAAAATTTTAGTAGCTATCAATTTGAAAGAGCTCAATAGATATCTAAAAGAAAATAAAGTTGATAATATTATAACTGTAGAAAATCTTAAAATTTTTGATAAAAATATAAAGGTTAAAAATTTATATTTTCCAATACCTAACTATAAAAAACTAAAAGATTGAAAATAGTTAATATATTTTAAAATCTGATAGACTCCTATTCTAATAGACAGATAAAACGCCCTAAATCTGTCTATTATGAAGGGAGTTTTTTATATTTCCTTTCTTTTCGCCAAAGAAATTTTTTTCACTTTTCTCAAAAAAATTCTTCGTATTATTTTTTTAAAATTTATATATTATAATCTAGTAATTCTAATAACAAGGAGGGAATAAATTATGAAAAAGTATGTATTACTATTTTTAGCCTTATCTTCTTTAAGCTTTGCAGAAGTTGTAATAACCAATGGTAAGAACGTCAATACCGATGGCCATCTAAGTCTTGGTGGACCGGGCACTGCCTCTATCGGTATCACTGTAACTGCTACGGTGAGTGACGATTACCCGTCACTAGAGATTGTTGATGAAAGTGGTGCCTCAGTTACTTCAGTTGGTTTTGATCACGTAGTGTTAAGTGGCAATGACGCAGTAAACCAAAATTTAACTGCCAATTTAAAAGTCAAAGCAACTGCGGGGAATATTATCAGTATCTCGCAAGCCTCTATCGTTACAGAGACTCATACTCTTGGGAGTTTAACTTCAACTTTATCTCATACTGTTCCAACTAGTAGCGTTGATAGCGATGGAACTGCTTTCTCTGTCACTAGTACGCTTACTGGTAATGCAAGTACTATGACTGGAACGGCCACTGCCGCCCCTACAAGTTTAAATATAACTTATTCTAAGACTACTACTCCTGAGTAGGATAATTAAAACTAAAATTGATTGAGCTTTAGTGTTACTATATTTACTTTAGTAAAAAGGAGAGTGCACCTTATATCTTTAAAGGCACTCTCTTTGTTAATAAAATAAATTTGGAGGGGGGATTTTTATGAAAATATTTTTTATTTTTCTTTTTATTTTTAAACTTTCACTTTCATATGTTAATATTCATCCAACTTTTTTTGATAAGCCTATCGATTTTGAAGGTAGTTACCAAGAATTCACTCTTTTTAACCAGTCCAATGAAACAGTTTTATATCGAATCTACTGCGAACCCCATAGCGACTCCACTGGCAAAGATATGAGCAGATGGGTTAACTTCTACCCCAGGTCACTGACTTTAGCTCCAGGTGAGAATGGAAAGATACAGGTCACTGTGGCAAGCAATTCAAAAATTGAAGCTGGAGAGTACTCAGCAGTTTTAGGAATACGTGAGCTTCCAATCTATGAAAAAGTGCTTAAGGACAATTCAAGTGGGCTCGGAATTTTAACAGATTTAAAATTAGTCATAAATGGCTATGCTGGAGATATATCTCCAAAATTAGTTTTTTCAAATTTGAATGTCCAAGCGACACCTAGTAAAATCACTTTAAACGGCAGTGTTGAAAATCGTGGAGAACGTCGTGGAAAGTTTGAACTTTATATCGATGACTATTTCCTTGGAAACTTAAGGATTCATTCCAATGAGAATTTAAATCTAACCGATTTAGACTTCTCATATACTGGGCAACATAAACTTACATCTAAGAAAAACCTTATTATCGTGGACTATATCACTAAAAAAACTGTGGGGAAAATTAAATTATAATTTTTGAAGGGGGATTAAGTATGTTTAAAAAAATATTTTTTTTATTTTCCATTTTATTAATCCATTCAACTTCTTTCTCTTCTGCTAATATAACTTTAGAAAAATTAGAGGAGCTAAAAAGTAAAAATTCTATTTCACAAGAGGATTATCTTTTTTTAAAAGATGAATTAGAGGGAAAGCTAGAGGAAAAACATATATCTACTCTCTTTGTCAATAGAAATCAGATAACTAATAACTTTTATGTCATACACAAAGATTCTAAAACATATATTCCTTTGAAGGAGTATTTCAAAGCCATCGCATTCAATAACTATACGCTTACAAACAATATTTTGAATATGAATTTGGGCTTGGATTTACATAAAGTTACGATAAATTTTAATACTTTAAAAATAACTGGTACCACTTCGACTATTTTTACTCAGAAAGATTTCTTTTTTAAAGATGATGAGCTTCTTTTAGAGTCCACTTTTTTCCAAAATATTTTTTTAAACAATATCAATGTTGACTATGAAAAAACTCGAGTATCTATGATTTCTAAATATGCTCTTCCTGATGAAATATCTCATCTATTTAAATCACAAGAGAGCGATTTGGAAAGAAAAAAAGAGACAAATGATTTTTTATATACCAACACAAGGGAACTTTTTAATTTGGGATATATGAGAATCAACTTGGATAAGACTTTTACAAAGAATGAAGGAAGTAAAACTCATGACTGGGACGGATTTTTGGAGTATCAAGGACCGCTTTTTTATGGAGAGTTTACTACTGAATATAGTATAAGAGATGGAGAGTTTACAGGTGCTAACCTCTACTATCCAAACCTTAAATACAATCACTATTTGGAAATATATGGTGATAAAGGCAACGATCGTTGGAACAAGACTATTTTATTTGAAAAGGACAAGGGATATTATGAGAATGGAAAGACCTTTGTTATTAGAGAAAATGTACCTATTGGCAGTAGAGTTGAATTAATATACCTAGGTGCTACTATCGATATTGGGTATGAGGAAAATGGAGCTGTTGAGTTCGCAAAAAGCGACCTTAGAAGTGACCGTGAGTATACATTAAAAATCCATACAAGAGATGGTCAGATATACACTAAGATCATTAAAACAACTGATGACTTCAATCAACAAAATCAAGGGGAATTTCAATATAGATTCTTTATGACTGAAAATGAAAGTTCTAAAAAAGTTGATACCGACACTAGTGTTTACTACGGTATTAACGAACACTTCACGATTGGAGGAAAATATTTTAAAACTTCTGAGTACATAGATGATGAGTATATCTATATTGAAAGAGGAGCAGCTGAATTTGTATATAACAACTATCTTTATTCCAATCCATATACAGTTGTTTTGGGAACTGAGCAGATTCTAACTCCAAAAAAATTTGACAATGAAACTACCTTCGATGGGCTGTTTCAAATAAAGGTTGATAAATTCAAAATCAGATATGAAGATGGCTATTACAGTGATTATTACGATAAGAAAAAGGCTCGTGGCGTACTTGTTGAGTATAATCCATGGGATTTCTTAAGAGTTGATTACTCCTATCAGTGGCAGGAAAGTTGGGATGATACAAAGAGGAACGGAGCTGAGATAGAGATAGAGGTAAATAAAACTTTCAATAGATTTTTATCTACCCTTCAATTCCAAAGAGATTTAGCTGGAGAGAAAAGTTATACCGCAAATCTTTATTACACAGGATATAGAGACTACTCCATCCGATGGACTAACACTATAACTGAAAGAGGGGACGATTTTGAATCCACTCTCTCTATTTTCAACAGGTCTAGGCAAAATGGTATTGACTACGCTTTTGAGGCTGGATACAGTGCAGATACTAAGGAAAAATTTACTTTTAGAATCTCTATTGACTACGACAACTGGTTTAACCTTGATATAAATGCTAAAGATACTGGAGACTATGATATCTCTGCTGGAATTGACCGTGTGGTTGATTTAAAAAATATAAGTAAACCTCTTAAGAATATGGACGTGTCAAGAGTCAAAGCTATCACATATCTAGATATAAATAATAACAATATCTATGATAAAAATGAGCCTTTTGTAGGAGATGTGGAGTTAGAGATAAACGGTGAGAAAAAAATTACATCTGCCAAAGAACCAACATATTTCCACGGCGTTCCAAATGACATCCTATACAATTTAAATCCTACAGTTAAAAGACCTGGCTTTGACATTATAAATAGTACTTTCTCTTTAAAAGGAAAGGGTGGCGGAGATATTGAAGCATATATTCCTATAAAACCGCTCTTCTCAATAACTGGGCAACTAACTCTGGATAAATCCTACACTAATCCTACAAATATACATGATGGAATTATCATCAGAGTTCTTGACTCCAAGAACAAAGTTATTTCCACTATGATTCCTGATTTTTCGGGATACTATGATATCAGCTCACTTGTAGCTGGAAAATATTTTGTGGAGATTTCATCCTTTAAGGATCCTTCCATCAAACCACTAAAACTTGAGATAAATATCACTTATGACAATTTAAAAAGCAATACCTATAAATTGAACACACACATAGTCAACCATGAAATTAAACTTATTAAATAGGGGAGGGGGCAAAAATGGCAATACTTATTTCAATCTTTTGTTTTTTAATAAATTTTAGTATTTTAATGGCAGTGGAGGAATCTTTTCCAGCAACTCCACTGCTGCCTTCCATTCCCTCTGACAGATTAGAGCAGGGAGAAAATTCTGAAACAACTCTTAGAAGGCTTCTTAGCACTGGAGTTTTAGAAGTTCAGCTTGAAGCTGATGTGGTAGTTCCACTGGAAGTTATATCTGATGTTCACATTAAAGCTCTTGTGATTGATGATGAAAATTTAGAGATACCCTTTGAAGTTGAACTAAATAAAAATCCTGAATCCTCTGGAATATATAGACTACATTTTTCTAAAACTGCTCTTGATATAGACAACGATGGAGTTATCGATACCGAAATTTTTGCTTCTAAAAACATAGACAGTAAAAGAATCAAAGATAACTATGTAAAGATAACTGGAAAAAATATATCCAGAGAGGGAACACACAAGAAAAGAGTTTATATAACTGTGGAGGTGAACGATTGATGAAAAAATTTATGCTTATATTTTTCTTATTGACCTTTACAGTTTATGGAAAAATTAAAATCACATGTAAGCCTATTGTTTTTAAAGAGGTTCGTGCTCAAAATAATGGTCTTTATAAAAGTAAAGCTACTGCTAGAGGAGTTATAGAGATATACTCCGACAACATCGAAGAGGACTTTGGAAAGCTTGTAGTTTTTCAACCTCCATCCTATACACATATCACCAATAAAAAAAGATGGGTCAAAACAGATAAAATTATTTTTCAAAAGAATGAGCAGAAAGCAATTATAGATTCAGAAACTAAAAAAATTGTATTTTATGTTATTCTAGATAAAAAAGAGCTTTCCAAAGAGGAAAATAGTGATTTAATCGACGGTATATACACTGGGAATCTACCTATAAACTACTCAATTTATGAGAAGGAGATGAGATAAATTGAAAAAAATAAAATATTTTTTAATAGTTTTCACCCTTCTTTTAAGCAGTGTATTAAATAGTTTTTCCAGCGACGGTAGAGAGATCATAAAAGCTTACGAGAAAGGTAAGCCAGCTAAATTGGAGCTAGAAGTTACAAAAGTTCGTAGTGACAATTTTATTGACCTTTTTATTGATAAATCTGAGAAAAAAATCTATAGAGACATAAGTAAACAAACTAGGGAAAACAGTGATTTAGACCAAAGACTCTACGTCACAACATATTTAAAGCCCAATAATAAAAGTAACAGTGTGGATGATGAGTTACCTCATAAAATTATAAATATTGAGGGGAAAAGATATTTGGAAATCACATATTTTCAAGAGCCTAAAAATATCTATCTTTGGGTTGTTAAGAGTGGTAAAGTACAAAAACTTTATACAGGAGTTTTAAAGGAGTTTATAAATCCATTAAATCCAATAACTCATATTAACTACTCTCTAACTGAAAAAGATAGTGATAAAAAGCATAAAGTTGGAAATGATTATCTAATATTTAAAATTGGAAACATACAACTTAAAAATATATCTGATAGAGATATCAAATTAACTCTACACGAGGAGTATAGTTTTAAAAACAAAAATTTAAAAAATATTCCTGTAAAACTATATTTTAAAAACAATGAGAGGACTATTACCCTTACAAAGGATAATCCTACAACTGATATATTTTGTTACTTTAAAGTTGAAAATGAGGCTGATGCCATTGGTACTTTCCATCTAAATGATTTGGAAAAAGATTCAAAGGAGTTTTCTTTGGCTGTGGATTTTAAAGATAGTGGAATAAAAATGGCTAAGACTTCTGATAACCTTTTGACACTCAATGACTATGAGATTATGCCTTTAGCAATTGTTAATGGTAATGTTGCTATAAGTACATTTAGTAATCCCGGTGTCGAGCTTCAGGTAAACTATCAACATCTTTTATTTTATTCTCACCCTCCAACAAATATGCCTAATAATATATTTAGTATAAGTGGAAGTATTTCCAGTGGTTGGTATTATGGTCTTACAAATCCTACCCTTCAGAAGTCAGCTAAAATTGAATTTTTTGACAATGCCTCACCGATAACAGTTAATGCATCTGGTTTGAATTCTTTAACTTCAACTGGGAAGTTTAATATGACTTTTAATAAAGATGACAGTAAACTGGAAACTAAATTTACAAGATCAAATGCTAACGTAAAAAAAGTTACTGTTACTATGACAACATGGTTAACTGAGGATAAAATAGTAATTGACTATAACAATGAAGAGCCTCTATTTGGCTATAAAGTCACACATATGGACTTTGGGACTATCTCTCGACACAGCACCATTTCCTCTACTACGGAGGCTGAAATAAAAATTACACCTAATAAAAATCTTACTTGTACATATAGTTTCCCAGCATCTGTTGAGATAATTACAGGTGGGGGTAGCTTGGGCAGTGGCGTCCCTGACAATCAAAAAATAGCCGTTTCTTTAGAAAAAACTGATTCAGATCGTGTAACAACCAATGGTTCTATGGATGTAGATGAATCTAACAACGCCTCAATTAAAATAAAGGGAACTATCCCACCAGGCAATATTAAAAACAAGGATATAGGTGCCTATCTTGGTAATTTTCCAGTTGAAATTAGAGCGACAGAAAGAACGAAAGGAGGTAAATTTTAATGAAAAAATATTTAATTATACTATTGTTAACTATTAGTACATTGAGCTTAGCTTTTCATATATCTCCAGATGGCTTTGGTAAAAGAATAGATGAAGGAGCTATGCAGGAATACACACTGAAAAATAACACCGGTAAAACTATTAGATACAGATTCAAAATACATCCCGGAAACGACGGCAAAAAAATGCACGAGTGGATTGAATTTGAACCTAAAGTTATGACTATAAAAGATGGGGAATCCAAAAAATTAAAACTTTTTGCTAAATCTCCAGAGAATACTCCACTTGGGCTATACTGGTTTTTTCTCGGAGTTGAAACCATAGTTCTCCCTCCAAATTTTTCAGAAACTTCTACCGAAGGAACCACTCTTGTTGGTTCAGCAGTGGGTATCAATATGAATATCGAAATGGCTGGCTGGGTTGGAGACCTACCAGCTCAGTTAAAACTTGAAAAGTATGAGTTTTATGAAAAAGACGGAGTTGTACGTATGAAAGGTTTAGTTAATAACACAACTCCTTTGAGGGCTGTACGTTATATGATTGAAATAACTGATAACAGTGGAGTTCGTGAAAGTTTCTACGGAGGTGTAATCAATGCTAAAACTACTAAAAATATAGATGTTGCTCTGCCTAAATTTAAAAAGAAAGGGAGTATTTGGAAGATAGAGGTTCGAGAAACCTTGGATAGAAACCTCCTTCAGACAATTAATCTGTAAATTAAAATAAAGAAGACCAAATCTCCAACTCAAGGAAATCTGGTCTTTTTTTGTTTATTTTTCACAGATACAATATATCCTCCGTGTTGTTTTACCAGCTTCCGCCTCCGCCTCCACCGGCTCCACCACCAGATGATCCTCCACCCATAGATGAACGTCCACCCCCAAAATTACTAGGAGCTTTTGGAGCTGATAGCATAGTATCATTTAACGCTGATAAGGAGTTGTTAATACTTCCCATAAAGGCTCCTAAAATAAAGGCATCTCCCATACCTATATTAGACCCGCCATACCACTGAGGAGGCTCGACCACAAGGTCTTTAAACTTATCTGCCCAAATACTGCTAACTCCTAAAACTATTGTATAGGGAAGTATATTATAAAAATAGCTTGGATTTTCCTCCAATAGCAGTTCCAATTTTCTTTTTTCGGCAGTTTCTAGAAATCTTCTAAAACCAAGTATTTTTCCTAAAATTTCATTTCCATATTTCGTTCTGCTTTTTATCTTTCCACTTATAGCTAAAGTTACCAACACTGATACCCCTCCGAAAATGATAGTTAGAATAGTATCTACACCTTGAGTGACCCCAAAATAATAAAAATATCCAAAACTAGCTCCCACAATGAAGAGTATAGATGTTCTAACGGTATTTCCTACTCTTAAGCTTTTAGTGGTGTACAGAGTTCTTTTATTCATAACTAAATCTATTTCTAAAATTTCGGCAGCTTTATCAATATGTTTATAAAATCTGTTTCTTAAATCTTTTATATTCAACTTATTATCCGAATTTTTATATGCTGATAGAGCCTCATACATATATTTTTCAAACTCTTTTTCTGTTTCTATATCGCTTTTTAAGAACTCTATTTCAAACTCTTCCTTTTTAAACACCATTCCTTTTTTCAATTCATGAATTTTCAAATACCCCTTGTTAGCCCAATAAAAAATTAAACTCGTTAAATCTTTTGAATGAACAACTCCATCTATATAGTATCCAATCTCTGTCGGTGTGAGATTATCTGGTGGATAAAATTCAACAGTTTGAACAATGGTATTCCTATCTCTATATTTTTTTAAGAGACTTAAGGCAATTCCAGGAATAAGCAGATACATTAGATATAAAACACCTTTAAATATATAAAAAGTGATTTTTTCATCTGTAAAATTAAAATATCCTTCTGGAAGAGGCAGTGCTATTGTTACGCTCTCCTCTGGACTTAAAGCAACAGTTGTATATCCACTTATTATGTTTCCATCTACACTCCATTTAACTCCATTGGTGTTTGTGCTTCCGTACTTACCTAAAGTGAAATTTACCTTACTACTATCAAAATTTTTAGGTAGCTCTATGGTAAATTCAACTTTTTTTATAGTTGTATCCCAATCGTTTCCAATTAAATTGTAATAAACCTCATCATAAGTGGAATCTCTATCCCAACCTATACTATACCTGTATTTTATTGCATAGTCTTTTATTCCAGTTAAATATCTATTTGGATCTCCCAGTCTCAAGTAGATGTAGTTTCCCTCATCTTTAGCAACTGTTTGAACGTTTGTCTGAATATTTGTAACTTTTATCTCCTTGCCATTGAACTCCTCTGGAATTATTCGATATATACCTCTTCTTGGCTGTAAAAAATCCACTCTTATATTTTCATTGACGTTGTAAACATTTTTATCATCTATTTTTATATCTATCTTATAGCTTTCAATGACATATCCAGCATCTGCAAAGATAGATGTGACTAAAAGGAAAAATAGACTAAAAATGAACTTTAACATTTTGTCTTTCCTCATCATTTTCAACTTTAAAGAATGGATATTTTTTAAATCCAAAGTTATTAGCCACTATAACACTTGGAAATGTTTCGCACATTGTATTATAAACTCTAACACTGCCATTGTAGTATTTTCTCGCCTGTAGAATATCCTCTTCAATCACAATCAATTCTCCTTGAAGTTTCATAAAGTTTTCATTCGCTTTTAGCTCAGGATAATTTTCTGTCAACGCAAAAAGTTTTCCTAAAGCCCCTGTTATCATATTTTCATTTTCTATTTTTTCCTCTGGAGTTGTGGCAGTCATATATTTATTTCTTGCTGCTATCACAGCTTCCAACGTGCTACCTTCATAATTTTTATAACCTTTTACAGTTTCCACCAAGTTTGGTATTAAATCATATCTTTTCTTCAAATACGCGTCAATTGTTGAAAAAGCCTCATCTACAAAATTTCTCTCTTTAACTAGCTTATTATATATTCCTACAATATAAGCGATTAAAATAACTAATACTCCTATAAACACGATTCCTAAAATCATAGTGCCCTCCCTATTATTTTTTTCTTCATAAATATATTATACTATATTTATTTTTAAATCCTTATCAAAATTTTTTTGATATAAATAATAAAATTTATTATTTTAATAAATTTCCATATATGATAAACTATTGGGGTCGGGGGGTGATTTAATGAATACAACAGCTGCTAATATTTTAAAGGTTTTATCTCAAACAGAGATGTCTATAGAAGATATGCAACTGTATTTAAATGTAGAAAAAAGTTCCATTGTAAAAACAATTTCACAACTTAATGATTTTTTATCTTCAATTAATTTACCTATTATTTCAAAAGATGAAAACTTTTATTTTTTTAAATTAAACCAACAAGAATTGAAATTTTTATTTGAAAACTTTACTATTTTAACCACTGATGAAAAAGTAGACTATCTATTTATTAAGTTTATCTCTACTGGTTTTTTAAACCTAGAAAAAGAAAAAGAAATTTTAGAAATTTCACGAAGTACTATTCTTAGAATTTTTCAAGTTGTTAAGAATGAATTTTTAAAAAATGGTACCACTTATGAATACTGTCATGGAAAAGGACTTGTGCTAAAAACTCTTTCTCAAAAAGATAAAGAACTATTTTATAAAAAACTTACTAAATTCTTTATTGAAGAGGATATTCTTGTACCTGTAAGAAAAAAACTTTTAAATTCTATTAAAAACTTTGATACAAAACAAAGGCTGATACAACTTTATCCTATACTAAGAAACTCAGGTATCTCTATAAACTACTATCTTCTTTCTTTTATCTGTTCTTTAGAGGTCTGTATGGATATCTTTGGAGGTTTTAATTTTATTGATGAATCCAATTTAGCATTAGATAAATTTAAAGATATTGAAAAAAATATCAACTTATTTGGAAATGATTTTGGTAGTGAGTTTAAAAATCAACTTGCCCATTTTTTAACATCTCTTTATTACGAAGAAAATATATTTGAAGATGAAGTGAAAAATAAATGTCTCAATATAATTGATTCTATAAAGAAAAAATTTCAAATAAAAATTTTAAATGAAGATCTTGAGAGAATACTATTCAACAAATTATATCTTTCGTTTTTTAAATATGACAATAAAATTGTAAAACTAATCAATGTTTTCTTTAACAAACCACACAAAATTATTTTAGACTCTTTAAACGAAATTCTAAAAATATTCTCATACGATCTGTATTTAGTAGACAAATTTATGATTGTAGATGTTATTAGGAGAATACTTATAGATGAAAACTTTTTCAATATAAAAAATGTACTTTTACTTTTTAATGAAGTTGGTTCAGCAGATCAGATTATATTCAAAAAGTCTTTAAAAAAATTTCATCCTAATATAGATTTTGATATTGAAGCAACCTTTCTTCATAAAAAAAATATTATCTATAAACATAAGGACTACGATATCATTATCAGTGATAGCAACACTATTCCCAATGTGGAAGTTGTCGAATATTATAATACCATCAATGTCCACAATATTTTAGAAAACCACGCTTTATTGAATGGATTAAATAGATTGAGTAATTCCTAGCAAAAAATCAAAAGCCCTCAGCAAATTGAGGGCTTTTAACTCTATAAGTCATTAAAAAACTAAATTATTGAGCAGGCTTAGTCACAGGGGGAACAATCGCTTGAACTTGCTCCTCTATAGTCTCTTCGACTGCTTGAACTGGAGACTTGTCTGAAGCTCCCTCAGCAGCTTTAATCTCTTTAGGAGTAGCTGGGGTAACTTCCTCTACAACAGTTTCTTCAATAGCTTCAACCGGTTGGCTAGTGTTATTTATATTTTTAGGTGGTTGAGCAAGATCTGTAGTTTGTACAGGGGGATTTGGATAATCTGGAGTTGTATCTTGTTTTTCTCCACACGCCACCATTGCCAAAGATAGAGCTAACATAGCTAATAATTTTTTCATAATTAATCTCTCCTTTTAAAACAAGTTTTTTCGATAATATATTATACCATAAAAAAGGAAAGTTCCTTCAAAGCATAGAAAAAAAGTTGACTATATATTCAACAGGTATTTACTTTTTGAAAAAATATGCTATACTAAAAATGAACAAAAGTTAAATGAGTGTAAAAAAACGGAGGTGTCCCAAATGAAGCTGTCTAGCTATCTATCTGAAAAAGTAATTATTCCAAACATAAAAGGAAATAATATCAATGAATTGGTAGAAAATCTTTTAGATCAACTTGTCGAAAATAACAAGTCATTAAAAAATGAAAAAGAGATTATGAAAAAGGCTGTTTTAAAAAGAGAGGAAGAAGCATCTACATATTTAGGATATGGGGTTGCAGTCCCACACGCAAGACTAGAACATTACAATGATATTTTAGTGGCAATTGGATTCCCAGAAAAACCAGTTGTTGTAAAAACTATTGATAATAAAGAGGAAGAGTTAAAAATAGTTATACTTGTAATAGCTGACGTCTTAAAAGGCAAGAAAATATTAAAAATAATGTCTGGTATCTCTAAATTAGCTATAAAAAACAAAGCTATTTTAGAGCGAATAATCAAAGAAAAAAATCCAGTTGAAATTATAAAAATATTAGATGCTGCAAATATTGAAATAGATCACAATATTACAGCAGAAGATCTAATGACCAATGTACCTAAGCCAGTTAAGGAAACTAACACACTGGAAGATATTGCCAAAGTTATTATAATGGAAAAAGTCAGTGGAATTCCTGTGGTAGATAAACACAACAATTTTTTGGGAGAAATCACTGAAAGAGAGTTAATAGCTTTCGGGATGCCTAAATATACAACCATTTTGAGTGATTTAAACTTCATGACTGTAGGAGAACCATTCGAAAACTACCTAATTAATGAGAAAACAGCAACGATTGAAGAGTTATATAGAAAAGAGGGTGTCGTAACGGTAGACAAAGAAGCTTCATTGATGGAAGTATCATATTTGTTTATGAATCGTGGTGTTACTAGAATATATGTTGTTGATAATGGAAAGTATCTAGGAATTATATTAAGATCAGATATTATAAGAAAAATATTACATATATAAAAAGGAAGTGAAGATTTATGTTAAGCTTAATATTAGGGCTTGGTATTTTTATAGTCGTATTCTACTGTATCATTACAGAGAAAGTTCCAGGAGCATGGGCAACAATGCTAGGTGGACTAGCTATGTCAATGGTTGGTATCTTTAATGAAGAACAAGCACTACACGCTATAGCAAGTAGATTAGAAATTTTGTTTTTATTAGTTGGTATGATGATTATAGTTCACCTTATATCTGAAACAGGTGTATTCCAGTGGTTTGCTATCACATTGGCAAAATTTGTTAGAGGAGAACCCTTTTTGCTTATAGTTTTTCTAGCGATAGTAACTGCTATTTGCTCAGCGTTTTTAGATAACGTAACGACAATTCTATTGATGGCACCTATATCGATACTGTTAGCGGGAGAATTAAAATTAAATTCATTCCCTTTTGTAATAACAGAGATAATGGCGGCAAATATAGGTGGTACAGCAACATTGATTGGAGACCCAACACAACTGATTATAGGTCATGAAAGTGGACTAGGATTTAATGAATTTTTATTCAATACATCCCCAGTTGCGATACTATCAATGATAATACTACTAGTTAACGTATACTTCATCTACGGAAAAGACTTCCACGTTTCTACGGAGCTGAAAGCTAGAATCATGGAGATGAATCCTAGCAGAAGTTTGAAAGACAAAAAACTTTTAAGAGAAGCGGGAACAATATTTGCACTGGTTATCTTGGGATTCATACTAAATAACTTTATAAATAAAGGACTAGCTATAATCTCTTTAAGTGGAGCATTTTTACTTGTAACATTAGCTAAAAGAAAGCCAGCAGATGTATTTAAGCACGTAGAATGGGATACACTGTTCTTCTTTATTGGATTGTTTATGATGGTATTGGGAATCGAAAAAATAAATGTAATCGATATGGTCAGTGATAAAATGATTGCAATAACTAAGGGAAATTTTGAGTTTGCAACTATGTCTATTATGACTTTATCAGCTCTATTCACATCTGTGATAGGAAATGTTGCCAACGCTGCAACTGTTTCAAAAATTATAGATGTCATGGCTCCCACATTCAAAGGTGTTCATACAGAAGCTCTTTGGTGGGCATTGTCTTTTGGTTCATGTCTAGGTGGAAACATATCTATTCTTGGTTCTGCAACAAACGTAGTAGCAGTTGGAGTGGCAAGAAAATCAGGATGTAAAATAGAGTTTGTAAAATTCTTAAAATTTGGTACATTGATAGCTGTACAAACTTTAATTGTAGCAGGAATATACTTAAAATTAAGATATATGTAAACATAAAAAAGACTAGCTTTTATAGTTAGTCTTTTTTTATTCTTAAATATCAATCTTTAGTGTACTCCGATAGGTACCCTAAAATCTTTTTTCTCACTCGTTGGATTGCATTATCTATTTTTTTAGTTGGTTCGCCCAATAATTCCGCAATTTCATTATACTTATACTGTTTGCAAATATAAAAAAACACTTTCTTTTCCAAGGGAGTTAAAGCACTATCTAAAAATTCTCCCAACATTTTTACTAGCTCTTTTCCTATAAGGATATCTTCTGGTGAATAGAAATTTACAGACGGTTTTGTATATTGTACTAAATCATCTAAATTGACATCTTTATCTCCAATTATCGACGTATTTAACTTTTGATTTCTATTTGAATTTGAAGATTTCACAGCAGTAATAATCTGTCTTTTTATACATAGATTTGCAAAAGTACTAAAACAAACCTCTCTTGTTTCGTCATACGATTTTACTGCTTTCATAAGACCTATATATCCCTCTTGAAGCAGATCATCAACGTCTCCACCTTTTATGAAAAAGTTTTTACTATTTCTCAAAATATCACTCTTATATCTCAAG
The DNA here is from genome assembly GCA_934085975.1 of uncultured Cetobacterium sp. Taxonomy (GTDB): domain Bacteria; phylum Fusobacteriota; class Fusobacteriia; order Fusobacteriales; family Fusobacteriaceae; genus Cetobacterium_A. The sequence continues at coordinate 26,750 of CAKOHT010000013.1, forward strand.
AAAACCTTTTCCATTGCTTCATCATCACCACTTTTTGCTAATATTACATCTCTTTCGTCCATATTAGTCTGCCCCCTTAACTATTTAACGGTAAAAAAAGTAAAATTTAGCTCATCTATAAGTTGTCAAAATTTTTAATCGTTTTAAGCTATAAAAAATAATACCATATATTTTTTTTATTTTAAACGTTCCATTTTTTCTTTTCCCTTCATATTCTTTGAAATATACAATAATATGGATATATATTACTTTTGGTTCTTTTTTTTCATTTTAATAGTATTTTGAAAATAAAATTTGACACAGCTATTTTTTTTTGATAGTCTAAGTAAAATAATCAAATAATAAGGGGAGTGGTCTATGAAAAAAATATTGGGATTATTAGTTTTAGTTACACTTTTTATCAGTTGTGGAAAGCAAAAAGAATCTGAGAAACAAACCGTTGCACCTAAAGAAAGTAAATTGATCTATACTCAAAGTAGTGAATCTACAACTCTTCACCCTCATGAAGCAACGGATGTATATTCTAGAAGAATCATTGCGAATATTTTTGATAGACTTATTGAAACAGATGAAAACTTAAATATAGTTCCCGGATTAGCTGAGAGTTGGGAACAAATTTCACCCACTGAGTTAAAATTTACTTTAAGAAAAGGGGTTAAATTTCAAAATGGGGAGGAATTAACTTCTGAAGATGTAAAGTATACTTTAGAAAATGCTAAAAAATCATCTAAAGTTGGAACTCTATATTCTGCAATAGATACCGTAGAAACTCCTGATAAATATACTGCTATTGTTAAAACTTCGGCTCCATCTGGTTCATTGATACACCATCTAACACATATAACAGCTTCTATTTTAAATAAAAATTATTATGAAACTACAAAAGATGCTAACCATACTCCTTTGGGAACTGGAGCATACTCTTTAGTAGAATGGAAACCTGGGTCACACATGACACTTAAAAAGAATAGTGAATACTTTAGAGGGAACCCCGCCATTGATATTGTAGAAGTTAGACCTATCCCAGAAGAAAATAGTAGAGTTATTGCTATTGAAACTGGAGAGCATCATATCACAGGGGATATTGACTCTATTGGTAGAAAAATTCTTAGCGATAGAAAAGATATTCGAGTTGAAGAGATTAGCTCTCTTGGAGTAGGTTATTTAGGTATCAACACGAATAAGGGAGCTCTTCAAGATAAAAACGTTAGAAAAGCTATCGCAATGGGAATCAATAGAGATATAATCATTGAATCTGTTTTAAGTGGAGCTGTAGAAAAGGCCAACAGTATCCTAGGACCTGGAGTGGTTGGATACTCTAAAGAAACTACACCATTTGAATATAATCCTGACGAAGCTAAAAAACTTTTAGAGGATTCTGGTTATGACAATCTAACTTTAACTTTAGTTACAAGTAACAATGAACTTAGAAAACAGATGGCTGAAATTATCCAAGCCCAATTAAAAGATATTGGGATAAATATAAAAATTGAAATTTTAGAGTGGGCTGCATTTTTAAATGAAACTGGAACAGGAAAGAGTGATCTATTTATGTTAGGATGGTCAAACTCATCTGGGGACGCTGATTATGGTATTGGTTCTGTTCTTCATAGCAGCATGAAAGGTTCTTCTGGAAATAGAAGTTTCTTTGATAACTCTGATTTTGATGCTCTTTTAGATAAAGGAAAAATTGAGCTAGATTCCAACAAAAGATCTGAATTATACGCTCAAGCACAACACATTATGAATGAAGAGGTGCCTGTTTTACCAATCTATTTTATGCCTGCAAGTGCTGGTATTAGAGAGGAGGTTAAAGGATTTGTTCAGTCTCCTATAAACAATCCTACTTTCTATAAGTTGTCATTTTAATCCTCTTAAATTATAGTAAAAAACTACCCTATATTATATATAAGGTAGTTTTTTTATTCTTACATTAATTCCAAAACTCCCAATGCGTACATCAACATCCCTTGTTTTAGCATATCTATATCCATTTTTTCATCAAAACCATGAGGATTTCCCTTGAACTCCTTAAAATTAGGTCCAAATGCAACTGTATTTGGCATAAGCTTTGCATATGTTCCCCCTCCTAAAGCCACTGGCTCATCATTTCTACCTGTTACCTCTTTAAAAACGTCTTGAAGTTTTTCAACCAACGGGTGTTCCTTAGGAAAATATAGAGGTGCATTGTGATTCTCTTTTACAAACTCTATACCTCTATCTTTTCCCATTTTATTCAGTGTAGTATCCAATTGATTTTCACTAATAGTCACAGGATATCTGACATTAAATTTAACGTATATTATTGAGGAATCTTTTTTCTCCACTATCCTCACAATTCCACAGCTTAAAGTTAAATCTCCAGTTTCTTCATTCTCAACTCTTATATTTAGTCCACTTCCATCAGTTTCCACACCGACAACTTTATCCATAAAGTCAACAAATCTTTTTAATGAATCTTTTTCTGGTATAACTCCATTTAAGAATCTGAATAACCATGTTATTGGATTTATCCCTCTTTGGGGAGAACTTGCATGAGCTGGTATTCCCTTGCATATAACCTCTAAATAGTTTTCTTTCTCTAAAACTTCAAATTTACATGGTGTATCTTTAAAACTTTCCAACTCTTTTAAAACCTTTTCAGATAAATCTTTTTTTAAAAACACCTTAGTATCTTCTGGAACCACATTTGATCTTGCTCCTCCAAATATATCTAATATTGAAGTGTTTTCTTTTATAAAGCTATCTTTAAAAGAAAAGGTATAGATTCCTTTTTCTGAAAATACAACTGGAAACTGTCCATCTGGAGTAAAAGCATATTTTGGAGGCTTTTCTTTAGATAGATAGTATTTTATGTCCTCATCTCCACTCTCTTCATTCGTTCCAAATATTATTCTAACTCTATGATTAAAACTTGGAACACACTCTTTTAGAGCTTTCATTGAGTGTAGTGCTGAAATAATCGGTCCTTTATTATCTAAAGCACCTCTTGAAATCATATTTTTTCCCACTATCTCTCCACTGTATGGTGGAACACTCCACTTAGAATGTTCTCCCTCTGGTACCACATCTATATGACCTAAAATACCGATATACTCCTCTCCCTCTCCAAACTCAGCGTAACCAACATAATTATCTAAATTTACAGTTTTAAACCCTAGATCTTTTGCTATATTTAACGTTTCTTCCAGTCCCTTTTTCAGTCCTAAACCAAAGGGAGCACCGCTAGTGCTCTCCTCTTTTACAGTTTTAATTCTAACAATTTTTTGGATATCTTTTAAAGTATCTTGAAAGTGTTCATCTATATAGTGCTCTAGAGTTTTTCTTGTATTCAAACTACTCCTCTATCAATGAAAGAGCAAAATCTAATATTTTATCCCCTTTCATCATTCCATAGTCCATCATATTTATAACTTCAACTTTCTTTCCAACCTCTTGAGCTATTTTATTCAGTTCATCTTTTCTAAACTTAACTTGAGGTCCTAGTAAAAATGTATCATATTTATCCAAGTTCTCTTGAAACATCTCTAGTCCAACAGCTTTTATCTCTACCGGTATCCCCCTTTTCTCCGCTGATTCTAACATCTTTTTAACAACTATACTTGTTGACATCCCTGCTGAACAAAGTAGTAATATTTTTTTCATTATTTTGCCTCCTTTTCAAACTCTTCAACTGTATCCTCTTCATATTTACTTGCTTTATCTAATATTCTTAAAAATGGTAGATATATTAGTGCACCCAGTATTAAATTAACTATTTGAATAATAGCTCCTGACACATCTCCAACTGTTAAAAATCCACTAATTATTGCTGGTGTAGGCCATGGAAATGCTACTCCAAGTGGTCTGCTTACTATTCCAATCGTCATTGCTACATATTGAGTTGTAACAAACACCAAAGGAATTATATTAAATGGTATTAACATAATCGGATTTAATATTATTGGAATTCCAAATAGAATCGGTTCATTTATATTGAATATCCCCGGCACAGCACTGATTGCCCCAACACTTTTTATATGCTTACTCTTTGCAAAAAGACCTATGGCTAAAAGTAATGATAAAGTTGCTCCAGCTCCACCCATCCAAATCATATCAAAGAATTGCTCTGTAACAACGTGTGGTAGTGGCAGCCCCTCCTTCAGTGCATTGATATTTTCAACTTGATTCTCAAGCCAGAAAGGTCTTACAAATCCATTTACCATGGATCCACTATTTATACCAACCGACCATAGTATTGATATTGAGAACACTGTCAATAGTGAACCTAAAAATGATGTCCCTAAAGCTCTAAGTGGCATTGCTAAAACTTTATATACAAAGTCATGGATTGTTCCATACTCAGTATTCATCATTGCTATTCTTAAAAGTAGTGCTAACGACAATATAACTGTTCCCGGAATCAATGCTTCAAATGATTTTATAACTTCAGGTGGCACTCCATCTGGCATTTTAATAAGAATTTTTTTATTCACAAAAAATCTGAAGATGTTAGCTGTAATTATTCCTATTACCATGGCTATAAACATTCCCTTACTTCCAAGCCAATTAAAACTTAAAACAGAACCCATACCTTCAACTTTAGACAGTGGAGTCAGAATCAAAAATGAAGCTAAAGACAAAAGTCCAACCGCCACACTGTCAAGCTGAAACTGATTAGCCAACTGCTGAGCAACTAAAAATGCCACGTAAACCCCAACCAGTGAAAATGTTGCACTCACAGGAATATCTATCACATTTTTCCAATTACCCCCAAATGTTTCTAACATAAACTTTTGATAGGCTGGCAACGGAAATGCTGATATCATTAAAAATATAGATCCAATCATTAAAAGAGGCATCATTAAAACGAATGCTCTTCTAATTCCATTGATGTGTTTATTTCTTCCAATCCAAGCTGCTACTGGAACTAGCTTTTCCTCTAAAATCTCAATTACTTTTGACATCTATTAAATCCCCCTTTGAATTTTTTCTTTGTATGCTCTCATATACTCCTCAGATGCCACCTCTATCCTAATCTCTCCATTTTCTTGAGGAGTTGATATATAGACTTGAGGTTTTTCTGTTTCGGTTCCAACACAGAATGTGAACTCAACATTTGTTCCTATTCCCCATTCACCTCTATTGTTCATAGCTACGATAGATATCTCTCCAGCTTTCCCTCTTCTTTTTCTTAAAGTTTCAGAAAACTCATCTACAGCTTTTTGAGCCGCTTCCATTGGATGTTCGCCTTTCTTCATTCTCTGAACTACCTCATAGGATAGACACCCTTTCATTATGTCCTCTCCAAGACCCGTTGCTGCTGCTCCTCCAATCTCATTATCAACATAAAAACCTGATCCTGAAACTGGCGAATCCCCAACTCTTCCCTTTTTCTTCATAAAAAGCCCACTTGTTGAAGTTGCCACAGCCATATCCTCATCTTTATCCAAAGCTATCATACAAACAGTATCATGCCCATCATATGGAGAAAGATTCTTTTCCTGTATATCTTTAACCCTTAACTCCCAAGTTTTTTTAGCTCTCTCTGTCAACATATTTTGTCTCACAAACCCATTTTTATGTGCATATGATTCTGCTCCAGCTCCCACCAAAAAAATATTATATCTATCTGCACTAAGTTTTCTGGCTATAGATATTGGATTTTTAAAATCCTTTATTGAAGCTACTGCTCCTATCGAAAGAGTTTTTCCATCCATAAACGCCGCATCTAACTCAACTTCACACTCCTCATTTGGAAGTCCGCCGTATCCTACAGATTTATAAAAAGGATAATCCTCCACAAATTTAACTGCTTCCTCTAATGCATCCTGACATTTTCCACCATTTTTTAATATCTCTGAACCTAAAGTTACTCCTTCAGAAGCCATTCTCCAAGTCGCTATCATACCCCATTTTTTTCTCATGGCTATTTTTCTCCTTTTAACTCTTTCAATTCTTTATGTACTTCAATTAGCTCTTCTACTAACTCTCTAGCTAATATTGCATTCATAAGATGATCTTGTGCATGAATCATAAGTAGATTTATCTCTACACCCTTTCCATCTGCTTCATTGCATATAAGCTCAGTTTGTACACTATGTGCCGCATACATTCTCTCTTTTGCTTCATCCAATAATTTTTTAGCTTTTTCAAACTCCCCCTTTTTAGCTTCCCTCAAAGCCTCATATGATAGAGCTCTACTCTCTCCCGCGTTTCCAACTATGGCCATTGCTATCGCTTCGATATCCATAAAAAACCTCCCATAATCTATTTTATGCTCTAACTCTATACTAATTCTTTTTACAGGTCAAACTACATTTTTTCAGTGCGTATTTCGTTAATAATATCCTTTTTTTATATATAAATCATTGATTTTAATCTTTTTATAAGCTATTATATATATAACGATATAATAATTTTATTTATATCGTCTAAAATTATTATATTTCATATTAGAAAAAATTTTTTAAATTAGAGAAAGAAGTTCAAAAAAGGAGTTCAGAATGGAAAATAAAAATATTTTTATTGAATTTTCTAAAAAACTGAGTAAAAAAGAGAGGGATTTTTTAAGATCAGTTGATATTACTAGTAACTTAGCTACTATTCACTTGGAAACACTTTATAAAATATTTGAAATTAAAGAGGAACCAAAAGTTCTAGAGTTGGAAAAACTTTTATTTAAATTTTTTTCTAAAAACATAGTTATTAATGATTTGAATTCAAATTTAAAAAAAAGATTTAATATTTTAAATAGCTACTCTCTTGAGAAAGATTATATAATATTTGAGTTTTCATCACATATATTAGATGAAAAAATTCAAAAAATACTTAAGTTTAAGGAGAGATACTCGTATAGATTTTATCAAAAGATTTTAAATAACGAAAAAAATATTTTAAATATCTCAATGGAAACTTTAAGGGATATCTTAGAGATTCAAGAAACTTATGATAGATTCTATGATATTGAAAAAAACCTTTTAAAACCTATTTTTAAGGATCTTACAACTATTGGAGAGTTGAATATCAAATATGAAAAAGATAAGATTGGAGAGTATAAAAGTGCTAAAATTTTAGGAATTAAAATTATAAAAAACTATGACTGTCCCGAAAATAATGTAATTAAACCTATTTTTACTTTGACTAAGACTTTTAAAAATCTTTTTGAGCTTCATAATGAACTTATGGAAATCTATAAAAGACTTAAAGGGGATACATCATATATCTCTAACTATCATTTCAACTCAAAACTTTTAGTTAAAATATACAATATAAAAAATGATGAAACTTTAATCTACACCTATAAAGAGTTTACATTTAAAATCTTATATAAAAAAGACCTGCCAACAATTATTGAGATATTTGAAAATCTTAATGAAAGATAGAGTGAACTACCACCGCCCTAATAAAGGGCGGTTTTTTATAAAAACACCTAAATAAGGTTTTTTATTTTAATCCATTTTTTAAAGATGATTTTACAATTTCTAACTTCGCTTTTCTTTCTTCCTATGTTAATCCCTCTTGGATGCCTTGATATATATACAATATCAATATATTACTCCCATTTTACTGAACCGCAAAATGAACAAATTTTTGACGATAGAAACCACTTATCTATTTCAATTATTTGTTTACCTAAAAGTGAGGAATCAGCATTCTTTTAATTAAATCTATTTAAATATTCATCCATATAAACAACATTTCCATTAACTCTTGAATCCTCTGCTGCAAATGCTATTATATGACTTTCTAAAGATGTTCTTGGATTAGTTCTTGAGTCCTCCTGCTTTCCTAAACAAAGATTTATGAAATCATTCATAAGCCCTGTGTCACCTCCTCCATGTCCACCTTCTAGAACATCTGGAATAATCTCAGTTTTCTTTCCATTGGCAAAACGTCCATTACCCTTTCCAAACTCATAGACCTCTATATGGTTTTTTGCATCATTTCCTCTTATTTCTCCTTTAGTTCCCATAATTTTTATAGTTCTACAAACTTCATCTGTAAAGGCACAAAGATTAAAAGTTACGTTTACTCCATTTTCAAATTCAATTATAGAAACCATATTATCTACCACATTATTATCACATTTATAGACACATCTTCCATATTGGTTATGTTCTAGTGATTTTGTTAGAGCTTCCCCTGTCTGTATTTCACTAGCAACCAAAGTTGGCCATACTCCAATATTGTTATAATATATTTTTTTAGGAGAGTATATACAGCTATCTATATATTTACAATCTAGACATCTATCCGCTGCCCCCTCTGGAGCGTTCTCCTTTTTAAAATGTTTTAAATTTCCAAAAGAAGCTATTTTTTTACAAGGATTCCCATTTAAAAGCCAAGAAAGAATATCTAAATCATGACAACTTTTTTGTAAAATAAGGGGACTTGTTTCATCTGAGTTTCTCCAGTTACCTCTCACAAAACTGTGTGCAAAATGAAAGTTTCCTATATTTTCATTGTGCTGGATATCTACAACTTCCCCAATTACTCCACTATCTATTAGCTCTTTTAATTTACTAAAAAATGGTGTATATCTAAGTACATGGCAAACCATAACTTTGACTCCATATTTCTCAGCCATCTTAACTATATCAATACACTCTTTAGCTTTATTTGACATCGGTTTTTCAAGAAGAATATCGTATCCCTTTTTCATAGCAAGTTCCATAGGCTCAAAGTGCATATCATCACCTGTTGCTAAAATTACAGCATCACAAAATTTATCTTTTTCTAAAAAATCTTCCCAAGTATTAAATACATACTCTGGCAAAATTCCATGAGCTTTTATCATCTGATCTCTTTTTATAGGATTTGGTTCTGCTACAGCTGCAATCTCTGCTTCATCACTATTTTTTAAGATAAAATTAGCATACACATCCTTCCCTCTATTTCCTGCTCCAATTACACCAATTTTTAACATAAAATATCCCCCTTTTATTTTGTATACGTATACATTAATTTTTAATGTGAGTATAATACAGTTTTTCAGAATTGTCAAATTTTTTTCATAAAAATTTGCTTATAATAATTTTTTAGAGTATCATTTTTTATATACACTTTAAATTAATCGGGAGGATACATGAAAAATAAACGAATGACTATGACAGAGATTGCTAATTTAGTTGGCGTATCTCAAGCCACAGTGTCAAGGGCTATCAATCAACCAGAAAAAGTTAAACCTGAAGTGAGAGAAAAGATTCAACACTTTATCGATAAATATAAATTTATTCCAAATGAAAATGCCAAAACTATGAGAGGTGTAGGTAGCAAGATTTTAGGTCTAATTGTTTTTAGTTTCTCCAACTACTACTATCTAGATATGATTAAATATACAGAAAAATTGGCTAGAGAAAAGGGATATAGCGTTCTTGTTATGAACTCTGAAAAAAATGCCAACCTCGAATTAGAACATATAAAAATGATGCTTGCTCGAAATGTAGAGGGGATACTTATCGCTCCTGTGGACGAAAAAAATCTTGATTTTCTAGAGAGTACTAATGTGCCGTTTGTAGCTTTAAATGAGGAGTTTCCTGGGCATAACTACGTCACAACTTCTCTTGTTGAAGGCGGAGAGATTGCGTGTCAGCACCTTGTTGATCAAGGTCATAAAAACATTGGTTATATCGGTGGAAACTACAAAAAATATAGTCCAAAACTTGATGGTGTGAAAAGAAAGTTAAAAGAGTATAACCTAAATTTTAAACCTGAATTTTTTATTAAAATCGACACAATAACACTTTCTGAGGAGGATATTGAAACAATTTTAACACAAAAAAAACTTCCTTGTACGGCTTATATCGCATCCAATGACGAGGTGGCTTGTTTATTTATGAAAAAAGCCAATGCGGTTGGTTATAAAATTCCTGAAGATATCGCTTTAGTTGGGTTCGATAACACCATTGTTTCTAAGCTTCTTAATATTACAAGTATTACTCAACCTACAGAAGAGATGATTAAAGCTGGTATCGAAATTGTTTTAGGTAATGGAAATCTTAAAAAAACACTTCAACTATCTCCGGGCATTGAAATACGAAATAGTAGTTTGAAATAAATTTGACAAATAAAATTCCGTGGGGTATATTTTATCAAATTAATATGAATACGTATGCAATTTTTTAAGGGGGTATTATGAAAAAAATTATTTTATCACTATTGAGCTTAGGTCTTTTAACATCTTTTATCGGTTGTGGTAGTGGAGACAAAGATAAACCTACTACTTCTAACAAAGAAAAAACTTTAAAACTTACTCTTTGGGACGCCAATCAAAAGCCTGTTATTGAAGGTATGATTAGTGATTTTGAAAAGGAAAATCCAGGTGTTAAAGTTGTTGTAGAAATCACTCCGTTCTCACAATATTGGACTAAACTGGAAACTGCTGCCACTGGTGGGCAACTTCAAGACGTTTTCTGGATTAATGCTCCGAATTTTACAAAATATGCTAAAGCGAATATGATTCTCCCTATTCAAGATTTAGTAGATAGTAAAGCTATAAATACAGAAGCTTTTCCTGAGGGCATGGTTAAAATGTATACTTACGATAATAAACTTATGGCTGCTCCAAAAGATATAGATACAACCGCTCTTTGGTATAATAGAGATATTTTCGATTCTTTACAGCTGGAGTACCCTAATGATAACTGGACATGGGAAGATATGGTTACAACTGCTAAAGAAATTAAAAATAAAACTGGAAATTATGGTTTAGCACTTGGCTTTTCTGGTCAAGAAGATTACTATGAAATAATATCTCAATTTGGAGGAAGAGTAATCTCGCCAGATAAAAAAACTAGCGGTTTCTCTGACCCAAATACCGTAGCTGCAGTAAAAGAGATAAAACAACTTATTGATGAAAAAGTTATCCCTAGTCTTGGAGAGATTGCAGATACTAAAGCTTCTGATCTTTTCCAATCTCAAAAAGTTGCTATGACATACTCTGGTTCTTGGATGGTTAAGCAGTATATGAAAAACGAAATTATAAAAGATAAAGTTGATTTAGCAAAATTACCTTTAAAAAATGAAGATGCCGCTGTTATTCATGGGCTTGGATATGCTATCTACTCTCAAACTAAGTATCCTGAAGAGGCTAAAAAATTAGTAACATATTTATCCAGTAAGGATTCCCATGATATTCAGGCTAAAAGCGGTATAGTGATTCCTGCTTATATTGAATCTCAAGAGATTTGGGTAGATTCATACCCTAATCTAAATTTACATGGTTATTCTAAGATGTTACCTAATGGAATTGAGTACCCTGCATCTTTAAATACTGGTAAATGGGAAGATGTTATGAATGAATATCTAAATAAAGTTTGGATGGGAGAACTAACACCTGAACAAGCGTGTGAAATTATAAATGAGAAAATGAATACTATCTTAAAAGAGGAAGCTTAATCATGAGAAAAGATAAACTTCAAAATTATATGTGGGCGTATCTTCTAATCGCCCCCTTAGTTCTTGGAATTGGAATTTTCTATATATTTCCATTTTTTCAAAATATATATTTTAGTCTGACTAACCTTGGTGCTTTTGGACAATTCAAATATATTGGTTTTAAAAACTATGAAAAGTTGATATATGACCCTAAGATGTACCGAGCTTTAAAAAATACCTTTATATATGTTTTATTCTCTGTTCCCCTAGGTGTAACTTGCTCCACGTTAGTTGCAGCAATGTTAAACAATAAGATTAAAGGTCTTACCATCTATAGAGTTCTATATTTTTTACCCGCTGTTACAATGCCTACGGCTGTTGCTATGGTTTGGAAGTGGATGTACAATAAAGAGTTTGGTATTTTAAATCAGTTTTTAAGTAACTTTGAAGTTGAATCTAGAGCTTGGCTATCAGACCCTAAAACAGCTCTATATGCAATTATACTCGTGGCTATTTGGTCAAACATTGGATATAACATGGTTATACTTCTTGCTGGACTGCAAGGTATCCCTAAAATTTATTATGAAGCTGCTAAAATAGATGGTGCTGGTCCTTTTACTTGTTTTTTTAAGATAACTTTACCGCTATTAAGCCCATCACTGTTTTTCGTTACTGTAATGTCTTTTATTAGTTCGTTTCAAATATTTGACTTAGTTTTTATGATGGTAACCCGAACCAACCCTGCTTTTGAAAGCAGTATGACAATTGTTTACTTCTTCTATACAAATGCTTTCCAGATGTCTGAAAGAGGTTATGCAGCAGCTATTGCTGTAGTTTTATTTGTTATTATCATGGCATTTACTTGGGTTCAACTTAAACTACAAAAAAAACTAGTTAATTATTAGGAGGAAAAAATGGATGACAAAAAAGGAAAAGTTTTTTTACATATTATTCTTATAACTGGGGTTATATTTACCTTAATCCCTTTTATCTGGATGTTTTTAACCTCCGTTAAAACTTTAGGAGAGACTATACAAATTCCACCACTTATATTTCCTTCTAAATTTAAGTGGAGCAACTATAAAGACGTTATAGCTACTATGCCTTTTATAAAGTTCTATTACAACACAACTGTTTATACAGTGGTTAGAACAATTGGACAGATTATATTCTGCTCTATGGCAGCGTATGCCTTTGGTAGAATTGAATTTCCATTTAAAAATACAATATTTATACTACTTTTATCTGTTTTAATGGTACCTGGACAAATATTTTTGCTTCCACAGTACGTAATTATTCAAAAATTGGGATTATTAAATACCCTAAGTGGTCTTATTCTCCCCGGATTATTCAGTTCTTTTGGAACTTTTTTAATGAGACAATTTTTTATGACTCTCCCCAAAGAACTTGAAGAAGCTGCTGTTATAGATGGATGTAATCATTTTCAAATCTATTATAAAATTATGCTACCTCTTGTTAAACCTGGTATTGTAGCTTTGATTATAATAACAGCTCTTGCTAGTTGGAATCAGCTTATGTGGCCTCTTATTGTTAATACTTCTACTGATAAGATGACACTTTCTGCTGGTCTTGCTGCTCTATCTGGACAACACGGAACTGATTATCCTTTAGCTATGGCTGGAGCTATTTTAGGAATTTTACCTATGTTAATTATGTTTATAATATTCCAAAAGAAATTTATTGAAGGAATGGCATCAACTGGTATTAAATAAAACTTAAATGAAAAAAAGGTTAAGTTATTTAACCTAACCTTTTCTTTTTATATTATTATCCTTTTTTTTATTTGGAAGTATAAATAATTTTGTGTAAATAATAATTGCAGATCTTCTAGATTAATGATGTAATATCATTAAAATCTAGCTGGAGAATTTGTTGTCGATATTCCCAGAGATAGAGAAGGTATTTTTGAACCTAAAGTTGTTAAAAAAGCAGTTTACAAAGCAACTACAGAAGAGAGTGCGCTACTAAACTTAGAGTTATTCGACGAAAAATGGGGTAAAAAATATCCTGGAGCAATAGGATCTTGGCGAGCTAACTGGCATGAACTATCAAATTTTTTTAAATATCCACCAGAACTTAGAAAGTTAATATATACAACAAATTCTATTGAAAATTTTACAGCAATTTTTTTCTGAGCGAACCTTACCATCAGATTTACAATATTAGGAAATTTATCAAAAAAATAGAAAAGGCGTCAAAGGAAAAACCTTGACGCTGGGTTAAATTCGTATTATTCTAAAGAAAATATTAGTATTAAAAGTAAAAAATATTAAATCTATTAATCTAGAAAAATTACTGAGGTTTACACAAAGATTTAAACACTCTCTATAATGGAAAAATTATCTATAATTATTAGCTTTGCTATATTGGGTGTTCGATATCCTAAGTCAGCAATTATATTTTAGAATTATTTAGATACTCTTTTTTATCAGTGTGTATGTACATAACAGAACCATCTTTTATTTTGTCGATAACGGGCTTAGCGAGTTCAGCTGGTATAGTAGGACACCCTAAGCTTTTATAAAGCATAGGAACTGATTTTATGGGAGTAGCATATTTAGAGCCATGCAAAACAATACTTCTTTTCATAGCGTTGTCATTGATTCCTTTTTCTAATCCCTGTAGTCTCAAAGAGTATCCAAATTGCCCATTATAGGCATACGAAGTTTTAAAAAAACCAGGAGAACTCTTATAGGAGTTTAGAATATTTGAAAACTCGGTAGTATAGTTATCACCACTATTTTTACCGTGCATAACATATGTAGAATAAAGTAACTCTTCTTTATTCAAATCAATAACGTAGAATCTTTTTTCTAAAGAGGGCTTAGAGTAATCAATAATTGTGAGAATATCCTCTTTTTTATTTTTAATTTTTTCATATCCAGTAATAGCTCGATAAAAAGTAGATAAAGATATTTCTTTATCTAAGTGTAGTTTTAAGTATTGTTTGACAATTTTGTTATCACTAAGAGAATCATTTCCAAATATAGTCATAGATAATAAAGTAAACGATAGTACAATAATTCTTTTCATCAATCCTCTCCTTTTTTATAGATTTTAAACATTTCTGTTATATACTATAATAAAAAAAAGGAAGCTTCTATATACTATTTTTTGATAAAAATTTTTCAAAAATTATTACAAGTAGAAAATGATTATTTGACTTTTTCGTTTTTTAAAATGCGTCTCTTAGCTTTTACAGATGCAATAGATCTGTTTAGAGTTTCAGATATCCAAAGTAATGGTAAATCAATGTGATTTTTTAAAAAATTAAGTTCCTCTTTACTCCAAGATCTTTTATTAAAAAGATTTAGATGTCCCATCATATAATTAATTTGAAGTTTACTTTTACCAAGCATTTTGCTTAATTCAGAGATATCTAAAGTCCTATTTTGTATTAAAAAATTAATATCTTTTTCATTCCATAAAGTTTTGTTTAATTTTTTTTTTGGTTTTCCTAAAATATTTTCACCTATTTTTTCATAACAAAGATTTTTAATATCTTCAGATATATTTTTTAATAATATTTTCTCATCATTTTTTATGATTAGTAATCTATTTTGATCGAGTTCTTCAACATCTATTGCATCACTAAGAATAAGTAAAAGTTTTCTGTGTAAATCATTCATAAACAAGAACATCCTCCTATAGATTATTAATCTAGTATTTTTATATTCTTTAAGTCGTTTAAAAAATGAAGATTAATCTTTAAGATTTTATCCCTATATGAAACGTTATTGTATTTATTTCTTCTTACTTTAGATACAATTTCTAACGAATTAAAAAGTTCAAAAAATGTGATATCTTTATTTTTTAAATAGTATCCTCCATTTTTACCTTTTGTAGATATAATAAGTTCACTTTTAGATAATTCTGAAAGAATACCTAATCCCATATTATAAGGTACTTGGATATTTTTTAAAATATCTTTTCCAAGTTTCGTATTTAATTCATTTGTTTCTTTTAGTTCTTGAATTATGATATAACCATATTCTATTTTTTTTGAAAACATTCCTCTTCCTTTCCAGAACATTCATCCAATATAAGATGATTCAAATATTCATTAATTTTTTCAATATTTAATTTAACTAAATTTTTTTCTTCAATTATATAGTTTTCTTTTTTTAATTTTGAGTAAATTAGATAGAATTGACTCTTACTAATATTGAAGTTTTCATAACTAATCTCTTTTTTAGGAATCTCATTATCAGAGTTCGCATATAATTTTAGAATAGCCAAGATATAACCTTTAGAATCATAAAGCTGATATAAAAATTTTATGATTGACTTTTTTATTAGTTGTGATAGCATTTTTTCAAATACAGTATTTTTTAAAATATCTTTTTTAGAGAACTTAAATTCTTCTAGCGTAGTTTCTTCCAGTGCCTCCACTTCTACATCTATCTCAGGAAGATTAACATTGAAATTAGATGAAATATTGAAAAAATTTCCAACCAATTCACCCTCTCTTAAACAGCTTTCATTAGATATAATTTTTCCACTGGCTAAAATATCTTTTGTAATTACTTTGCCTTTCGTTATCAAGAAGAATCGTCCGTCTAAATAGTATTTTTCATTTGAACTTAGATCAACTTTTAACACTAAAATTTCACCACCTTGTTGATATGTTTTCTTAGATAAACTTGTGATTAATTTAAACTTATGATTAGTTTAAACTTAAAAGAATTATACATTAAAATTTAATATTAATAATTTAATATATTTATAGTTTTCTATTGTCCTATTTAGGAATTTTTTAAGTGGAATTTCTTTTAAAATGAACATGGAAAGAGAAAGAAGAAAAGGAGGTGTTTTTTTTGTGGAAGGAAATAATGTAAAATGTTTTATTGATGGAATTTTATCTTTAGATTTCAGTAAAGATTATATTTTTATAAAAGATTCAAATTTAAAATATTTATACGCTAATCCAAACTTTTGTTCTTTATTTAATACAAGTTTGAATGAGATTATAGGTAAAGACGATAGTTTTATAATAAAAGACTTGAATACTTTGAAAAGTTGTGAAAAAAGTGATAAATATGCCTTAAAAAATAATCAAATTATTTGTATTGAAGAGGTTTTTGAGAAAGACTTCAGTGTTTTAAAAATAAAAATAAACTTGGATCAAGATAAAACGGGGATTTTATGTTTGGCAAGGATTAAATAAAAAATAAATTTGTTATTTTATTAAAATAATAAAATATATATATTTTATAAATCATATAAAATATATATGATTCGATAGCTGTATTTTGGGATATTAAGAAAATTGAATAAAACCACCAGTAAGTAATTTGGAAAGATTACTTATTAGTGGTTTTAACTTTCTTACAGCTTAAAAAAATCTTTAACTTTTTTTATGAAACTATTTTCAATTTTTCGATTTTTATCCTTTAGTTTTTCATCAAAATTTTTAAGTAAATTTTTTTGCTCTTCATCCAAATCTGTAGGAACTTCAATTATAATTTCAGCGTAATGAGTTCCTTTTTTCTTAGTTTTGGGATTAAAAATACCATACTCTCTTAGAGCAAAACGTTTTCCGCACTGAGTTCCAGCAGGTATTTTAATTTTTTTATTTCCACTTAAAGTTGGAACTTCTACTTCGCCACCTAGAGTGGCAGTATAGTAGCTGATTGGAACTTTACAAATAACGTTATATCCATCCCTTATAAAAAGCTCATTCGGTTTGATTTTTATACGTATATAAAGATCTCCGTGAGGACCTCCAGTTGTACTAGCATTACCAAATTTAGCTAATTTTAACTTTTGTCCATCAGCTATACCAGCAGGTATTTTAAATTTCTTTTCAACCTCTTCAAGAGCACCATTTTTTCCAGTACGAGCGTATCTTATAGTTTTTTCTTCACCTTTAGCTGATTCTTCTAAAGATATCTCAATTTCCATAGATAGGTCTCCGCCAGGTTGTGGACCTCTTTTTCGAGCACCTCTACCACCGAAGAATGATTCAAAGATATCTCCTAAATCTTCCTCGTCTCCTCCACCTCCAAACTCATTGAAGTTAAAGTTAAAATTTCCAAAATTAAAATCTTGGTAGTTTTGTCCACCACCATATTGACCGTAACCTTGAGAACTACTTGCTCCACCTTGTTCAAACGCAGCATGACCAAAATTATCATATTGACTTCTTTTTTCTGGGTCTGATAGTATTTGATAAGCTTCATTAACCTCTTTAAATTTTTTTTCAGCTTGGGCTTTTTCAGCTTCAGTCGAAGAACTAAATTTGTCAGGATGATATTTTCGAGCTTGTTTTCTATAAGCCTTTTTTATCTCAGCCTCACTGGCGTTTTTATTAACTTCTAAAATCTTATAAAAATCCTCTTTTAGAGCCATTGTAGCCTCCTTCTATACTTAAATTTATAATCAAAAATATTTACACAATTGTATGTTTTACTTTACTAACTTAAGAAAGAAATTCCTTTAGAATTATAAAATAAAAAAATATATAAAAAATAAAAGAAAAATATACGTTTTATAGAAGAAGACTTAAAGAGAATAGAAAATAAAACTAACATATATTTAAGGGAAGGGTGAGTTACTATGTCTAAGAAAATAACAGTAGAGAAATTTGAAGCATTTATTTTGGAGTGTGTAAATGAGATGAAAATAGGAGAAAAAATGGTCTTTACTAAAAAAGCAATGCCTTTATCAAGAGATCATACAATAACTTTAATGAAAGTAGACGATAATAGGTATACAGTGATTGAAAGAGGAATTGATGATTTAGAGTTTTCAAATATCGATTTTAATGAAGTTATTAGAGAATTGATGCTACTAAAAGAGAAAGAATTCGGAGATTGTGAAGAGTTTTATGCCCATAAAGTATAGATTTTGATAGAAGTCCAAAAAAGGATTTTTTTTAATAAAATTATAATATGCTTAAAAAAGCAATCTAAGTGAAATAAAACTAAAAGAATTCACTTATTTTGTTTTTGTTTCAATATTTTATAAAAAGGATTTCCATGGTTTATCACTATGGAGGTTCTTTTTTTCAATATAATATTTTTTTAAAAAAAGTGTTAAAATTTTTTTTAAAATGACATTTTTTTTCATTAAAATGGAATACAATAAGAACAAGACTATTTTACTAAAATCATAAAATTTGAAAAGTCTGTATCCTCTCACGCCTGCTTTATTATGGGTATATTTAGTTAAAAAACAACGTTACAAAAAAATTCGGATATAAAGATGTCCCCCGATATTCTTTATTAAAAGAAAATATGATTTTATAATCGGTAAAATTAGTGAGTTTTTAATAGAAAAAGTAGGTGTGGCGAGAGGATATCCAGTTTGTTGACTTTAAAATAGGAGGATAGAAAAATAATGTCTAGTGAGGTAGAGGTTATAAAAAATAGTTTTTACGAGCTATTTAGAGTTAATTACAGGGATATTAAAGGGAAAAAACAAAATTTTACAGATTTAGAGAATTTAAGTGGTATGGTTATTAAAATTTGTGTAAAAGGAAAAGGACTATATTACTATAACTCGGAAGAATATGTATTCTTTGAAGAGGGAGATTTAATAATATATAATGAGTTCTATTTCAATAGTATTCTAACTTTAGTGAAAGAGTGTAGATTAGATATTTTTCAAATAAAGGATTATTCATTATTGGAGATATTGAATAATAAGATAAAAAAGAAAGAGTATCAAAAAATAAAAATTTATAATTTAAAAAAGATACTATTTGAGATTGAAAAGACTTTAAAAATTGAGAGCAAAGAGTTAACTTTTTTTAAGCTTTTGATAGATATAATATTTTATTTAGGGGAAAGAAAGAATGACATTGGATTTAATTATTTGAATGATAAAAACTTTATAGATATACTTTTGTATATAGATTCTAATATTGATAGAAGAATAACTGTTAGTGATGTGGAAAAAGAGTTTAAAATTTATAATAAAATACTAAAAGAGTTATTTAAAAAATATCTGGGTATTTTTCCATCTGAATATATATTGAATCAAAAATTGACTAAAGCAGCGATACTTCTAAAAACTACTGACTATAAGATTGGGTATATATCTGATATCCTATCAATCTCGTCACCAAGTGCATTCACTTTAATTTTTAAAAGAAAATTCAAAGAATCTCCATTAAATTATAGAAAAAAATAAAATGTATGTCTTCTTAAAAATAAAGGGACATACATTTTTTATTTTAGGCTCTTCTATAAAAGTCATTTAGAAAAACCTTGAACGGCATCTGAAACCTTAATAATTGATTTAGAGAGAGTTTCCATACTCACTGTTTTTTTGAAAAACCAATAGAACTTAAAACCAGGAGCACTGGTGATTCTAAGGACGTGGATATTGGGGAAACGTAGACGAAACATCTCGGTAGTTCCAATCTGATTAAGTGGAATAGAAAAAATTTTTGATACGAAGTTCATATCTGTTGTTATTTTAAATTTTTGAATACTAATTATTCTCATATTGGTTATTAAAAAAGATCTAAAGGGGTTGTCATAACAATTTATAATAACTTCGTTGGGACTCAAGAGAATTTGATGAAATTCCTTATTTATAGAATCTTTTAAGATAACAGCTTCCATTCTTGTAAATGGAAAACTAATAATTTCCCAAAGTAAACTAAAATATGTAGGCATGTATATCACACTCCTTTATTTTTAAAAATAGTTTTTCATTTGTTTTTGAAGTATACAAAAATAGGGGAGCCATTCCTACTTTAAGTTTATAATTATTTTAAAATTAAAATTTAAAAGTATTATGAAAATTTTTTTTAGATAGTTTAGTATACAAAGAAGTACTATCTCGTTCGATTAAAATTGGGCTAAGACTTTTTTGTATAGGTAATTTATTCTCATTCAATAGGTAATCTATAGCGTTTTTCATCATTAAATCAACAGGATGTCTAATACTTGTAATATTTAAGGCTGTAGAGATAATAGTGTCATCAAAGCTTAAAATAGATACATCTTTAGGAGTATATAGTCCTTTTTTATCCAATTCTTTAATTAGGTTTAAAGCTATAATATCGTTGGATGTGATAAAAGCTGTAGGGAAATCCTTTATCGAATTTAATTTCGAAGATAGATTGTCAAGATTCGCATTGGTAGGGTCAGTTTCAATGAACCATTCATCCGAAAAATTCAAATCTTTTTCAGAAAAAAACTCTTTAATTCCTAGAAGTTTTGTATTTTCTTTATCTGCACCAATAAAACATATTTTTCTATGATTTAGATTGAAAAGATGCTCAGTAGCGATTTTTCCTCCTTGCATAAGAGAAGTATAGACACATGGATAGTTCGGAAGAGTACAATCTACAATTATAAAATTTTCGTTTTGATTTTTTAAAAACTCAAGATTCTCTTTTGCAACAGGAGATATAATAATGCCATCTACATTTCTGGCTTGTAGGTTTAAAATATGCTCTTTTTCCAGATATTTATCTCCTTGAGAGTTGAGGATAATAACAGTGTATCCATTTTCTCCTGCAACTTTTTCAACATACTTAATCATCTCTAAGTAGTAATAGTTAGATAGATCAAAAAGTATAACTCCGATTATTTTAGAAGAGTTACTTCTCAAAGTTTTAGCACTGCTGTTAGGTTTAAAACCTTGGTCTGAAATTATTTTTTCAATACGGGCCCTAACTTCAGGGTCTACAGTGGGATTCCCATTGACAACCCTTGAAACAGTGGGCTGAGAAACACCAGCTAATTTCGCTATATCTTTCATAGTTAAAGTTTTTTTCATAAGACCACCTTTCAAAAGTTATTATGAACTCAATTAAAGTATTTTTTTTTCAATTTGTCAAATAAAATTTTTTATTGAACATTACTCTTGACAAAACTAAAATCATGGAATAAACTCATACCAAGAATACGTATTCTTATAAAAAATAGAATGTATTCAGAAAAAAAAGATTATAAATAAAACAAAATTTTTAAAAAAAGTGGTGATAAAATAGGAGGAGAAATGAGATTTATAGGAGAACATATAGAGGTGGATGGAGAAAAAACTCTTCTTATATCTGGAGCTATGCATTACTTTAGAACTTTACCCGAACAGTGGGAGGATAGATTCGAAAAAATAGCAGCGGCAGGTTTTAATTGTGTAGAAACTTATGTGCCGTGGAATCTTCATGAGCCTAAAGAGAGAGAATATGACTTTTCAGGGATGTTAGATCTTGAAAAATTTATATCTCTAGCTGATAAGAAAGGGCTTTACGTTTAATAGCTGTTCAAATTGAAAATGAATATGGAAGCTATGGAAATGACCATAAATACTTAAGTTATATAGAGGAAGCTCTTACAAAAAGAGGCGTTGATGTGCCACTCTTTACTTCAGATGGACCAACTCATTGGATGTTATCTGGAGGAACGCTACCACATATTTGGAAGACAATAAATTTTGGTTCAAAGACAGAGGAGTCCTTTGAACTATTTAAAAAATATCAAAGTAATATGCCTAAGATGGTTATGGAGTTTTGGATTGGATGGTTTGATCATTGGGGTCAAGAGCATATAACTAGAAAAGGGGAAGAGGTGGCAGAAGAGTTTAGATATATGCTAGAAAATAACATCTCTGTAAATTTTTATATGTTCCATGGAGGAACTAATTTTGGTTTTATGAATGGGGCAAACTATCATGATGAGCAAAGATGTACGGTGACAAGCTATGACTATGATGCTCTTTTAACAGAAGCTGGAGATTTAACAAAGAAATACCATTTAGTAAAGAATACTTTGGAATGTTTTAAAGGGAAAGTAAATATAAAAAAACATAAAAATTATAAAGAATATAAAGTGAAAGACTCTAAAAAGATGGCATATGGTAAAGTGGAGTTTAAAAAGAGCACGCCTCTTTGGAGTAATTTAAATTCAATTGGGAAACATCATATATCACCATATGTCAAGACTATGGAGGAGTTAGATCAAGACTATGGATTTATACTTTATAGAACAAAGGTTAAAGGAATTATTGAAAATATGCCATTGACTTTACAAGAGGTTAGGGATAGAGCTCTTATATATCTAAATGGAGAATTTAAAGGGGTTACAGATAGAAACAGTAAGCAAGAGATAGTGTTAAACTGTGAACAAGAGGAGTCTACGCTGGAGATTTTAGTTGAGAATATGGGAAGAATCAACTATGGACCACTTTTAAAGGATAGTAAAGGGATTACAGAGGGAGTTAGACTTGATAGACAGTTTTTGTTTAACTGGGATATCTATACGGTACCACTGGATAATCTATCTAATTTAATTTTTGATGAGGATGTCAAAAATGTTGAAAATCATCCAAGATTTTTTAAAGGGATTTTCAATGTAGATGAGATAGGAGATACTTTCTTGGATTTCACAGGTTGGGAAAAGGGTGTTATATATATAAATGGATTTAATTTAGGAAGGTATTGGAGTGAAGGACCTCAAAAGAGACTCTACGTTCCATCACCTCTTTTAAAAGAGGGAGAGAATGAGATTGTTATTTTTGAACTTCATAGAAATGGTGAAATTATGGAATTTTCTACAGAAGCTAAACTTTTTTAAGGAGGGTAAAAATGAAAAGATATTTAAAGGTTTTAGGAGTGGGAACAGTGCTGTTTATGGCGGCTTGTGGAGAGGGCGAGCAAAAGACAGTTGTTAAAGTGGAAGATAAAAAAATTGATTTAACTTTTGTAACATACTCTGGAACTGGGGAAGAGTATATGATGGATACAAATAGTCTTGCAGAAGCCTACAAAAAAATTGATCCAAATGTGACAATAAAAATGGAGAAAATACCCGCAACTGAATATGATAACACAATGAAGATAAGAAACTCAGCACAGAAATTACCAGATATTTTCCCAGTGAGAGTTGTAACTATGGAAAGTTTTAAAACTGTACTGCTTCCTTTAAATGATACAGAAGCCGCAAAAGTAAATAAATTTGCTAAAGATTTTGAAATTGATGGAAATATCTACGGTTTACCTATGTATGGATTTAATGAGTTTGTTTATTATAGAAAGAGCGTATTCAATGAATTAGGTTTAGAGATACCAACAACTTGGGGAGAGTTTACTGCACTTTCTGCTAAGATAAAGGAAAATGGAATTTATATTCCAATGGCATTGGGAGCAAAAGATTCCTGGACAACATATCCATTTAATGAGTTTATGCCATTTTTAGTGCCGGGAGGAAATGATATTTTAAGTAAAATGGCTGTAGAAAAAAAACCATTTTCACCGGGGAAACCATTTTATATTGCCTATGATATGTTGGATAAATACTACAATACAAAACCTTTTGGAGATGACCCATTGGGATACGGATGGGATCAAGAAAAAAGTATGTTTGCTTCTAAAAAAGCAGCTTTGTTAGCGGCAGGACAATGGTTTTATGTGGATTTAGAAAAAGAGATGTCTAAAGAAACACTAGATGATGTGGGAGTGTTTGTACTACCAGCTCGTGAGACAAAAGATGATCCATTTAGATATTTAGTTTCAGCAGAGGTATTTTTATCAATTCCAAAATACAGTAAAAATGCAGACGCAGCTAAAAAATTCTTAGATTGGTTCTTTACAAGTGAATATTACAAAGAGTACGTGACGTATATGAACGTATTGCCAGCTGTAGATGGAGTGAAAGGTAGAGAAAGTATATTCAATGTTGCTATAGCAAATATTCCAAATCCAGAAGTTGTACTTCAAAAAGGTGGAGATGAGAAATTTAGGAAGATAGCTAACTACATCTCTTTTGATGTTAAAAGAATGGGTCAAGAGATGATTCAAGGAGTTAATTTTGCAGAGTACATGAATGAGTTCAATAAAAAATGGACAGAAGCCCAAGAAAATACAAAGTAGTTGTCAGGAGTAAATTATGAGAGATAAAACACAAAGAAGTATATTGTTAGTATGTTTTTTAGCAATACCAACTGTATTACTATTTGTATTTGTTCTTTATCCAGCATTTAAGTTGGCTTTAATTAGCTTTACTAATTGGGATGGAATAAATCCAAGTTATAATTATGTTGGATTTAAAAATTATACTCAGGTATTTCAAAGAAAAGATATTTGGCAAAGTTTAAAGAATAATAATTTATATTTTATATTGCATCTATTATTTATTCCAATAGAGATGTATTTAGCGATGCTTTTAGATAGGTATATAAAGAAAAGTGAATTTTTCAAGACTATAGTTTTTATGCCGTATATAATAAATGGGGTCGCAATAGCCTATATGTTTTCATTTTTATATAGTTCGGAGGATGGGGTATTAAATGGACTTTTAGCTCTTGGAAGCATTGGAAAAATTAGATGGTTAAGTGATCCTAAAATAGTTAATTATTCACTAGTGGTGGTTTCTCTTTGGAGATTCACTGGAGTTCACATAATACTTTTCTTAGCTGGTCTTCAATCCATAAATAAGGATATATTAGAGGCTGCACTGATAGATGGAACATCAGTGCTACAACAGTTTACAAAGATAATAATACCAAATATGAAATCCATTTTAAGTATAGTACTATTTTTAAATGTTAGAGGAGCGTTGATGGTATTTGATATTCCGTTTGTTATGACAAGTGGAGGACCTGGAACAAGTAGTACAACATTTGCTCTTCATACAATTAAAACAGCCTTTGAGTTTAGTAACTTCGGTTTAGCTTGTGCAATGGCTATAGCTTTAATAATAGCTATTCTTCTTATATCTGTAGTTCAAAATTTAATTTTAGAACCTGAAAAATTTAAAGCAAAATTAAGTGGAATAAAAGTACGTATGAAAAAAGAAGGAATAAAAGCCAAAACTATGTTGGAAGAGGAGGAGGAGAGAGTTGGAGAAGAAGAAAATGAGCGAGTTACTATTTAATACTCTTAATCACACAGCATTTGTAGTTATAACCTTAATAGTTTTAGTTCCTCTACTTCTAGTCGTTTTATCATCCTTTAAAACTCCAGAGCAGATAGCACAAGGCTATCATCTATCTTTACCAGCACCTTTTTCACTAGATAACTATAAAGAGATTTTTAAAAATGGAAATGTATTAACAGGATTTAGAAATTCATTTCTTTTAGTTTTAGGAACAATAACAATAAATGTTATTTTAAGTAGTATGGTTGCTTATTCACTCAGTAGGTTTGAGTTCAAACTTAAAAAGATATACTTCTTTCTATTTAGTCTTTCAATGTTAATACCTAGTTTTATTGCCGAAATAACAAGGTTTGGAATTATAGGAAAACTCGGAATATATGATACTCTTTTAGCACCAATGGTAATCTATATATCCACAGATATTCTTCAAATATATGTGTATAAACAGTTTATAGATCAGATTCCATACTCTTTAGATGAAAGTGCAAGGATAGATGGATGTTCGTATTTTAAAATCTATTGGAATGTTATATTTCCACTAATTTTACCAGCCACAGCAACGCTTATAATATTAAAGTCTGTAGATGTATTAAATGATATGTTTACCCCATATCTATATATGCCAAGTGCTGCTAATGCAACGCTTACAACAATGCTGATGAACTACGTAGGACGTAGTGGGTCTTGGGCTAAGTTATCAGCGGCAATAGTTATAGTTATGTTACCAACAGTTATAATGTATCTGATATTTAAGAAAAAGATTTTATCAGGAATAGTAGCTGGAGCTGTTAAAGAGTAAAAGAAAAAATGGAGGAGTGAAAACTTCTCCATTCATACTGTAGACAAATGGCTATCAAATATTTATTCTTCGATAGCCATTTTTTTATTACTTAGGAAATTATAATTTTTAAATTGTCCTTAAAAATTGTAAGAACTAAGATTTAGCTAATAAATTTATTAAAGTTAATCTAGTATTTTACTTTGTAGAAAGACAAAATACCACAGGTAACTGTGGTTAGAAAATTTAAATTTTCTTCTTGGGTCTAAAATCAAAAATGCCATATTTTTTATGAAAAAATATAGTTAATTCCATATTAGACCCGCATTGAAGGCATTTTAATGGATTGACACCAAGCCATTTTTCTATGCGCTCAGCCCAAGTAAGTTTTCTAATAATATTTTGTTTTTTTAAGTATTTAAGTTTTATTAAATTTTTTATCTTCTGCGAGAAGTTTCTAGAGTAAAAATCTTTTCTTTTCCGCAAACGAAATGACAACATTTCTAGTATTTGATACATTAAAAATATGATACAAAGATTTGTTTGAAGTCTTCTCTAAATAAACACAATGGTTTAAATTTTGTTTAGTGGGTGATTGGAATGTGGATTGAAAATTTGAATTTATCATC
>CAKOHT010000014.1 GCA_934085975.1 uncultured Cetobacterium sp.
GTGTCTGTAGCTCAGCTGGATAGAGCAACGCCCTTCTAAGGCGTGGGTCAGGAGTTCGAATCTCTTCAGACACGCCATTTGGTGGTCGTAGTTCAGTTGGTAGAGCGCCAGTTTGTGGCACTGGTTGTCGCGGGTTCGAATCCCGTCGGTCACCCCATTTTTTAATTTTGTAGTTTTATAGAAAGCGTCATTAGCTCAGATGGTAGAGCACACGACTTTTAATCGTGTTGTCACTGGTTCGAGCCCAGTATGACGCACCATCTTTATGCGAGGGTGGCGGAATTGGCAGACGCACCAGACTTAGGATCTGGCGTTTCGACGTGAGGGTTCAAGTCCCTCCTCTCGCACCACATAAGATAGTTAAAGTCTTGAGTATTCAAGACTTTTTTTTGTACGTAGAAAAAGGAAAAGGAGAAAAACGTGGAAAGAAATATAAAATTGACATATAGTTATGATGGAAGTGAATTTTTTGGCTTTCAAAGACAACCTGGTTTTAGAACGGTCCAAGGAGAGCTAGAAAAAGTCCTAAAAGGAATTTTTAAAAATAAAATAGACTTAGTTTCTGCCGGAAGAACTGATAGAGGGGTTCATGCTAAGATGCAAGTTTCAAATTTTTTTACAACGTCAAATATTCCTATACAAAAGATAAAACGAATTATAAATAGTTTACTACCAAATGATATATTTATTTTAGATGCCCAAGAGGTAGATTTAGATTTCAGCTCTAGATTTTCAGCGATTTATAGGTCCTATGAATACTATATAGGTGAGGATAGAAATCCATTTCAATCTAGATATGTCACTTTTGTTGATGAACAGTTAGATTTGGAGAGATTGAATAAGATAGTCGCCCCTTTGGTGGGACGGCACAATTTTTCAAATTTTAGACTTTCGGATTGTGGAAGCAATACGACAATAAGAGAGATATATGAAGCTAAGTTCGAGAGAGTGGATGAAAAAACAGTCAAGCTATATGTTAAAGGAAATGCTTTTCTAAAGTCTCAAATTAGAATAATAGTAGGGACAATTTTATCAATTTATTTTAGAAAAAAGCCAGAAAATTACTTGGTGGATATGTTGGAGAATCCAGATATTCAATATGCAAAAATAGTGGCTGAGCCTTTTGGTCTTCATTTGTTTGATATAGGGTATTAGGGAGGGAAGATGAAAATAATAGAGGTTGATGCAAAAGCGAGAGAGCTAATAAAAAAAATATTTGATAATGAAGTGGAGTGTTTTGGTATGATGGGTGGAGCTGATATGTGGATGATTATGAGTTTCATTAGATATGGAAAACTTTATGTGCTGCTGGATGATAATGATAAATTGATATCTGTTGCCCAGTATCAAGGAGTATTGGGAAAAAATGAAGTTTTTTTATATGGATTTTCGACTTCTTTAAAGGAAAGAGGAAAAGGATACGGAAAAATATTATTGGAAGAAAGTCAGAATAGATTAAAAAAAATAGGGATAGAAAAAGTTTACCTGACCGTGGATCCTAAAAACAGTAAAGCTGTGAAGTTGTATGAAAAGGCTGGATATACGGTAGAAGAGTTACAAAAAGATGAATACGGAAAAGGGATTGATAGGTATTTAATGATTAAAAACTTATTGTAATCTCTTGACAAAAACACTAAAAAGGTGTATATTAAAAGAAAAAATAATTACAATTTTGTAATTATTTCAAAAGGAGGAAACATGTATATTGAAAATATAGGTGAGCATTTAAAGATACATGATATAAAACCCTCATATCAAAGAATGAAAGTATTTGAATATTTGTTAAATAATAAAACTCATCCTACAGTTGATGAGATTTATAGGGCTTTATGTCCTGAAATTCCCACTCTTTCTAAAACGACAGTTTATAATACACTAAATCTTTTTATAGAAAAAGGAATTGCTAAAGTAATAACAATAGAAGAAAATGAAACTAGATATGATGTGGATATGCATGTACATGGGCATTTTAAATGTGTAAATTGTAAAAAAGTTTTTGATATCCCAGTGACAATTGATCAACTTGTGGTTGGCGATATGAAGGATTTTAAAATTGATGAGTACCATGTTTATTTTAAAGGAACTTGTCCTCAGTGCCAGAATAAATAATTGTCAGAGGACAAAATATGTTTAATAACTTAAGGAGGTTATCATGAAAGTTTATGAAATTTTTAAAGTGAAAGAGAATCCAGTATTATTAGAGGTGATTGTAGCAGATAAAGATGGTGTTTCTATGGATGGATTAGAGCTTGTTAAGGAAAAAACTCAGGATGCTTCAACAGAGAAACACGTTCCATTTATAGAGGAAAAAGAGGATGGATATTTAGTGAAGGTCGGTAAAGAGGTTGCGCATCCAATGGCAGAGGAGCATTATATCCAAATGATTGAAATTTGTGTGGACGACTTTTTATATAGGAAATATTTAAAGCCGGGAGAGGCACCAGAGGCATACTTTAGAGTACCTAAAGGGAAATCAGTGTGTGCAAGAGAATATTGTAATATCCACGGGTTATGGAGTAACTAATAAAATAGAGGGGGTATAAAATGGGAAAACTTATGAGATGTGTAATCTGTGACTATGTTTATGATGAAACGATAGGAGATCAAGAAAATGGGGTAACTCCGGGAACAAAGTGGGAAGATGTACCAGAAGATTGGGTTTGCCCACTTTGTTATGTAGGAAAAGACCAATTTGAAGAGATTTAATAGAGATATGAAATATCAAACCTCTTAGCAATATTTGCTAAGAGGTTTTTTTATGATATAATATACACTTAAGATATATATTTTTTAGAAAGGAAGTATCATGAAATTAGCAGTACTGGGAAGTGGAAGTAAAGGAAATGCTCTTTTTATAGAAACTGATAATATAAACTTATTGATAGATGCTGGGTTTAGTGGAAAAAAGATAGAGGAACAATTAAAAAAAATAAAGGTAGAGGTTTGTAATATAGATGGGATTTTGATAACTCATGAACATGGAGACCATATTCAAGGGGCAGGAATATTGTCGAGAAAATATGATATTCCAATCTATATCACAAAGGAGAGCTATGAAGCTGGAATATTAAAAATTGGAAAAATAAAAGATGAAAATTTGAGATTTATAGAGGAAGCTTTTTGGGTTGGGGATAGTATGGTGTATCCTTTTGATGTAATGCATGACGCTGAAAGAACAATTGGCTTTAGAATAGAGGAAAGTTCGGGGAGCAAAGTAGCGATAGCTACAGATTTGGGTTATATTGATAACACAGTCAGAGAAGCATTTAAAGAGGTAGATGTCATGGTTATAGAGTGTAACTATGACTATCATAAGTTAATGGAATGTTCATATCCTTGGGATTTAAAAGCCCGTGTAAAAAGTAGAAATGGGCATCTGTCAAATAATGATTGTGCTAGATTTATTAGGGAGATATATCATCAACGATTAAAAAAGGTTTATTTAGCTCATATGAGTAAGGATAGTAATGATCCAAAGTTAGCTATAGACACTATTTTAGATGAGTTGACAAGACATAATATCAATGTCTCAGTAGAGATTGCCCATCAGGATATATGTAGCAAGTTGATTAAATTTTAGGAGGAACTATTATGGAGGAGATTGAAAAATTCTTAGAAGAGTTAAAGTTTGAAATAGGAAGTATAGATGCATTGAAGGATAGTAGTGAAAAAATTGTCTTAGGGACAGGTAATTTTAAAGGAACTGTACTTTTTGTGGGAGATGATTCTAATTTATATATAGATGAAAATTTAAAAGTGAGACCTGGCTCAAGTGGAGAGTTTCTAATAAAACTTTGTGATATAGTCGGATTGTTGCCAGAGAGCTATTATATAACGACCCTGACTAAATCTGAAAAAAATTATAGAGAGTTGGAAGAAAAAGATAAAAGAGATTTGAAAGAGTGTTTAATGATGCAAATTTCTTTGATGAATCCTAAAGTTATTGTGGCTTTAGGACAGGATGTAGCTGAGTTGTTATTAGAAAGAGAGTTTAAATTTCTTCAAGAAAAGGGAAACATTTTAGATTGGAGAGGAGATGTAAAACTGTTGGTGACATACGATGCTAATTTCGCTAAAAAATCAAGAGATGACGGTGGGAAGAGAGCTAAGGTAGCAGTGGAGTTTTGGGGAGATTTGAAAACTATAAAAAATACCATAGAGGAGATTTAATATGAAAATTTTAGTAGTGAGATTTAAACAGATTGGAGATGCAATATTGGCGTCTGTAATATGTAAAAGTTTGAAAGAAACATATCCGGATGCAAAAATTGATTATGTATTGTATGATCATGTGGCACCACTATTTGAACATCAAGATTACTTAAATAGAGTTATATCGATTTCAAAAGATGAACAGAAGAATCCTTTTAAATATCTGAAAAAAGTCTGGAATGTGACACGAACGAATTACGACATAGTTATTGATATAATGTCTACTCCAAAGAGTGAGGCATTTACACTATTTTCTAGAAAAGCAAAATATAGGATAGGAAGATGGAAACCTAAGAGAGGATACACATATACGCATAGTATTCCGGAGCCGTCGAGTGAATTTGATAAAGCTGAAAAATTCTTGAAAATGTTAAAACCTCTTATAGATGATGGAGTAGATGTAAAATTAAATAAAAACTATTCTTTGACATTTTTACCGCAGGAGAAAAATGAGTTGAGAGAGCGAATGAAGGAAGCAGGTGTTGATTTTGATAAGATTATAATCCCTTTGGCTATAAATTCTCGAAGACCAAATAAAGTTTATCCCATAGATTTAATGAAAAAGTTAGCTGGAAAAATTTTAGAGGCGTTTGATTGCCAAATAATATTATATTATTCACCGAATGAGAAAGAGTTTGCTAAAAAATTCCATGAGGAGCTGGGTTGGGATAAAAGAATAGTATCGGATATAAACACTAAAAGTATAAGAGAGTTGGGGGCACTATTAGCCAACTGTGACATTTTTGTCGGAAATGAAGGTGGACCAAGACATTTGGCTCAGGCTATAGATATTCCAAGTTTTTCTATCTTCAGTCCGGGATCCAGTAAAAAAGATTGGCTCTCAAGGGATAATAAAAGACACGAAGGGATAGAACCAAAAGATATACTCTCAGATGAAACATATGATAGTTTATCATATGAAGAAAAATATAGATTGATAACACCAGATATTATTTTTGAAAAGGTGAAGGAAAAAATGGAGCTTGTGCCCAAATATATTGAAAAAAGATAGTGGGTATGATAGAATTTAAAGAGATATTTAAAAATGAGGAGGAGTTTTTGTGGCAGGACATAGTAAATGGTCTAATATAAAGCATAGAAAAGGTGCTCAAGACGCTAAAAGAGGAAAGCTATTCACAAAATTGGGAAAAGAGTTGACAATTGCAGCAAAGGAAGCTGGTGGAGATCCAAACTTTAACCCTAGATTAAGACTTGCGATAGATAAAGCAAAAGCTGCTAATATGCCAAAAGATAACCTGGAGAGAGCTATTAAAAAAGGAACAGGAGAACTTGAAGGTGTAGACTACATGGAAATTAGATATGAAGGATATGGTCCGGAAGGAACAGCCTTTATAGTTGAGGTTGTAACTGATAATAAAAATAGATCAGCTTCAGAAGTTAGAACAGCTTTTTCTAGAAAAAATGGAAATTTAGGGACAGATGGTGCTGTGTCTTGGATGTTCCAGAGAAAAGGAGAGATAGTAGTTGCAGCTGAGGGAGTGGACGCTGACGAGTTGATGATGGCAGCTCTGGAAGCTGGTGCAGAGGATGTTAAGGATGAGGATGGAGAGTTTACTGTTTTAACTGATCCAGCGGATTGCAATACAGTATCAGAAGAGTTAAAAAAAGCGGGTTACAATATAACTGAAGCGGAAGTTGCAATGATTCCAGACAATAAAGTACAGATTACAGATTTGGATACAGCTAAAAAAGTAATGGCATTGTATGAGGCTTTAGATGATTTAGATGATGTAAATGATGTTTACTCAAATTTTGATATATCAGAGGAGTTATTGGAACAATTATGAAAAATAAAAGCATGGACTCATTGACAGAGTCTATGCTTTTTTTATATCTATATTATTGATACTGAACTCTGGCAGTTAAAGTTCCAGTATAGTTTCCAACAGCTTGTTCAGATGCGACCTTTAGATCTCCATAGACATTGAAATTAGTTGAGCCACTTTCTCCAATAGAGTTTGGTAAATTTCTATATTCGATTGTTGCAACCATTGTATCACCACTAATTGAAGCTAGTTCAACTGTATTTGGAATCTCTATAGTTATAGGTTGACCTTTTTCCCCTGTAATTTGATAATTTGAAGATGCAGTAGTTTTACTACCTTGTATAACTTGTCCAAACTCCATACTAGTAGCGATAACAGTAAGTGGTTTAATAACAGTAGCTGTAATTTCCATATCTCCTTTGTTTACACTGTTTCCTGAAGGAGCTCCAAGAGTTGTTATAGCTGTAGTTAAAGATAAAAGTATTAATAGTTTTTTCATGATTTATTCCCTCCTAAAATTTAAAAAAGCTTATAAAATAAAAAAGCCAGTTGCTGTTATATTTTGGTTTTATCAAAATTAACTGCAACTGGCTGTCATTTTAAAGACCCTATAGTTTTGCGTCGTAAGATTTCCCCTACTTTGCCCATTTGTATTATATGATATATTAAAAGATAGAAAATGTCAAACAAAAATAACATAAAATAAAAAATAATTTTTTTATAGACCCTTATTTTAAAAGGTTTATTGTAAAAATACAAAACGCCTGATAAATTGTACAAAAGGCTATATAAGTGTGTTATAATAAAAAAAAGGTGGTGATTAAGATATATACAGATATTTATAAAGAGATAGAACTTTTTAATATAAAAGGAGTTAGCAGTGCGACGTATTCAAAATTAAAAAAATTGAATATAGGAACACTTTATGATTTAATATACTATTTTCCAAGAATCTATGACGATAGAACAAATCTAAAAAAGATAGGTGAGTTACGAGGAGATGAATATGTCGTATTAAAAGGAAATATAATGAATATATCAGCTCCGCCGACAAGAACAGGAATGAAGATGATAAAGGCAACAGTGAGTGATGGAACAGGAACCTTGGAAGTTGTTTGGTTTCAAAGACCCTATTTGAGAAACAGTTTAAAGATAGGAGGGGAGTATATTTTTATAGGAAGTATAAAAAGAGGATACACATTTCAGATGATAAATCCAGAATTCAAATTGTATAAAGGTCAGGAGAATAAAGGGGAAATTTTACCTATTTACAGCGCTATAAAGGAGTTAAACCAGAATAGTTTAAGAAGAATTTTGAAGGAAGCATTAAAGAGTTATATAGATGTATTTCAAGAGAACATCCCAGAGGAGATAGTAAAAAAATACAGACTCATGGATAGAAAAAGTGCACTGAAAGAGATTCATTATCCCACGAATGCAAGGAATTTAGAGGAAGCAAAAAGACGTTTTGCAATAGAGGAACTTTTAATATTGGAGATGGGAATACTTCAAAAACGTTTTGAAATAGATTTAAGTAACAATGGAGTTTATGAAGTTGAAGGAAATAAAAAATTGGTTTCAAAATTTTTAGAAGGATTGTCTTTTTCTTTAACAACAGCACAGAAAAAAGTTATAACGGAGATATACAAAGGAATAAATGCTGGAAAGATAATAAACTATTTAATTCAAGGAGATGTGGGAAGTGGAAAGACGATAGTTGCAGTACTGCTACTTCTATATATGGTGGAAAATGGTTATCAAGGGGTTTTAATGGCACCGACAGAGATTTTAGCAACACAGCACTATCTTTCTATCTATCAAACTTTAGAGGAGTTAGGAATAAAAATTGAACTTTTAACCGGAAGTGTGAAAGGAAAAAAGAGAAGTGAACTTCTAGAGAGAATAAAAACGGGACAAACGAATATTGTAATAGGAACTCACGCAATAATAGAGGATAGCGTTGAATTTAAAAAGCTAGGTTTAATAGTAATAGATGAGCAACATAGATTTGGAGTTTTGCAAAGAAAAAGACTTAGAGATAAAGGAGTTCTAGCAAATCTTATTGTTATGAGTGCTACACCGATTCCGAGGTCATTGGCTCTAAGTATATACGGAGATTTGGATGTGGCGGTGATAGATGAGTTACCACCGGGAAGAAAGCCAATAAAAACCAAATGGATTAAAGAGGTGGAAGACGAGGAGAAGATGTATCACTTCATAGATAAAAAATTAAAAGAGGGGCGTCAGGCATATTTTGTTGCTTCATTAATAGATGAAAGTGAGAAACTTTCGGCAAAATCTACGGAGGAGCTGTATAGTGAGGTGACAAAAAAATTACCTGGATATAGAGTGGGAGTTTTACATGGTAGAATGAAAAATAAAGAGAAAGGTGAAGTTATGCATCTTTTTAAAAACTGTGAGTTGGATATTTTAGTTTCCACTTTGGTTATTGAGGTTGGAGTAAATGTGCCTAACTCAAGTATAATGGTAGTAGCTAATTCTGAACGTTTTGGTCTTGCAACTCTACACCAACTTAGAGGAAGAGTTGGAAGAGGAGAACACCAGTCCTATTGTTTTTTACTCTCCAATACAGAAAATGATGATTCAGCTGCAAGACTTAGAGTATTAGAAAACACCGAGGATGGATTTAAAATAGCGGAGGAAGATTTAAGACTTAGAAAAGCTGGAGAAATTTTTGGTGTGAAGCAGAGTGGATTAAGTGATTTGAAATTTGTAGATATAATCCATGATGTAAAAACAATAAAACTAGTTAAAGATATCTGTATGGATTATTTAAAAGAAAATCAAGGCAAGATAAATAACCAAATATTGCAATGGGACATAGATGAAAAGTTTAACAAAAGTTTGACCTCATAAAAGAGGTTATGATAGAATATGAGATAAAATTAATTAAAAAGTGGAGGCTAAGATGAGATTAAGTAAATATTATGTAAAAACTCTTAAGGAGACCCCTAAAGAGGCAGAGGTAATCAGTCATAAGTTATTACTTAGAGCAGGAATGATCAAAAGATTGGCAAGTGGAGTTTACACATACCTTCCTTTAGGTTTAAAGGCTTTGAAAAAAGTAGAAAATATCGTGAGAGAGGAGATGGATAGAGCGGGAGCTCAGGAGATATTCATGCCAGTATTACAACCTGCAGAGCTTTGGAAGGAGAGTGGAAGATGGGATGTAATGGGCGCTGAAATGATGAGAATTCAAGATAGACATTCAAGAGAGTTTGCACTGGGACCAACTCACGAAGAGGTAATAACAGACATCATTAGAAATGATATATCATCTTATAAATCTCTACCATTAAACCTTTATCAAATTCAGACTAAATTTAGAGATGAAAGAAGACCTAGATTTGGACTTATGAGAGGAAGGGAGTTTATGATGAAAGATGCGTACTCGTTCCATGCAAACAAGGAATCTTTAGATGCAGAGTTTGAAAATATGAAAGCTGCTTATACAAGAGTGTTTGAAAGATGTGGACTTAAGTTTAGAGCGGTTGAAGCTGATTCAGGAGCGATTGGTGGAAGTGGTTCGCAGGAGTTCCACGTGTTGGCAGAGTCAGGTGAGGATGAAATTATATACTGCACATCATGTAACTATGCAGCAAATGTTGAAACTGCAACAAGCGTAATAGATGAGTTACCAAAATCCGAACTATTAGAACTTAAATTGGTGGATACACCAAATGTATCAAAAATTGTTGATGTTGTGGAGTACTTGAATGTACCTGTGGAGAAAACTGTAAAAGCTATGATGTATAAAGATGTTGTGACAGATGACATCTATATGGTCCTTATAAGAGGGGATTTTGAGATTAATGAAGTTAAATTAAAAAATATAATCGATACCATAGATGTTGTGTTATTGACTGACTCGGAAATTGAGAGTTTAGGACTAATAAAAGGATTTATAGGACCAGTTGGTGCTGATTTAGAAAAAATAAAAATTATAGCTGATAAAAGTGTTGTAGGAATATCTAATCATACGGCAGGTGGAAATAGATTAAATACGCACTATATAAATGTTAATTATGGAAGAGACTATGAGGCAGAAATAGTTGCAGATGTGAGAACAGTAGCAGTTGGAGAAAAGTGTCCTAAATGTGAAGGAAAGCTTGCAAGTGCAAGAGGAATTGAAAGTGGACATATATTTAAGCTGGGAGATAAATATTCTAAAGCGTTAAATGCGTCGTTTTTGGATGAGAATGGTAAGAGTAAAATAATGGAGATGGGATGTTATGGTATAGGAGTTTCTAGAACTATGGCATCTGCAATAGAACAAAATAATGATGAAAATGGAATTATTTGGCCTTCAGCAATAGCTCCATTTGTAGTAGAAGTAATACCAGCGAATATGAAATCTGAAGAACAGGTGACATTGGCAGAAGAGATTTATAGAGATTTCCAAGGAGCTAATATAGATGTGGTTTTGGATGACAGAGACGAAAGAATAGGGTTCAAATTTAAAGATGGAGATTTAATAGGGTACCCATTTAAAGTTGTGGCTGGTAAAAAGGCTGCTGACGGTATTGTGGAATTAAAAATTAGAAGAACAAATGAGACTTTAGAAGTTTCAAAAGATGAAGTTGTTTTGAAAGTGAAAGAGTTGATGAAAAAATATTAAAATAAGTATAAGATAAGGAGAGCAAAACACGAGAGCAAAACGCTTTCCTTATACTTAATTTATTTTGAGTAGGAATCCAGATAAATCAAAATTTTCTTCTTAATTCTTTGGATAGTATTATCTATCTTTTTAGGTGGCTCACCTAAGAAATCAGCGATTTCAATGTAGGAGTATTCTTTACATAGATATGCAAAGACCCTTTTTTCTAGAGAACTTAAGTTTTCTTCCAGAAAACTAGTTAATCTATTAACTAACTCTTTGCCTAAAAAGATGTCTTCAGGTGAGTAAAATCCTAAAGAAGGGTGCGAATAGTGAATACTTTCTTGCTGTGCGGTGTAGTCTTCGCCCTGCATAGTGGAATTTAAAATTTTATACTTGCCAGAGTTATGATTTTTGACAGCTGTAATCATCTGCCTTCGAATGCAAAGATTTGCAAAAATACTAAAACAAGCGTTTCGAGATTCATCATAACATTTGATGGCTTTAATAAGACCAATAAATCCCTCTTGCATTAAATCGTCACTATCTCCACCTTTAAGAAAAAATGAGCGATTATTTTTGTAAATTGTCCCTTGGTATTCTCTGAAAATTTTTTCGATCGATTCTTCATCACCACGTTGTGCTAAAAAAATATCTTCTTTATCAATCATAGACTCACCCTCTTTAATCATAGTCGCTTCCCGCGCCATCTCTATAAATTAAATGAAACAATATAATTTATACTGATAAAATATCAAAAAAATAAATAAATGTCTATATTTCAAATTTTCTAAACTTTAGTCAATTTTCGAGCCATGAAAAGTAAACAGTGTAAAAATAAAAAATTAAAGAAGGAAAAAGAAAAGAAAGACATAATAAGAATATAGGATATTTTATTATGTGGAGGTGTTGGAAATATGTTAGACGGAATCAGTAAAAAAGCCACAGATTTAGACTATGCGATACAGAGTCTAAAAGAGGAGCTACAAGCAGTGGATGATTACAATCAAAGGGCTGAAATGGCAGTGGATCCAGAGCTTAAAGAGATTATGATTCACAATAGAAATGAAGAGATGGAACACGCTGTTATGATAGTTGAGTGGATGAGAAGAAACCAGTTTGAATTTGGAAAAGAGATGGAGGAGTATATATTCAGGCAGGGGAAAATTGTAGGAATAGAAGCTCAAGTAATGGGAAGAAATGGTGCACGTGCTGAGCCTCCAAATGATAATGAAGTTGTAGTTGAGGTAAAATCATTAAATATAGGTTCATTAAAAGGATAAGGAGGAAAAAAGATGGATTTTCTAAAAAAAGAGTTAGCACCAATCAGTGGTAAAGTTTGGAAAGATATAGAGGAGAGGGCAAAAGAAGTTTTAACAACACAGCTATCAGCGAGAAGATTTGTGAGAGTGACAGGACCAGTTGGAAAAGATAGGGGTGGGGTTAATACAGGTAGACTGACGATTCATAAAAAAAATGATTTAAGCTACGGTATCTATCAAACTCAACCTTTTGTGGAAAATAGAATAACATTTAAGTTAAATAGATGGGAACTAGATAATTTTGAAAGAGGAGCCAGAGATATAGATTATACAAATTTAGATGAAGCTTTGAAAAAAGCTGTTAAATTTGAAGAGGAAACAATATATTTTGGATTGGATGAGGCTTGTATTGTTGGGTTATTTAAAGATGAAAAACAGTGTTTAGAGTTTGGAAAAACAGAGCAGGAAACGATAAAAAATTTGATGTACGGAGTTTCGAAATTAAGAAATACAGGATTTGTTAAGGGTCCATATGCACTTGTTGTAGGACTTGAAAAATTTATATACCTAAATATGGTTAACTTAAACGATTCTTTAGCTAAAAGGTTAGAAAAGATATTGGGAATGCCAATAATAGTTTCAAATAGTATAACTGGTGCACTTCTAGTCCCTTATGACAATGAAAATGTTGAACTTACACTGGGAGAGGATTTTTCATTGGGATATCAAGGGTATACAAATGAAGAGGTGGAATTATTTGTGACAGAGACATTTACATTTAGAGTTTTAGACGATACAAAAGTTATGAGTTACAAATAATAGAAAAAGGAGATAACAGGTAGTTATCTCCTTTTATATATTTAAAATACTTTTTACCAAATATTAAATCTATAACCAACAGATAGAGTAACTCTCTCATAGTCGTTATCGAACTTTTCGTTAAATCCATCCCCGTTAACTTTAGTTTTAGCGTAGTTAGCACCATAAAGAATATCTACGTTAAAGTCTTCGTATTGAACTCCAATACCAGCTGCCCAGTATAAGCCATCATCAACTTTTGTACCATAACTAAAGTCTGGTCCATCCACAGCTTTTGAGTCGAAGTTGAACGAGTAACCAAGGTTAGCTTTAATATATGGAGTTACAGCCCAATTCCAATAATTGATATCGTATCTACCAGTTAAATAGATTGGAACTGAAGAGAACTCTGCTCCAGAAACATTGTTGCTAGTTTTTCTCTTCATATGATATTGATAAGCAACACCAAGACCTAAATCGAAGTAATCCCAAGATTTATAAGCTTCAATTGCTACCTCTCCACCGAAATCTTTAGTTTTCTTAGAAAGGTCAGTTTCATAAGTTTCATGTCTTTTGAAGTTTCCATATTCACCCCAGAAGTCCCATCCAGCTCTCAAGTTAATGAATCCCCAAGGGTTTTCAACAACAGGTGGCGCAATAACCTCCTCAATGATAACAGGCTC
Organism: uncultured Cetobacterium sp.; assembly: GCA_934085975.1. Taxonomy (GTDB): domain Bacteria; phylum Fusobacteriota; class Fusobacteriia; order Fusobacteriales; family Fusobacteriaceae; genus Cetobacterium_A. The sequence continues at coordinate 13,361 of CAKOHT010000014.1, forward strand.
AGCTATAACTTCCTTAGAAACTGTAACAGGAGTAGCCACTTCCTTTGCTTGAGCAACAGCGGCAAAAGCGAATAGAGAACATGCTAAAAGTGTTAATTTTTTCATAAAAATAAACCTCCTCGTCTTAAATAATTAAGTAATCATCTAAAATAAAAATGGAATAAAAAATTTTACCATTCTGTAACATATATACTCAAAAAAAACAGATTTCTTTTTTTTAAGTAATAATTTTGTAATAGAAAATAACTTGTGATATAATTCTGTCTAGAAAGTACAGAGTTTAATTGGGAAGTGAAAAATGCAAAAATATAAAGAGATAATAGAGATAAAAGTTGAGGAAAAAGATAAAGGAAAAAGATTGGATAGTTTTTTGAATGAATTTTTTGAAGATGCCACAAGAAACTATGTACAAAAATTAATTGATAATGGGAATGTCTTAGTTGGTGATAAATCAAAAGCTAAAAGTGGAAATAAATTGAAAGGAAAAGAAGTTATAATAGTAAAAATTCCAGAGGATGAAACACTTGAAGTTTTACCTGAAGATATCCCAATAGATTTAGTGTATGAAGATAAAGATATGGTTATAATAAATAAAAATCCCGGAGTAATTGTCCATCCAGCTCAGGGATATTATACGGGTACTTTGGTAAATGCCGTTCTTTATCACATAAAAGACCTATCAACAATCAATGGGGTTATTAGGCCTGGAATTGTTCATAGATTAGATAAAGATACAAGCGGACTTATAGTTATTGCTAAAAATGATACAGCTCATGTGAAATTAACAGATATGTTCAAGGATAAAACTATTGAAAAAAGATATGTTTGTATATGCAAGGGGAATTTTAAAAATTCAAGTGGTCGAATTGAAACTTTAATTGGCCGAGATTCTAGAGATAGAAAAAAAATGGCTGTCGTAACAGAAAATGGGAAAATAGCTATAACTAATTATGAAGTACTCGACAGTGTACAGGGATTTTCTTTGGTGGATGTGAAGATAGAAACGGGTAGAACTCACCAAATAAGAGTGCATATGAAGAGTTTAAATCACCCTATTTTGGGGGATGAAATCTATGGGAGTAGTTCGGAGCTAGCAAAACGTCAAATGCTTCATTCCTATTATTTAAAGTTCAATCATCCTATTACAGGAAAAGAGATGGTGATTTTAGGGGAACTAAAAGAGGATTTTAAAGATGTGGCAAGAAGATTGAAACTAGATATAGATAAGATTGTAAGATTATGCAAATAATAAAAGGAAAAATATAGATATATAGGTACAACCTATAAATGATGGAGACGAAATGGATATAAAAAATGCAATGTATCTCTTTGATTTAGAAAATGGAAATATTATAGGGGTGGATGAAGCTGGAAGGGGACCTTTGGCTGGTCCAGTAGTTGCAGCGGTAGCGAAATTGAAAAAGTATGATGAGAAGCTAAAAAAAATAAATGACTCCAAAAAATTAAGTGAAAAGATTAGAGAGGAGCTCTTTGATATTATCATGGAAAATTTTTATATAGGAGTAGGTATAGCAGATGTGGATGAGATAGATGAAATAAATATCTTAAATGCCACTTTTTTAGCAATGAGAAGAGCAATAAAACAGATAGAAAAAGAGGTCAGTTTCGAAAAAGTTTTAGTGGATGGAAATCATAAAATAAGGGAGTATGATGGAGAACAGTTACCAATAGTTAAGGGGGATTCAAAAAGTTTAGCAATAGCAGCAGCTTCAATTATAGCAAAGGTTACTAGAGATAGAATGATGCTAGAAACAGCAAAAATCTATCCAGAGTATATTTTTGAAAAACATAAGGGATATGGAACAAAAGCTCATCGTGAAATTATCTTGGAAAAAGGACCTATTGAAAAAATTCATAGAAAAAGTTTTTTAAAAAAGATTTTAGGAGAGTAAAGATATGAATAAAAGAAATAAGGGGAAAATTTATGAAGAGAAAGCTAAGATATACCTAGAGAACATTGGAGTGAGAGTGTTAGTCATGAACTTTCAAGGTTCTTTTGGAGAGATAGACATAATCGGATATGATGATACAACCCTTGTTTTTTTTGAAGTTAAATATAGAAAAAATTTATCTTTTGGGACACCACAAGAAGCGATAGACAAAAGAAAAATGAATAAAATATATATAACTGCTAAAGAGTTCATAAAAAAGAATAGATTAGAAAATGAAAAAATACGATTTGATGCAATAGTTTTTCTAGGTGAAGAGGTAGAATGGATTAAGAATATTTTTTGGGGTGATGAAGTTGGATTATAAATGTGTAAAATGTGGAAGTGATAGATATATAGTCAAAACTGCAGTGATACCAGAAAAAAGCCCTGGATTGAAAATAGAGATAGGAACATATTATGTAAAAACTTGTGTAGAATGTGGGTATACCGAGTTTTATTCAGCGAAAATAGTAGATAAGGAGTTTGCAAAAAATAAAAAAGGTAAAAGATATGCTAAAGCAACTCCTTAGAAAATTATTGTTTGATAATACCTGTTCTTTATGTGGTTGCCATCTCGAAAACAAAGGGTATTTATGCTCTAGATGTATTGTAAAACTGGAAAAAATGAGCAAATTGAAAAAGAGAGCCAACTTATACTATTTATATTACTATGCAGATGTAAAAAAAATAATTTTTGATTTAAAATTTAAGAACAGAAAAGGCGTTACAGACAGTTTGAGTAGATATGTAAAAGAAGCGATAGAGAATATTCAAGTAGAGAATAAAATCGATATAGTAATACCTGTTCCTGTAAGCAAAAAAAGATTTCTAGAAAGAGGGTATAACCAAGTTGAGGAGATATTGAAATCAGCAGATATAGATTTTGAAAATATTGAGAGAATAAAAAATACAAGATATATGTATGAGATAAAAGATTATAGAAAAAGAAAAGAGAATGTAAAAAAAGCATTTAAAATAGAAAAAAATTATTTTCAAAAAAATATATTAATAGTTGATGATATTGTGACAACAGGTGCGACCCTAAAAGAGATTGAAAAAGAGTTTTTAGAAAATCGGAAAGCGAAAACTGTAATTTTTTTTACAATAGCTGTAGTGAGAGATTACTTTAAATGACTAAATTGAGGATGGGTGGAAATGGAGATTTTTATAAACGGAGAAAAAGTAAATATAGGAATAAAAAATACAAAATTATTGAATGTATTGGAAAGGATAGAAGCTAATGTGATGAGGGATGGAGAGGTTATTGTTGAACTGAAGTTAGATGGTGAGATGGTAGATGGAAAATCATTGCCTCTGAACAAAAAAGTTAAAGTTTTAGAATTGACAACACGGTCGCATAGAGAGATATTAATAGAATCACTCTATCTTTTAGAGTCGTATTCAGATAGATTTTTTGAAAATTTATCTGAAATCGAAGAGGAGATGGAGGATATAGGAAAATTAATAGAGATGGTAAGTTTTGTTGAGTGGGTATATGGGATAGTGTTGTCTTTAAAAGAAGCGACAGCTATAGACTTAATGTATTCAGATTATAATGAATATGTGGAAGAATTTAAAAAATATGCTGAAGAAGTATTTGAAGCCTTTAGAAAAGAGGATTTTGTGGGAGTGATAGAACTTTTGGAGGGGGCTATAGTACCGTTATTTGAAGATTTACTGGCTAATTCAAAAGATTATTTGAAGGAAGTTTTAAAAGAGGAGAGTAGAAAAAAGTTATTGAATTAGAGAAAAAAATACTCAAAATAGGATGAAAATATAGACAATGTCACGCGTGTTAAAAAAATAGAAATTATGTTATTATAAAATTAAAATTAATAAAAAATTGTTGGAGGGAGAAGGTAATGAGAAAAACAATAGTTGCAGGAAACTGGAAAATGAATAAAACAGTGGCAGAGACAAAAGATATGCTATCAGAACTAAAAGAATTAGCAAAAGATGTAAAAGGAGTTGAGGTTGTGATAGGAGCTCCATTTACAGCTTTGGAATCAGCAGTAAAAACTGTTGAGGGGTCAAACATTGCGATAGCTGCACAAAATATGTATCCAAAGGATTCGGGAGCGTATACAGGTGAGATATCACCAGTTATGTTAAAAGAGCTCGGAGTGAAATATGTTATATTGGGGCATTCAGAGAGAAGAGAGTACTTTCATGAAACAAATCTTTTCATCAATGAAAAAGTGAAATCAGCTTTAGCTCATGGTTTAATTCCAATACTATGTATAGGAGAAAGATTGGAAGAAAGAGAAGCTGGAAGAACAGCAGAAGTAAACGAAAAGCAAATTAGAGAAGGGTTAGCAGGATTAACACCAGAAGAGGCCGTGAAAGTTGTGATAGCATACGAGCCGGTATGGGCTATAGGAACTGGGAAAACAGCTACACCAGAAATGGCAGAAGAGACTCACAAAGAGATTAGAGATGTATTGACGGCTATGTTTGGAGCGAAGGTAGCATCAGAGATAACAATCCAATATGGAGGATCAATGAATGCTAAAAACGCAGCGGAGCTGTTAGCTATGGAAAATATAGATGGTGGACTTGTTGGAGGAGCTTCGTTAGACGCACCTACGTTCATTCAAGTAATAAAAGCGGGAGCAAGATAATAAAAATTAGGAGGCTTAAAAATGGCTAAAAAACCTTTAATGTTAATGGTTCTTGATGGTTGGGGATACAATCCAAACGCATCAGAAAAAAATGCTATTGCGGAAGCAAAACCAGAAAATTTTGAAAGATTATTTAATACATATCCTCACACTTTAATAAAAGCATCTGGAGAGGCGGTGGGACTGCCAGAGGGACAGATGGGAAACTCTGAAGTGGGACATCTGAATTTAGGAGCCGGTAGAGTTGTTTATCAACCGCTTGTAGAGATTACAAAAGAGATTAGAGATGGAGAGTTTTTTGAAAAAGATAAAGTCGTAGAGGCTTTTAACTATGCTAAAAATAATGATAAAGCGATTCATTTTATGGGACTTTTATCAGATGGAGGAGTTCATTCTCACATAAACCACCTATTTGGACTACTTGAGATGGCAAAAAAAACAGGATTAACAAAAGTGTATATTCATGCTTTTATGGATGGAAGAGACACTGCGCCCACTTCAGGATTAGAGTTCATGAAAAAATTGGAAGAGAAAATAAAAGAGATAGGGGTAGGAGAGATTGCTACTATTTCCGGAAGATATTATTCAATGGATAGAGATACAAATTGGGATAGAACAGAAAAAGCTTATAATGCTATAGTTGGGAAAGTTGAGGTGACAGAAAAAACAGCGGAGCAAGTTATACAGGATTCATACTCTGAGAAAATAACGGATGAATTTATAAAACCAGTTTTATTGACAAAATCTGGTGAGGTTCAAAAAGGAGATGTAGTAATCAATTTTAATTTCAGACCAGATAGAGCTAGACAGATAACAAGAGCTTTAACGGATAAGAATTTTAAAGGCTTCCAAAGAGAATATTTAGAACCTAAGTATTACTGTATGAGGCAATATGATTCCACTATAGATGCGGAGATTATTTACAGTGATAAAGATATAACTAACACTCTAGGAGAGGTTATATCAAAGCACAATTTAACTCAGTTAAGAACAGCTGAAACAGAGAAATATGCACACGTTACATTTTTCTTCAACGGTGGAAAAGAAACTGAATTTAATGGAGAGGAAAGGGTTCTAGTGGCATCCCCAAAAGTAGCTACTTATGATTTACAACCAGAGATGTCTGCTCCAGAGTTGACAAAGAAAGTTTTAGAGGCATTGAATTCTAATAAATTTGATGTTATCATAATGAACTTTGCTAATCCAGATATGGTTGGACATACAGGTGTATTCAATGCAGCTGTGAAAGCCATAAAAGCGGTTGATAAAGGAATAGGAGAGATTGTCAATAAGGTTCTAGAGTTAGATGGAACAGTATTAATAACTGCTGATCATGGAAATGCGGAGAAAATGGTAGATCCAGTGACGAATGAACCGTTCACTGCACATACAACTAATGAGGTGCCATTCATCTATGTTTCCAATAATTTTAGAGGGGAACTAAACCACGGTAAGTTGGCTGATATAGCACCAACAATGTTAGAAATACTGCATATTGAGAAACCTGCTGAAATGAATGGAGTTTCTTTAATAAAAAAATAATTGACAGTAAAAAAAAATAGTGATACTATAATTTAAAGTTTCGAAAATTTAATATTTTAGGTAGAGGTTGCGGATGACAAGAGTAACTCAATGGAGCTCGACAAAGCATTGAAATTGAGAGAAAGGGAAATTCGCCGAAATGAAGATTGTGTCAAAAATCTTTGTTGGGCATATGAAAAAAATTCATATGACTGTCATCAGGTATATACTGATGTTGTGCTATCCAAAATTTGTGATATATTTTACAGATTGACTACCGTATCTATGTTGTACGGTAGTTTTTTTTACCTAAAATTTCATTGAAACTAGAATATAAATTAAACTTGGAGGTTTTAGGATGAACAGAGTGACAGAATTATTGAAATTAAGCCCAGTTGCAGTTTTAGCAATGTTGATGTTTATGGGGTATGACGCTTTGATAGCAGCACCGATAGCGACAATTTATGCAGCGTTGGTGGCTGGATTTGTTGAGAGAAAAAAGGTAAATGATATAATCGAAGCTGTCATAAATAATGCTAAAGAGATGCAGGTTGCATTTTTTATTTTGATGGTTGCCTATGCTATGGCAGAGGTATTTATGTCAACAGGAGTTGGAGCTTCAATTATAAACTTGGCTTTGAATGTAGGATTGACTGGAAGAACTGTTGCAGTTGTGGGAATAGTTGTAACATCAATTTTGTCAATAGCCACAGGAACAAGTTGGGGAACATTTGCAGCTTGCGCACCGATATTTTTATGGCTTAATCATATTGTGGGTGGAAATGTGGCCTTAACAGTGGGAGCAATTGCTGGTGGAGCGTGTTTTGGGGATAACATAGGACTTATATCAGATACAACAATTGTGAGTTCTGGAATCCAAAAAGTTGAGGTAATAAAAAGAATAAGGCATCAAGGATATTGGTCTGGGTTAGTATTAATTTTAGGGATTGTGTCTTTTTATCTGGCGGGAGTCATAATGGGGCTACCTACAACAACGGGGGATGCAGCAACTGCTATCGGACAAATTCCAGAAGAGGTTTGGACAGTGTTAGCTGAGAAAAGAGAGTCAGCAGTGACATTGTTGAATCAAGTAAAAACAGGTGTACCAAGTTATATGATAATACCATTGGTTCTTGTTTTAATTACAGCATTTAAGGGCTTAACAACGCTACTATGTTTATTCATAGGTATATTTGCAGCATATGTATTGGGTATGGTTGCAGGTACGGTTGAGAATACAGGAACATTTTTGAATCTTTTATATTCTGGATTTGAGGGTGCAGGTTCTTGGGTTATTGTAATGATGATGTGGGTTGCAGCATTTGGTGGAATTATGAAGTTGATGGACGCTTTTAGACCTTTGTCAAATGTAGTGGTTACAGTGTCTAAAAATGTAAGACAGTTGATGTTTTGTAATGGACTACTATCAATATTGGGAAATGCAGGTCTAGCGGATGAGATGGCTCAGATAGTTACTATGGGACCTATCATAAGGGAGATTGTAGAGAAAAATGTTGAGGGATCACCTGAGGATATAGAGGTATTGAGACTTAGAAATGCAACATTTAGTGACGCACTTGGGGTATTTGGATCACAGTTAATTCCATGGCACGTATATATAGGATTCTATTTAGGGATAGCTCAGGCTGTTTATCCGCTATATAAATTCGGTGCAATAGATATAATAAAATTTAATTTCTTAGCACTGATAGCGGTATCATCAATTTTGATAGCAACATTGACAGGTTTGGATAGATTTATTCCAAGATTTGGATTGCCAAGTGAGCCAAGTGTGAGGTTAAAAAAAGCACCTACAGAGAATTATGCAGGTGAAAAAGCTTAAGATATAGGAGCCCTTACTGAAGAAAGTGAGGGTTTTTTTATTTACAAAAGATTTTATATATGGTAGAATCTAAAGTAAAATAAAATTTCAGGAGGAATCTCTAAAATGATAGGTATAGGAATAGTAGGACTTCCAAATGTGGGAAAGTCAACTCTTTTTAATGCAATAACAAAAGCTGGAGCAGCGGAAGCAGCAAACTATCCGTTTTGTACAATAGAACCAAATGTAGGAATGGTAACAGTCCCAGATCAAAGATTGGAGGAGTTATCAAAAATAATAAATCCTCAAAGAGTTCAGCATGCAACGGTTGAATTTGTGGATATTGCAGGTTTAGTTGAAGGAGCAGCAAAGGGTGAGGGGCTAGGAAATAAATTCCTATCAAACATCAGAACTACTGCTGCAATTTGTCAAGTTGTTAGGTGTTTTGAGGATGAGAATATCATTCACGTGAGTGGAAGTGTTAATCCAATAAGAGATATTGAAATTATAAATGGAGAGTTAATCTTAGCTGATATGGAAACTATTGAAAAAGCTATAGAGAAACAATCTAAACTATTTAAAGCAAAAAATAAAGAAGCTTTAGTATTGATGCCAGTTTTAGAAAAATGTAAAGCACATTTGGATGAATATAAGATGCTAAAAACTTTAGCACTGACTTCTGAAGAACAGGAATTAATAAGAACATATCAACTTTTAACGCAAAAGCCAATGATGTTTGCAGCGAATGTATCGGAAGATGAGTTAGCTACTGGAAATGAATATGTAGAGAAAGTAAAAGAGTACGCAGCGAGTTTAGGTGCAGAAGTTGTAGTAGTTTCTGCAAAAGTGGAATCGGAACTTCAAGAGATGGAAGATGAGGATAAAAAAGAGTTCTTAGAGGCTCTAGGGGTGGAAGAACCTGGGTTAAATAGATTGATAAGAGCAGGGTTTAAGCTATTAGGATTGCAAACTTATTTCACAGCGGGAGTAAAAGAGGTAAGAGCTTGGACTATAAAAATAGGAGATACGGCTCCAAAGGCTGCTGGTGAAATTCATACAGATTTTGAAAGAGGATTTATCAGAGCAAAAGTGGTTGGATATGAGGATTTTATAAAGTATTCTGGTTGGAAAGGAGCACAAGAGGCTGGAGTTCTAAGATTAGAAGGAAAAGAATATATTGTAAAAGATGGGGACTTGATGGAGTTTTTATTCAATGTATAAAATATAAAAGGTTGTTAAGAAAAATTACTTGACAACGTTTAAAAAAACTAGTAAAATATTAGGGTATTGTAATTATAAGGAGGATAACATTGATAATCAAGCTTAGTGAAATTATTAATGAATCAGAGGTAGCCTTTGATTATACGGAGAAGACTATGGATTCTATGGACATTCCAGAAGGTGTAACCATAAGGGGAAAAGCCTATAAAGATGGAAATAGTTATGTAGTTGAGGGATCTTATAGAGCAGTACTAAGATTAGAGTGCATTAGATGTTTGGCGGAAATTGAACCTTTAATTCAGGGCGATTTTAAAGGGGAGTATCTAGATCCAAAGGAATATTCTAAGTATATATCTAGTCTGAAGCCAGAAGAGGAGTTTGGAGATAAACATTTTGAGGAAGCTATAAATAGCACGATAGATATTTCTAATCTGGTTAGAGAATATATAATACTTGATTTGTCACAATATGAGGCGTGTCTTCCAGAGTGCTCAGATACTTCTGAAGTGGAGAAATACTCTAAAGAGGATATTGACCCAAGGTGGCAACAATTATTAGACATAAAATTTTAAAGTTTTAAATATGAATGTATTAGGAGGGAAACTAAGATGGCAGTACCTAAGAAGAAAACTTCGAAAGCTAAGAAAAATATGAGAAGATCTCACCACGCATTAACAGGTTCTACTTTAGCAACTTGTGACAAATGTGGGGCACCAAGAAGACCGCACAGAGTTTGTCTTGCATGTGGAGATTACAACGGGAAACAAGTATTAGCTACTGAAGTAGAGTAATATCTTATAAAAAAAAGCGGGATAGTTAAATCTTGCTTTTTTTTATTTCATAAAATATGGTATAATAGATAATAATGATATATCGATTGAGGAGAAAATATGAGAATTGCTTTGGATGCCATGGGTGGAGATTTTGCACCTTTAGAGACAGTGAAGGGTGCTGTACAAGCTTTAGATGAACTAGAGAGTTTAACTGTGGTTTTAGTTGGGAAAAAAGAAGAGATAGAAGAGGAGTTAATAAAATATACTTACGACAAAAAAAGAATAGAGATTTATGATGCTAGAGAAGTGATTGAGATGACAGATGATCCTATGTCGGCTGTAAGAAAAAAAAAAGATTCTTCTATGAATAGGATGTTGGAGTTAGTGAAATCTGGTAAAGTTGAGGCCTCAGTTTCAGCCGGAAATACAGGAGCACTAATAAGCGCTAGTCAGCTTAAATTAAGAAGGATAAAAGGAGTTTTAAGACCAGCTATAACAACTATATTTCCTAGTAAAAAAAGGGATATTGTTTTGATGGATGTTGGGGCAAATGCCGATTGTAGACCGGAATTTATAAATCAGTTTGCAACAATGGGGGCATTATATTATGAGGAGATGTTCGGAGTTTCAAATGCCAAAGTGGGACTTCTTAACATAGGAACTGAAGAGGGAAAGGGTAATGAGATTACAAGAGAAGCCTTCCATCTTTTAAAAAGCAATGATAAAATAAATTTCATAGGAAGTATTGAAAGTAGAGAGATGATGGATGGAGATGTGGACGTAATCGTCACAGATGGCTTTACTGGAAATATGGTTTTAAAAACAGCTGAAGGAACTGCTAAGTTTATATTCTCTATTTTAAAGGAAGAGATAAACAGAAGTGTTTTAGGAAAGATGGGAGCACTACTATTGAAACCTATCTTAAAAAAATTAAAAGTGAAGTTGGATTCATCTGAATACGGGGGAGCACTTTTTTTGGGAGTTAATGGAATATCTGTAAAGGCTCATGGAAATTCAACGGCTAGAGGAATCAAGAATGCTTTAAAGGTGGCTAATAAATTTGCAGAGGATAAATTCATAGATAGGTTAGCTGAGGTAATGAAACAGAATCAAGGAGGAAGCGACGATGTTTAAAAATGTAGGGATAATAGGGTTAGGAACGTACGTTCCAGAGAATGTAATGACAAATTTTGATTTTGAGAAAATTATAGATACATCTGATGAGTGGATTAGAACGAGAACGGGTATAGAGGAGAGAAGATTTGCAAGTGCGGATCAAGCCACATCTGATTTAGGGGCAGAGGCTGCAAAGATAGCTTTAGAGAAAGCAGGGCTTTCTGCAGAGGATATAGATATGATAATTTTGGCGACAACAACACCAGATTATCCAATTCAAAGTACAGCGTGTGTTGTACAGGAACTGATAGGAGCAGTAAATGCAGGAGCGGTAGATGTCAATGCTGCATGTAGCGGTTTCGTATATGCTCTGACAATGGCAAAAGCTTTAATCGCTTCTGGAATGAATAAAAAAGTGCTGGTAATTGGAGCAGAGGTTTTGTCCAAATGCGTAGATATGCAAGACAGAAATACTTGTGTTTTATTTGGGGATGGAGCAGCGGCAGCGGTAGTGGCAGAAGTAGAGGAAGGATATGGAATACTATCGCAATTTTTAGGAGCGGAACCTGATGTGAAGGGAGCTCTTAGAACACCGGCTGGAGGAACTAGAAAGCCATTGAGTCAAGAGGTTTTAGATGAGAGATCGAATTTTTTACAGATGAAGGGACAAGATGTGTTTAAGTTTGCTGTGAAAGCTCTTCCAAAAGCTACTTTAGAGGCTTTAAATGGTGCTGGTTTAAAAGCGGAAAATATAGATATGGTATTTCCACATCAGGCAAATGTTAGAATAATAGAGGCAGCTTCAAAGAGGTTAGAGATTCCAATGGATAAATTTTATCTGAATTTAAACAAGTTTGGTAATACATCATCAGCTTCGATTGGGTTGGCACTGGGAGAAGCCTTAGAGAAAGGTCTTGTAAAAAAAGGCGATACAGTTGTATTGACGGGATTTGGAGCGGGATTAACGTATGCTTCAATGATAATTAAATGGTCTTACTAAATTTAGAATTGACAGAGCAAAAATAATGTGATATATTAAAAAACACATGTTATTTAAAAAGGAGTTAGTATGAGTAAAATAGCTTTTGTTTTTCCAGGTCAAGGGACACAGTACATTGGTATGGGAAAAGATCTTTATGAGAATAGTGAACTAGCTAAAAAGGAGTTTGATAAAATCTTCTCTAATTTAGATTTAGATTTGAAGTCAGTTATGTTTGAGGGGAGCGAGGAGGAGTTAAAAGATACTAAAAATACTCAGCCTGCTATAGTGGCTATGAGTTTAGTTTTAGAGAAGTTACTAAGAGATAAAGGTGTTAAACCAGATTATGTAGCGGGGCACTCTGTAGGAGAGTATGCAGCGGTAGGATCAGCAGGATTTTTATCTATGGAAGATGCTGTAAAGTTAACGGCATTGAGAGGAAAAGCTATGAGTGAAGTGTCAGGGAAAGTTGTTGGAACAATGGCGGCAATAATCGGACTTGATGCGGATAAAATAGTTGAAACTTTAAAATCGGTAGAGGGAGTTGTTGAAGCGGTAAATTTTAATGAGCCTAAGCAAACTGTGATAGCTGGAGAAAAAGAAGCGATAGGAAAAGCTTGTGTAGCTCTAAAAGAGGCAGGTGCAAGAAGAGCTATGGAACTAGCTGTCTCTGGACCTTTTCATTCAAGCTTGATGCAACCAGCCGGTGAAATATTGAAAGAGGCTCTAGAGAGCTTTAATTTTGAAGAATCTTCAATAGTTTTGATTGCAAATACAACAGCAAAAGGTATCACAAAAGCAGATGATTTAAAAGAGGAACTATATAGACAAAGTTTTGGACCAGTTAAATGGGTAGATACAATTTTGGCTCTAAAAGAGGCAGGAGTGACAACTGTATACGAAATTGGACCGGGAAAAGTATTGAATGGTTTAATAAAAAAGATTGATAAAGAGATAGAAGTTATCAATATTGAAAAGTTTTCAGACTTAGTATAGGATACTAAAGATTATAAAACTTGAAAAAATATATTAAATTTGCTAATATATTAATATAAATAATTAAAAAAATCAGGAGGAAAACACATGTTAGATAAAATAAGAGAAATAGTTGTAGAGCAATTGGGAGTGGACGCTGACCAAGTAACTTTAGAGGCAAACTTTGTAGAGGACTTAGGAGCGGACTCGTTGGATACAGTTGAGTTAATAATGGCTTTTGAAGAGGAGTTTGATATAGAGATTCCTGATACAGAAGCAGAAAAAATTAAAACTGTTCAAGATGTTGTAAACTACATTGAGGCAAATAAGTAGGAAAAATTAAAGGGGTATGAAAGTACCCCTTTAGTTATATTTTTTGGAAAAATAATGAAGAGGTGGATAAAATAATGAGAAGAGTAGTTGTAACAGGGGTTGGTTTAATAACTTCACTAGGTACTGGGACGAAAAAATCTTGGGAAGCTATTAAAGCTGGAAAGTGTGGAATAAAAGAGATTAAATCTTTTGATACAACAGAAAGTGCTGTTAAAATAGCTGGTGAGGTTACTGACTTTGATCCAACTGAATTTGGAATAGAAAAAAAAGAGGTAAAAAAATTAGCTAGAAATACACAGTTTGCAATAGCCGCTGCAAAAATGGCATTAGAGGACTCAGGACTTATTATAGATGAAAAAAATGCAACTAAAGTTGGAACAATAGTGTCATCTGGAATTGGTGGAATTGAAGTTTTTGAAGAACAGTATGAAACAATGTTAGAAAAAGGTACTAGAAGAATATCTCCATTTACGATACCAGCAATGATAAATAATATGGCATCCGGAAATGTTGGAATTTATTTTGGTGCAAAGGGTCCAAACAAGGCTGTTGTAACGGCGTGTGCGGCAGGAACTCATTCAATAGGAGATTCTTATGAGATGATAAAATCAGGAAAAACAGATGCTATGATAACAGGTGGAACAGAGGCTTGTATCACAAAATTTGCAATAAATGGATTTGCAAATATGAAAGCATTATCTACGAGAAATGATGAACCTGAAAAAGCATCTAGACCATTTACAGCAGATAGAGATGGATTTGTAATGGGAGAGGGAGCTGGAATCTTGATATTAGAGGAGTTAGAATCAGCAAAAGCTAGAGGAGCGAAGATATACGCTGAGATTGTAGGGTATGGAGAGACTTGTGATGCCTATCATATAACATCACCAGCAGAGGGTGGAGAAGGAGCTACAAGGGCTTTTGTTATGGCAATGGAAGAGGGAAATATAAAACCGGAAGAAGTTGGATACATCAATGCTCATGGAACATCAACACCTGCTAATGATAGAAATGAGACAGCAGCTATAAAGGATGCTTTTGGGAAATCGGCGTATACTATGAATATCTCTTCGACAAAAGGAGCTACAGGACATGGACTTGGAGCAGCTGGAGGAATTGAAGGAGTAATTTTAGCACTGGCAATAGCGGAAGGGGTAGTACCTCCGACAATAAATCTAGATAACCCTGATTTAGAGTTAGATTTAAACTACACTCCAAATAAAATGGTAAAAAGAGACATAGAAGTAGGAATGTCAAGTTCATTGGGATTTGGCGGACATAATGCTGTAATTGCAATGAGAAAATATAAATAGAAGAGGGAGAGAGATAAGTGAAAAAATCGTACTTAGAATTAGAGGATAAAATAGGTTATACCTTTAAAAATAAGGAGTTGTTAAAAAATGCACTTATCCATAGATCTTTTGGAAATGAACATGCTAAGTATAGGAAGTTGAATAATGAGAGACTGGAACTGCTAGGGGATGCAGTTCTAGATCTTATTGTGACGGAATATCTATATAAAAGTTACCCAAATGCTTTAGAAGGGGACTTAGCAAAGCTAAAAGCTATGGTAGTAAGTGAGCCTGTTTTGGCGAGAATATCAAAAAGTTTGGGTTTTGGACAGTATTTGATGTTGAGTAAAGGCGAAGAGTTAACTGGTGGAAGAGAGAGAAATTCAATATTAGGGGACGTTTTTGAGGCAATATTGGGAGCAATATATTTGGACTCGGATTTTATAGTAGCAAAAAATATAGCTATGAATTTCTTAAAATATCCAATTGAACATATAAATGAAAATGAAGATATTTTGGATTTTAAAACGATATTGCAAGAGTATAGTCAAAAAGAATATAAAATAATTCCAACTTATCAAGTAGTTAATGAGAATGGACCAGATCACCTAAAGGTTTTTGAAGTTGTGGCAGTTATAAAAGATGATTTAACGGGATATGGAAAAGGAAAAAATAAAAAAAGCGCAGAGCAGTCAGCAGCGAAAGATATTTGTAAAAAGTTAGGAGTAAAGCTTTATGAAACATTATAATATTCCAATTTTTATAAGTCATTTTGGATGTCCAAATGATTGTGTTTTTTGTAATCAAAAAAAGATAAACGGTAGGGAGACAGATGTAACCACAGAGGATATAAAAGATATAATCGAAACATATTTAAAAACTCTTCCAAAAAAATCCAAGAAAGAAGTGGCTTTTTTTGGTGGAACTTTTACAGGAATTTCTATAAAATTACAAGAGGAATATTTATCTGTAGTTTATGAGTATATAAAAAATGGTTTGATTGATGGAATAAGATTATCGACAAGACCTGATTATATTGATAAAAAAATAGTAGATATGCTGAAAAAATACGGAGTTACAACTGTAGAGTTAGGGGTTCAATCTTTAGATGAGAAAGTGTTGTTGAAAACACATAGATTTTATCCGATTGAGAAAGTATATGAAGCTTCAAAGTTAATAAAAGAAGCTGGAATTGAGTTGGGAATACAATTGATGTTGGGACTACCGGGATCAACTGACGAAAGTGATTTTGTAAGTGCTCTAAAAACAGTGGATTTAAAACCAAATATTGCACGAATTTATCCAACTTTAGTTATAAAAGAGACTGAAATGGCGGATATGTTTAAGCGTGGAAGCTATGTTCCACTGAGTTTAGAGGAAGCAGTTAAGAGGTGCAAAAAAATATATTCTCTTTTAGCTTATAATGATATAAATATTGTTAGAGTTGGATTGCAACCAACAGAGGAGTTAAATGATAAGGAGAATGTTTTAGGAGGTCCTTTCCATCCAGCATTTAGGGAGTTAGTCGTCGGAGAGATATACTATGACTTTCTTAAAGAGGTGTATGATAGAGAGAAAAGGTTAGAAGTAGAAATAAACGAAAAGAATGTTTCCAAAATTATAGGTATAAATAAAATCAATAGAGAGAAATTAGGAAAAAATTTAATAGTAAAGATGGATAATACGTTAGAGACAGATAGAATCAAAATAAATGAAAACATATACTCATGGAAACAGGTTCTTAGGAGAGAGATAAATGAACCAGATAATAATAAATACCAACAAATTTAAAACAAGAGCAGCGGTTTTAGCAAAAGGCAAAGTCATGGAGATTCATATTGAAAGAGAGGGAGAGGGAACACTGAATGGCAATATCTATAAAGGGAGAGTTGCCAATGTTCTTCCCGGTATGGAATCAGCTTTTGTCAATATTGGGCTTGAGAAAAATGCTTTTTTATATGTTAAGGATTTGAGGGATTTTGAAGAGAAATATTTAACTGGAATTACAAATAGTGGGAAACCGATAGAAGAGTTGCTGAATGTGGGAGATGATGTAGTAGTACAAGTTTTAAGCGATCCTAGAGGTAGTAAAGGTGCAAGAGTAACGACTCACTATACTATACCTGGGAAATTTTTAGTTTTGATGCCAAATAACGACCATATTGCTATATCAAAAAAAATAAAAGATGAAGTGGAAAGGGGACGGTTGGAGAAGCTTTTCTCAAAAATTGTTCCTGAAAATATGGGAGTTATAATAAGAACTGCAGCGGAAGGAAAAAGTGCTCACCACTTTGAAAAAGAGTTACAATACTTAAAGAAGAGGTGGGAAGAGATAGAAATCAAGATAAAAAAGGCAAAAACAGGTGAACTTTTATATAAAGATAATGATATTGTGAGCAAAGTGTTAAGAGACATAGTTGACAATGATATCGACGAAGTAGTTGTGGATAATGAAGGAGTTTATTTGGAAATAATTGAGTATGTGAAGGCTTTTAATGAAGGAATACCAAAGACAAAAATAAAGCTTTATACAGAAAAAGAGGAGATTTTTCATAGATATGGTATCCAAAAAGAGATAGAGAAATCTTTAGAGGTGACAACTTCGTTGGAGTGTGGAGGCTCTATTGTAATTGAAAAAACAGAGGCATTGGTCAGTATAGACGTAAATACTGGGAAAAATATAGGGAGCATGAACTTAGAGGAAACTGTGGTAAAAACTAATATGGAAGCTGCCGCTGAAATAGCAAGACAACTGAGAATAAGGAATTTGAGTGGAATTATTATTATTGATTTTATAGATATGAAAGTTGAAGAGGATAAACAGAAAGTACTAAAGGTATTAGAAGAAAATTTAGCTAAAGATAGAGTTAAGACAAATATAATACATTTTACTGATTTAGGATTAGTGGAGATGACTAGGAAAAGGTTAGGAAAACCATTGAGTTATTATTTTCAAGATGAGTGTCCTATGTGTAAAGGAACTGGAAAAGTCCGAGGAAGTAGAGCTATTGTTGAGAATATATTAAAGGATTTAAAAGATATAGTAGAAGAAAAAGATATAAAAAATGTAAAAATAATAACGAAATCTTCGGTTAAAGAAAAAATAGAGGAGATATATTTTGATTTTATTAAATCTCTTTTACAAGCTTCTGGTAAGACAATAGAGATAACTGCAAAAAATAGGGATTTAGTAAAAGATTACGAAATATTATTAGAAAGTTAGGTGGAAAATGAGATTAGCTTTATATTCAGGAACATTTGATCCAATAACAAAAGGTCACAAAGAGATAATAAAACGAGCAAGTAAAATGTGTGATAGATTGATCGTTGCAGTTTTAAATAATGGTAGTAAAAAAACCTTGTTTTCTTTAGAGGAACGTAAAGAGATGGTAGAAGAGGTTTTGAAAGATATAGAAAATATAGAAGTGGTGGAGCATAGTGGGCTACTGGCTAATTATATGAAAGAGAGAGGATGTAAATATATAATTAGAGGATTAAGAGCAGTTATTGACTACGAATATGAACTATCATTAGCATATGGAAATTACGATATTTCTGATGGAGAGATTGAAACAGTTTTCATTCCAGCGTCGAAAGAGTATCTCTATGTAAGTTCTTCAGTTGTGAGGGAGTTAGCACTATATAAAGGAAAATTGGACAACTACTTAGATGAGTTTGTAATAGAGAAGATAAAAGAAAGATTTGAGGAGTAAGTATGGCAAAGGCAAAGAGTTTTTATGTATGTAGTGAGTGCGGATTTAAAACCATAAAATGGATGGGAAAATGTGATGGTTGTGGAGAATGGGGAACTTTTGAAGAGGAGATTGAGATCTCTCCAGTCGCAGCAAAGAATATAAAATCATCTACAAATTCACTTGTAAATATACAGGAAAAGGTAGTATCTTTTGCCAATGTTCAAATAGAAAAAAACTTTAGATATAAAACTAAGATTTCCGAATTTGATAGAATTTTGGGAGGAGGATTAGTAAAAGGTGAGGTCGTACTTATAACTGGAAATCCGGGGATTGGAAAATCGACACTTCTTTTACAAACAGCCAAAGAATATACAGAGTATGGAGATGTTTTGTATGTGTCAGGAGAGGAGTCACCAGCTCAGATAAAGTCCAGAGGAGAGAGGTTAGGAATATACTCTGAAAACTTATATTTGATGTCAGAAACAGATATTCAAATTATATATGAGTATGTTATTACAAAAAAACCTAAAATAGTTATTGTTGATTCTATTCAAACACTGTATAATTCAGAGGTGGACTCCATTCCGGGAACACCCACTCAAATACGAGAGTG
Organism: uncultured Cetobacterium sp.; assembly: GCA_934085975.1. GTDB lineage: Bacteria > Fusobacteriota > Fusobacteriia > Fusobacteriales > Fusobacteriaceae > Cetobacterium_A. The sequence continues at coordinate 32,274 of CAKOHT010000014.1, forward strand.
TACGTTAAAAATAATAGAACTTGCTAAAAAAAATGATGTTTCATTTTTTATAGTTGGGCATATAACGAAAGATGGAAAAGTGGCAGGACCAAAACTTCTTGAGCACATGGTGGACGCTGTATTTCATTTTGAAGGAGAGGAAGGACTTTTTTATAGAATATTGAGAAGTTTAAAAAATAGATTTGGATCGACAAATGAATTAGCGGTATTTAGTATGGAGGATACCGGGATTCATGAAGTAAAAAATTCGTCAGAATTTTTCTTGAGCGAAAGGGATGAAAAAAATATAGGAAGTATGGTAGTACCAGTATTGGAGGGAACAAAAGTTTTTCTTTTAGAGATACAGACATTACTTACTGACTGTACTATTGGAATACCTAAAAGAATAGTTCAAGGCTTTGACAGAAATAGGATGCAGATATTGACGGCGATTGCGGAAAAACGAATGGGGTTGCACTTAGGGATGAAAGACCTTTTTATAAATATACCAGGTGGACTTTCTATAAATGATCCAGCAGCAGATTTAGGAGCTCTTATTTCAATAGTTTCACTCTATAAAAATGTAGCTATAAGCCAGAAAATAGCGGCTATTGGAGAACTAGGATTGAGGGGAGAGATTCGAAAAGCTTTCTTTATAGATAAAAGATTGAGAGAGATTGAAAAACTTGGTTTTAAAGGTGTATACGTGCCTGAAGCTAATAGAAAAGAGATTGAAAAAAATAGTTATAAATTAAAAATAATATATTTAAAAAATTTAGAAGAATTTTTAGAGAGGATGAGTAAAGATGAATAACCCAGAATTCTTAGAGATTCTTTCTCTTTTGGCTCCAGGGACAAAGTTAAGAGAGGGGATACATAACGTTTTAGATGGTGAAATGGGAGCCTTAATAGTTGTAGGTTTAGATTCTGAAGTTCAGAAAATAATGGATGGTGGATTTGAAATAAACTGTGAGTACACACCAGAAAAATTATTTGAACTTTGTAAGATGGATGGAGCTATAATATTGGACTCCGATATAACAAGAATACATTCTGCAAATGTGCATTTACAGCCGAGCATGAGATTTTCCACAAATGAGAGTGGGACAAGACATAGAACAGCTCAAAGGGTTGCTAAACAGACCGACAAATTGGTGATTGCTGTATCGGAAAGAAAAAAAGTCGTAACAATATATAAAGGTGAAATGAAGCATAGGCTTAGAAGTACTTCAGATTTAATGGGAGAGGCTTCTCAAGGTTTAAATACTTTAGAGCGTTATCGATTTGTTTTGGATAAGGCTTTAGGAAACTTGACAATTCTTGAATTAGATGATTTAGTGACATTGTATGAGGTAACAGTTGTACTTCAAAGATTTGAAAAAGTGACAAGAATATTTCAGGAGATGAATACATATATGACTGAACTTGGGGTGGATGGAAGACTTGTTAGATTGCATCTAAACGATTTAATTCAGGATATTGAAAGTGAAAAAGAGGATTTCTTGAGAGATTATTGGAATTATTCCAATGCACCGTTCAACCTATATGAAATAACAGATAGACTTTCAAGATTAACAGATGATGAGCTAAAAGAGTTAGAAAAGTTGTCAGCAGTTCTTGACTATGGAAAGACATATTCAGCTTTAGGAAATAGGGTAACACCAAAAGGATATAGAATTTTAGATAAAATAACTAAATTGACAAAGAGAGATATAGATAAAATAGTGAATAACCATGGAAATCTGTCTAAAATTCAAGAAGCTTCCACAGAGGAACTTTTGGAGATTAAAGGTATTAGTAAGTTCAAAATAAAGGCCATTCAAACCGGATTGAAAAGGTTGAAAGTAACTGTTGAATTAGAGAAGTAAAAGTCCACTTAAAAAAGTGGATTTTTTACTATAAATATGCTATTATCTATACTATAGGGGTGTATCCTATGTTGAAGAAAACGTGATTTAAAATAGGAGGGCTTATGGAAGATAACTGTTCAAATAAAATTTGTAGTGATAAAAAAAAATTAATTGCTAGAGCCAATAGAGTAGAAGGACAAATTAGAGGAATAAAAAGAATGATTGAAGAGGATGCATATTGTGATGATGTTCTGAATCAAATCTCGTCAGCAAAGGCAGCATTGGACGGAATAGCTAAAGTAATTTTAGAGACTCATCTAAGAAACTGTGTTGTATCAGGAATAAAAAATAATGAAGAGAACAAAGTAATCGACGAACTGATATATACATTGGGAAAAATGATGAAATAATAGTAAATTTTTCTTTGATTTAGATGAATAGTATGCTAAAATTCAACTAGTATAAAGTTATTTAGGAGGGGATTAATGAGAAGAATAGTTACTTTTATCATGTCAATGATGTTAGCAGTTGGATTATTTGCAGCGAAGCCAACTAAAGTAGGAATAGTTCTTTCTACTGGTGGACTGGGAGATAAATCGTTCAATGATGCTGCTTACAGAGGGTTAGAACAGGCACAAAAGGATTTAGGAATTGAGTTTAAATATGTTGAGCCAGCGTCACCAGCTGAAGATGAGGAGTTTTTAAGAGAATATGCTGAAGCGGGATATGACTTAATAATTGCTACTGGATTTCAAATGACAGAATCAGCAAGAACAGTGGCAGCGGATTATCCAGATGTTAAATTTTTGATGATTGATGATGTTATAGATTTACCGAATGTAAAATCTATGGTATTTAAAGAGGAAGAGGGATCTTTCCTAGTTGGAGTTATAGCTGGACTAATGACTAAAAATAACGCAGTTGGATTTGTTGGTGGAATGGAAAATCCTTTAATTAAAAAATTTGAAGTAGGATTTAAACAAGGTGCAGAGTATGTTAATCCAAAAGTTAAATTCTTCTCGGTGTATACAACTGGACCAAATCCATTTAATGACCCAGTGAGAGGTAAAGAGAATGCAATATCTGAGATCAATCAAGGTGCAGATGTAATATACCATGCGGCTGGAGGAACAGGTATGGGAGTTATTGCAGCAGCAAAAGAAAAAGGTGTATTTGCTATTGGAGTTGATTCAAATCAAGATGCAGTTGAGCCTGGAACAGTTTTAACATCTATGCTTAAGAATGTTGACGTTGGAGTTTTTGATACAATCAAAGATTTTACTAAAGGCGAATTTGTACCGGGATTAGCTGTTTATGGTGCAAAAGAAGATGGGGTAGGAGTTACTAATTTTGAATTTACAAAAGAGATTATTGGGGCTGAAAAACTTGCAAAATTTGAAGAGATTAAGGCTAAATTAATGGCTGGAGAAATCAAAGTAAGCGATAAATAATAAACGCGGGGCTGGTCATTTTGATCAGCCTTTTGTTACCTTATAGAAAAGGAGAGAGAATTATGAAGAAAGTAGAAAGAGTCACTTTAATAGTACTGGATAGTGCTGGAGTAGGAGCTTTACCAGATGCAAAAGAGTTTGGAGATGAAAAAACGAATACGTTGGGAAATACGGCTCTTGCAACTGGGGGATTGAATTTAAAAAATCTGGAAGAGTTGGGGCTTGGAAATATTACAGAGATTTTGGGTGTAGAAAGAGTTGAAAACGCAAAAGGAGCATACGGAAAAGCCATGGAACTTTCTAAAGGAAAGGATACGACGACAGGGCACTGGGAGATTGCTGGAATTGTTCAAGAGAAAGCCTTTCCAACTTATAGCAATGGTTTTCCAAAGGAAACAATAGAGGCTTTTGAAAAAGCTACTGGAAGAAAAGTAATTTGTAATTTACCCTATTCAGGGACAGATGTTTTAGAGGTATATGGAGAGGAACAACTGGCTACTGGGGCTTGGATTGTTTATACATCTGCTGATCCAGTGTTTCAAATAGCTGCTAACGAAGAGATAATATCCTTAGATGAACTCTATTCAGCTTGTAAAAAAGCTTTAGAAATTTGTGGAGAGTTATCTCCTGTGGCGAGAGTAATTGCAAGACCTTATACAGGGAAGAGAGCTGGAGAGTTTATAAGAACGTCAAATAGGCACGATTATTCTGTTGAGCCACCAATTGAAAGTATGTTGGATAGAGTTAAAAACGCTGGATTGGATGTAATAGGTATAGGTAAAACTAGTGATATATTTGCAGGTGTTGGAATAACGCAGAGCAGAGGAACAAATAAAGATAATTTAGATGGAATTTTAAAAACTATCGAAGAGTTAAAAAAAGATACAAAAGGAATTATATTTACAAATTTGGTTGACTTTGATATGAAGTACGGTCATAGAAGAGATCCAAAAGGGTACAAGTTAGCTTTAGAAGAGTTTGATAACTACCTTCCTGAAATTATAGATAATTTGAAAGAAAATGAACTGCTTATATTAACAGCAGATCACGGATGTGATCCTACATATAAAGGAAGCGACCACACGAGGGAGTATATTCCAATAGTTGTGTATGGAAAAATGATAAAAGAAAATATAGATTTGGGAGTTCAGAAGGGGTTTTCGACAATAGCAGCTACAGTAGAGGAGTTGTTATTAGGAAAAACCGATTTAAAAGGAAGTTTTGCTAGTCAAATTATAAAAGTAAGAAGAAATTAGGAGGAAAAAATGAGTATACATATAGGTGCAAAAAAGGGAGATATAGCTGAAACGGTATTACTACCGGGGGATCCATTGAGAGCTAAATGGATTGCGGAAACTTTTTTAGAAGATGTAGTTTGCTACAATGAAGTTAGAGGGATATACGGATATACTGGAACTTATAAAGGAAGAAGAGTTTCAGTTCAAGGAACTGGAATGGGAGTTCCCTCGATATCAATTTATGTAAATGAATTGATAAGAGATTATGGGGTTAAAAATTTAATCAGGGTTGGAACTGCGGGCTCTTATAGAGAGGATATAAAAATAAGAGATGTAATCTTAGCTATGTCGTCATCAACGACCTCAGGGATTAATAGACTTAGGTTTGATGGAGCGGATTATGCACCGACAGCAGATTTTGAATTGTTTATGAGAGCAGCTGAAGCTGCAAAAGTAAAAGGTATAAAGATTAAAGGTGGAAATGTTTTAACTGTTGATGAGTTTTATGGAGATAATTTCGAAGCTTATAAAAAATGGGCAAATTTTGGAGTGCTTTGTGTCGAGATGGAAACGGCAGCGTTGTATACAATAGCTGCAAAATACAATGTAAAAGCATTGACAATATTAACAATTTCAGACTCTTTAGTAACTGGAGAAGAAACAACATCTTTAGAGAGACAAACAACCTTAAAAGATATGGTTGAAATAGCATTGGAAAGTGTAGTGGAGTAATGATATGAAAAGAGAACTAGATGAAAAAATAATTTTAGAATATGTGGATAAAGCTATTGCTGCTAGAGAAAATGCTTATGCCCCCTATTCAGGATTTAAAGTTGGAGCAGTATTGGTAGATGAAAATGGGGATGAAACATCAGGAGCTAATATTGAAAATGGATCATATGGACTTTCAAACTGTGCTGAAAGAAGTGCAATTTTTGCGGCGGCAAGTAAAGGCATGAGAAAAATAAAATTAATAGCTGTAGTTGCTGATACAACTGGACCAGTGAGTCCATGCGGAGCGTGTAGGCAGGTTATAAAAGAGTTTGCAGATGATGATACAATAATCATATTAGGAAACCTAAAAAGAGATTATAAATTGATGACAATGGAAGAGTTGTTACCTTATGGATTTGAACTTTAATAAAAAAAAGAGGTGTATATCACCTCTTTTTTTTTATAGAATATTAAGTTTGACAAAGTAGCTAGTATATTTTATTATAGAGATATATTGTTTTGAAAATAAATGTGAAAAAAGAAACAAGGAGGAAAGAATGTCAAGAGAAAACAGTAATTCTGCTTATGCGTATAAAGTACTAAAAAGAAATATATTTGAGTTGAATTTAAAACCTGGGAGTGAACTGAGTGAAAAAGTCATAGGAGAAAGACTTGGAATGAGTAGAACTCCAATCAGAGAAGCATTGATATTACTAAAGCATGATCAACTGATAGAGAGTATTCCTCAAAAAGGAACGTTTGTAACAAAAATTAGTGCTCAGAAAGTTTTAGAGGCGAAGGTTTTAAGGGTGGCGCTAGAAACTGCCGCTTTTGAAAGAGTGATAGAAACGTTAGACAAGGAGTTTATAGAGGATTTAAGAACGAATATAAAAATGCAAAGAGTTTATTGCGAAGGAAACCGTAATTATTTAGAGTTTCATAAAATGGATAATGATTTCCATAAAATGATTTTCGAAAAGGCGGGTATTCCAGGGCTATGGGAGTTAGCATTAAATGGAACAGGACACTATCAAAGAGTGAGAGTTTTAAATGCAAAAAATAAAACTAGTGATATATCTGTTGTAAAAGAGCACGAAGAAATTTTAGAGGCTTTGGAGAAAAAAGATATAGAAAGATTGAGAGTGATGCTAGAACATCACTTGGGAAGAACTCTTTTAAAATTGAAAAAATTGGAAGCTGAAAATCCAGAATACTTTGAGGTAAAAGAGGAAGTCATGAAAGATGATGCTTTTATCCTACTGAAGTAAAAAAACTACAAAAACACTTGACTTTTATAGAAAAAACAGTATACTTTAAAACATGAAAGCACAAATGAACGAATAAAGAACGAAATGTATATTTTCAAAAAAGTTGAAAATGAAAATTAAGTTTTATAGTTTCAACATTTTATGTTTTGGGGAAAATAAAGGGAAGGTGAAAAATTTGAAAGAGTTCAGATTAGAGAGTGATTCAATAGGAACATTGGAAGTTCCAGTGGATGCTTATTATGGAGTTCAGTCATTGAGAGGGAAAAATAATTTTTATATTACGGGGTATAAACTAGGAAATGATTTTATTAAGGCGTTGGCATATGTAAAAAAAGCTTCAGCTATAGCTAATCTAGAGGCAGGAATGCTAGATAAGGATATTGTGGATGCAATAGTTAAAGCATCTGAAGAGATTATAGCTGGAAAATTTATGGATCAATTCATAACTGATGTTATTCAGGGTGGGGCTGGAACATCAATGAATATGAATATGAATGAGGTGATAGCTAATAGAGCTGGAGAATTATTGGGGGGAGAGCTTGGCAAATATGATAGAGTTCATCCTAATGATCATGTGAATTATGGACAATCGACAAATGATGTGATTCCAACTGCTGGAAAATTAGCTTTACAGATAATGTCAGAGGAGCTATTGAAAACTCTAGAGAGGTTAAAATTAACTCTATTAGATAAAAGTATAGAATTTGATAATGTTATTAAAATGGGAAGAACACACCTGCAAGATGCAGTACCTATTAGATTAGGGCAGGAATTTAAAGCTTATGCTCAGCCAGTGGCTAGAGATATAAGAAGAATAAAAATAGCTTTAGAAGATTTAAAAACAGTTAATATGGGAGCAACAGCTGTGGGAACAGGAATTAACGCGGATACTAAATATGTAGAAGATGTTGTTAGAATTTTATCTGAAGTTACGGATGTTGATTTTGTTCAAGCTGACGACTTAGTTGATGGAACAAGAAATTTAGATAGTTTTGTGTGGTTGTCTTCGGCATTAAAAGTAACAGCTGTAAATTTATCAAAAATGGCGAATGATTTAAGACTGATGGCATCAGGACCAAAAACAGGATTGGCAGAGATCAATTTACCTCAACAACAGCCAGGGTCTTCAATAATGCCTGGAAAAGTAAATCCAGTAATTCCTGAAGTGATGAACCAAGTTTGTTTCCAAATATTTGGAAATGACCAGACAGTAACAAAAGCAGCAGAAGCAGGTCAATTAGAGTTAAATGTATTTGAACCGGTATTATTTTTTAATTTATTCCAATCGATAGAAATTTTAAAGAATGGAGTTAATACTTTAATAGATAATTGTTTAATTGGAATTACTGCAAATAAAGAGAGATGTCAGCAATTAGTTGATATGAGTGTTGGAACAATAACAGCTTTAAATCCACATATAGGGTATAAAAATGCGGCGGATATAGCAAAGACATCCATAAAAACAGGAGTTTCAGTGGTAGATTTAATTTTAGAAAGAGAGTTGTTGACTAAAGAGGAGCTAGATATAATTTTAGATCCGTTTGAGATGACAAAACCAGGAATCCCAGGGAAAAGTTTGTTAAAGAATAGATAACACAAGAAAGAGGTCAAATTTGACCTCTTTTATTTTTGTAGAAATGTAAGAAGCTTTTCTTTAGATATTATACTATCTCCAGTATTGATAATAAGATAATTGCTTATTTCACTTGCTTCCAAAACAACTCGAATATTATCATCTTCATAAAACTCATTTGTGTAGTTGTTAAAAATAATACCTTGAATAGGTATTTGCTTTTCTTTTAAAAAACTAAGGGTCAGCATTGTATGATTTATAGCTCCAATTTTTGTAGAGCAAACAAGTATAACAGGTAAGTTTAAATCTTTTATGAAATCAAACATGAAATATTTATTTCTTATTATTGGAACGTAGATACCTCCAGCAGCTTCTATGAAAGTTGTTGAGTACTTAGATTTTAAAGTATTCCATTGCTTGAAAATAGAGTCCATAGAAATTGGAATATTTTCTAGCTCAGAAGCTAAATGAGGAGATACAGGAGTTTTGAAAAGATAAGTAGTCATTTCAGGGGTTAGAGTTGTTTCAGCAAAATCACATAAAAATTTTGGATCTAATGGAACTAATTTTTCGTTTTCAAAATAACATCCTGTTTGTAATGGTTTATAATAACCGATATTATAGTTTTTTAAAGATTTAAAAATAAGGGAAGAGACGTACGTCTTCCCTATATCAGTATCTGTTCCTATAATAAAGTATCCTGTTTTTAGTCTAGCTATCAAGAGTAAATCCCTCCTTAACAATCATCTCTTTGTCAGAAGCTATAGTACTTCCTGTTGTTGTTAGAAAATTTCCAGTCAGAGCTGAATTGATTCCACCTCTAATGCCTTGAATCTCTAAATCGCCAAGTTGAAGTCTTCCACCGGCATATCTTAAAGAGGAGTCGGGATTTATGAAGCGATAGACTGCGATTGTTTTAATAATTTCCATAGGATCCAAAGAAGGATAACTTTCCATTGGAGTCCCAGCGATAGGTGTTAAAAAATTTAAAGGTATAGATTTAATTTTTAGATTTTTTAATTCAAAAGCCATGTTCAATCTGTCGACTCGACTTTCTCCTAATCCTAAAATACCTCCACTGCAAACTTCTAATCCTACCTCTTGAGCTATTAAGATTGTATTGATTCGATCTTGATAGGTGTGAGTTGTACAAATTTTGTCATAGAACTCTCGTGATGTTTCTAAATTATGGTGATAGGTTTTTACACCAGCTTCTTTTAAAGCGTTTGCAGCCTCTTTGGTAAGTAGTCCATGAGAAGCACACAGATGTATATTGCTATTAGATTTCATATATTTGTAGAGATTAGCTACTTGAGAGGTTTCTTTTTGTGTAAGTAACCCTCTGCCACTGGTAACTAGTGCAAAGCGATTAGCACCCTCCTTTTCAACATTTAAAGCCAATTTTAGAGCTTCCTCTTTATTTGTTAAAGGGTAAATAGGTGAAGCTGTTTTAAAATGAGAAGATTGAGCACAATATTTGCAATCTTCTGGACATTTCCCAGACTTTGCATTCATTATCGTGCATAGATTAAATTTATCTCCGCAAAAGAACTTTCTTATTTCATTTGCACAGTCTGATAAAAAAAGAATCTCTTCTCTTTCGGTGCGTATGTCTAAATCTATAAGTTTTTTGGCGTTCTCAAAAGTAATGGGATGCCCCTTAAGAATGCTTTCTTTTAAAGTTAAAATAAAATTTTTCAAAAAAATATTCACCTCATTTTAATTAATATTTTCATTTTAATTATTACCACCATTTTTTCTTTTTAAAAAAATAAGCGGTTCCTAAAATAATTGAGACCATCAAAGTTAAAATAAAAAAATAGCCATATTTCCAAGTCAATTCAGGCATATATTGAAAATTCATACCATAGAGTCCAGCCAAGAAACTAAGGGGAATAAAAATACTAGAAATCATGGTTAAAACTTTCATAATTTCATTCATTCCGGTACTGATAGTGGAGTGATAAAGCTGTAGGAGTTCATTTCCTCTGTTGAAAAGAGTGTCATTGGATTCGTTAGCTATTATAATATGATCTTGTAAGTCACGTAAATAGATATCGATATCTTCACCTAGATATTCTTTGATATCTGAATCTTTAAATTTTGAAGAAACCTCTTTTAAAGGAGCTAAAGCCCTTCTGAATTTTAAAAGTTCTTTTTTTAGTTTTAAAATCTCCTCAAAATCGTTTTTACTAGGTTCAGTGATAACTTTACTCTCTAAGTAATCAAATCTTTCCTCTAAATCATCAATGATAAGAAAATAATTATCAACAATTCTATCGATTAACGAGTAAGTTAGATAGCCTTCTTTTTTGGTTCTAAGACGTCCGTTTCTTTTTTCAATACGAGATCTAATGTTATCAAAAATATCAAATGGATTTTCTTGAAATGTTATTAAAAGATTTGAAAATAAAATAAAGGATATCTGTTCATATTCATATTTGTGTTTTTCATTGGAATGAGAAATTAGTTTCAATGTGATGAAAATATAATCCTCTCTAATCTCTATTTTAGGTCTTTGTGAGTTATTTAATAAATCTTCTAAAATTAAAGAGTCGATATTGAAAGCTTCTCCAATTTTTTTTATAAGCTCAGTATTGTGGATACCTCCGACATTTAGCCAATTAACATGAGATGGATGCAACTCAATAAAGAGATTATCTCTAAAGATAAAACTATTTTTTTTAAAAGATTCGTGATTATAAGTATAGTGTGTAATAGGAATTTCAACTGTAGCTTGGCGATTACCAGTATAAAGAAGAGTTCCAGGTTGTAGTCCAACTTTCTTATTCAAAATAGCACCTCCTATCAATATAGTATAGAATCATTATACTTAGTATAGAACTATAAGTAAATAAAAAATAAAAACAATATGTTATTGAAATTATTGATTATATCTGAATCAAAAAATTGTAAAAAGAGAGTAGGGTGTGATAAAATAAAGTGAATTTTTTAGATATTGAGGAGATGGAGATGAACTATTTTTTATTTTTAAACCATCCTAAGGGTAAAGAGGTATATAAGGTGAGTCTAGAAAGAGAAGAGATGTTAAAAGAACACTTCTCTAGGGTAGATATTTTAGAAACTGAAGTTGTAATAAGAGGGGAGCGTTACAGAGCGATTGTGGATTATTCAGCATTTTCTAATTTAGCAAATTTTGATTGCTTTAGATGTCAAGATCCCTGTTGTGCAGATAACCCAGTGGTATATGAGAAGATTACGAGAGAGTTTGTATTAGACAACATTGATAGTTATAATAAAAAAACTAAAAATATAGATATTCTTTTAGAAAATGGTTATGAAATTGAAAATATCATAAAAAGTATAAAAGAAGATAGATGTATGGTACCAGAGGAAGCGGTTGAAAATGAAATTTCTTTGTGCACGTGTTCTTTTAAGCCAAATAATGAATCGGTGTTGTGTTCTCTTCATTCTATTTGTTTAGAAAATAATATGGGAGCAAAAGAAATAGTTGAGAAAAAACCTTTAGTTTGTAGTTTGTGGCCAATTGATATAATTTCAGAAGAAGATGGAAGTTTATTATATATAACCGTGCCAGATGATTTTACTACAGGTTTTACAATAGAGGATTACTATGATACTCCTTGTGTAAATAAAGAGCTTACACAGAGTTCATTTTTTAGAAGAAAAAATCCTATAGGTTTTTTAGAGGAGGAGTATGTGCCCTTGATATTGGCATATGGAGAAACTTTAAAATATAGTTTAGGTGAAAAATTTTATAATGATGTGAGGGCAAAACTGTTGGCAGAGAATCTTATTTTTATTGAGGAGCTAAATATAGAGGAGAAACAAATTTTAAAAAAATAAAAAAATGTTGACGAAGTTTAAAATTTATGATACTATAATTTTTGTCAGCGGGAAACACCGCAGACAAAAGTTAAAAGATAAGGACATTAACAACCGAATAGAGAAAATAGTCAGAAGTTATGAAAATAACAAAATGCCAGAAA
>CAKOHT010000015.1 GCA_934085975.1 uncultured Cetobacterium sp.
ATAGCTCAGTTGGCTAGAGCACTCGGTTCATACCCGAGCGGTCGAAGGTTCGAATCCTTTTCTAGGCACCATTTGAATTTTAACACCCTTATTAAAAGGGTGTTTTTTTATCCACCATATTTTATATATTTTGATACTTGAATTATCAATGTTGGTATAAATGCCAATACTGTTATTTCTCCAAAGTTCATAATACTTAAATCTGATATTGCAAACATTTCATGAAATGATGGAATCAATAGAACTATATACAGTAATATAGCTCCCATTAAAAATGCATATATACTAAACATATTACTTGTTATTCCCAGTCTTATCACAGAACCATTTCCTCTACAATTAAATCCATGAAACAACCTTCCTAAACATAGTGTTGAAAACGCCATAGTACTTCCCAAACCAATATTTTCCTTCGTATATCCTAGATAAAATGCTATCATTGTGACGGTTGCAATCAATATCCCCTCCATTAAAATTCTTCCAGATAATTTTTTATCTAATAACGGCGCATTAGCTTCTCTTGGTTTTTCATCAAGCACATCTCCATGTGAAGCTTCCATTCCTATAGCAATTGCTGGTAAACTATCCGTTAATAAGTTTATAAACAACAGGTGAACTGGGGCAAATATCGCAGGTAATCCTACCAATGAGGCATAAAATACTGCCAAAATACCTGCTGTATTTCCTGATAATAAAAATCTTATAGAATTTTTTATATTTGCATACAAATTTCTTCCCGTTACAACCGATTTTATTATTGTAGAAAAATTATCATCAGTTAATATCATAGAGGCTGCATCTTTTGAAACTTCTGTTCCTGTTATCCCCATAGCTATCCCTACATCTGCTTTTTTTAGAGCTGGTGCATCATTCACTCCATCTCCTGTCATAGCACAAACTTTACCCAGTTTTTGCCACGCTGAGACAATTCTGATCTTATGTTCCGGCGATACTCTAGCATAAACTGATACTCTTTCAACGTGTTTCATAAGTTCTTCATCACTCATTTTTTCAACTTCAACACCATTTAATGTTTCATCACCATCTTTATATATCCCTATCTCTCTTGCAATAGCTTTAGCTGTAACTTTATAATCTCCTGTTATCATAACAGGTTTTATTCCCGCTCTTACACAACTTTTTACAGCCTCCTTTGACTCCTCTCTAGGTGGATCAATCATACTAATTAATCCTATAAATATAAAATCACTTTCATCTGAAAACTCTAATTCTCTTACCTCATTCATCCCTTTCATTGCAAAAGCTAAAACTCTCAATCCATGTTCTGCAAAACTTATATTTGTCTTTTTAATATTTTCTATGTCTGTCTTTAGCATCTCTTCAATACTTCCATTTTTTCTTAAAATATACTTGGCTTTTTCTACAATAACATCTGGTGCTCCCTTAGTTATTAAATAATTTTTCCCTTCAATCTCATTTAAAGTACTCATCATTTTTCTATCTGAATCAAATGGCAATTCCTTCAATCTAGGATATTTATTCCTAATTTCAACTTCCTTCAAATTATATTTATGACCTACATTTACTAGTGCTACCTCAGTTGGATCTCCAATCTCTTGTCCATTATTATTTACTGCATCACTACACAAAATAGCACTTCTTAAAAGTTCAATTTCCACTTTTGAATTCAAATCAATCTCTCCAGTTTCAATCACTTCATCCCCAACATAAAGTTGTCTAACTGTCATTTTATTTTGTGTCAATGTTCCTGTTTTATCAGAACAAATCACAGAAATACATCCCAATGACTCTACTGAATGAAGTTTCTTTATAATAGCATGTTCTTTTGCCATCTTTTGAGTTCCAATCGCTAAAACAATTGTTACTATGGATCCCAAGGCCTCTGGAATGGCAGCTACTGCTAAAGCTACAGCAAACATCAATGACTCCAATATATTTACCCCTCTAGCTACACTCATAAAAAATACGACAATACATAAAATTATTATTGCTATCGATAATTTTTTTCCAAATCTTACCAATGATTTTTGAAGTGGTGTCATTGTTTCTTTAGTTTCATCTAGTAGGGATGCAATCTTTCCTAATTCTGTTTTCATTCCTATCGCTGTCACTAAAACTTTTGCTCTTCCGTAAGTCACTAAACTTCCTGAGAAAACCATATTTTTTTGATCTGCTATGGTTAAACCTGATATATCAATAACTTGGCACACTTTTTCAACATTATCGGATTCACCTGTTAATGAACTTTCATTTACCATCAAAGAATGTGTTTCTAAAACTCTCCCGTCACTAGGAACAATATCTCCTGCCTCTAGCAATACTATATCCCCCGGAAGTAGCTCTGATGAGTCTATCTCCCGTTTTTCTCCATCTCTTATAACTTTAGCCTTCGGAGAAGACATTTTCTTCAGACTCTCTAAGGATTTTTCTGCCTTCAGGTGTTGAATAGTTCCTAAAATAGCATTCATTACTATAACTGCTAAGATAACTATCGTACTCTCTCTATTCCCAGAAATAAACGAAATTGTCGCCGCAACTAGCAAAATTATTACTAAAAAATCCTTAAATTGCTCTAAAAAAATTACTAGTGCACTTTTTTTCTCTTTAGTATTCAAGATATTTTCCCCATACTTCTCCCTTAAATTTTCCAATTCTTTTTCTCCTAATCCTCGTTCAGAAGTATCAAAATATCCAAATAGTTCATCTTTACTTCTCAAATAAAAATCCTTCATAAATTTCCCTCCATATAATTTTATACTTTTAACTATTTACTTACTTAATACATATTTTCATTTTTCAAAAAAAAAGACTTTCAGTATAGGTTAAACCCTACACTAAAAGTCTTGTCACCTTTTTAGGTGTATAGTACCAGATTCTTTCAAATCGAGATGTTGATACCATACTTTTGACTACTCCCTTTGAGTATATCTTTTTCTTTATATTATTTAAATGAAGTGTATACTTTTTTTTTGTATTTGTCAACTTTTTTTATATTCGTGCTATATCAAATACATCTAAATCCATCTTATCAACATTTAATTCTTGAACTTTTATTATTGCATTTAAAGTATCTATCGAAGTTAGTACTTCTACTCCGTATTCAATAGCTGTTCTTCTTATTTTAAATCCATCTCTTTGAGCATCGTTCGCCTTAGTTGGAGTATTTATTAATATATCTACTTCTCTATTTTTTAATAAATCTAAAATATTTGGCGATTCTTCATTTATTTTTCTCACTGCTGTTGCTTCAATTCCTTTTTCTGCTAAATATTTCTGAGTTCCCTCTGTTGCAAACAGTTGACAACCTAAGCTTTTAAGTGATTTTGCAACTGGTAAAAATTCATCTTTATCCTTATCTCTTATTGTTAAAAGAACTTTTCTGTTTCTTACATTCTGAACTCTTCCACCACCTAAAAGACCTTTAAATATAGCTTCATCTGCTGTATGTCCAACTCCTAAAACTTCACCTGTAGATTTCATCTCAGGTCCTAATGAAACTTCTACTCCTGATAATTTCTCTGTTGAGAATACTGGAACTTTAACTGCAACTACAGATGGCTTTTTATAAATACCAGTTCCAAATCCTAAGTTTTGAAGTTTTTCTCCCATTATTACTTTTGTTGCTATATCAATTACTGGAACTCCAGATATTTTTGCTATATAAGGTACTGTTCTTGATGATCTAGGGTTTACCTCAATTACGTATAATTCATTTTCGTATGCTATAAACTGAATATTCATCATACCTTTTATTTTTAATTCTTTTGCTATTTTTCTTGTAATCTCTTCAATTTTCTTTTCTGTACCCTCATATAAATTTTGTGGTGGATATATTGTTATTGAATCTCCCGAATGTATTCCAGCTCTCTCTAAGTGCTCCATAACTCCTGGTATTAAAATATCTTCACCGTCACATATCGCATCTACTTCTACTTCAATTCCATTTAAATATTTATCTATTAAAACTGGATTTTCAGGATCTCTTTCAAATGAAGCTTTTAGATAATTTACAAGATTATATTCATCATGACAAATCTCCATTCCTTGTCCACCTAGAACATATGAAGGTCTTACTAAAACTGGATATTGTACTTCTGCTGCTATTTTCTTTCCAAGCTCAACATCCCATACAGCTTTACCTTTTGGTCTTTTTATATCTAATTTTTCCATTATATCTTCAAACTTTTCTCTATCTTCTGCAGCATCAACCATCTCTGCTGAAGTTCCAAGGATTGTAACTTCTCTATCTCTTAAGTCATTAGCTAATTTTATTGCTGTTTGACCTCCAAATTGAATGATTACTCCTGCTGGTTTTTCCTTATCAATAATATTCATAACATCCTCTGTCACCAATGGCTCAAAGTAAAGTCTATCTGCAGTTGAGAAGTCTGTAGATACTGTTTCTGGATTATTATTTATAATAATACTCTCTATTCCCATATTTCTTAAAGTCTTTATTGAATGAACTGTACAGTAATCAAACTCTATTCCTTGCCCTATTCTTATTGGACCAGATCCTATTACTATAACTTTCTTTTTATCTGTTACATCAACCTCATCAAATTGATCATATGTTGAATAAAAGTATGATGAATCTGCAGCAAACTCTCCTGCACATGTATCAACCATTTTATAAACTGGTTTAATACCATAGTTTCTTCTTTTTCTAGTAATGTCTTGCTCTGTCACATTCAATAATTGAGCTATTCCTTTATCTGAGAATCCTTTTTTCTTAGCATTTTTTAAGAATTTTTCATCTAAATCTTTAAGCTCCATCTTTTTCATTAATTCTTCTTGCTTTACAAGCCACTCTAATTTTTCCATAAAGAACTTATCTATTCCAGTTAACTTTTGTAACTTTTCTTTTACATATCCTCTTCTTAACATCTCAGCAACAACGAAAATTCTTTCATCATCAGGTCTTACAACTATCTCTTTTAACTCTTCCATAGTCATTTTCTCTACCACAGGATGCTCTAAATTATATCTTCCAATTTCTAATGATCTTAGTCCTTTTAAAAATGCAGCTTCAAAGTTATTTCCAATAGCCATAACCTCTCCAGTTGCCATCATTTTCGTACCTAGTCTTTTATTAGCTTTCTTAAATTTATCAAATGGCCACTTTGGAATTTTTACTACTATATAATCCAATGCTGGTTCAAAACATGCGAAAGTTTTTCCAGTTACTTCATTTACAACTTCATCTAGTGTATATCCTAAAGACAATCTTGTTGCAACTCTTGCTATTGGATATCCTGTAGCTTTTGAAGCTAATGCAGATGATCTAGAAACTCTTGGATTTATTTCAATGATTGCATATTCAAATGATTTCGGATGAAGAGCGAACTGAACGTTACAACCTCCAACTACTCCTATTTCATTTATTATTTTCAATGCTGATGTTCTTAGCATTTGATACTCTCTATCTGAAAGAGTTTGAGATGGTGCAACAACTATAGAGTCTCCTGTATGGATACCAACTGGATCTATATTCTCCATATTACAAACAGTTATACAGTTTCCATCTTTATCTCTGATTACTTCGTATTCAACCTCTTTCCACCCTAAGATTGATTTTTCAATTAATACTTGTCCTGCTCTTGATAACTTTAATCCTTTTAACAAAATATCCTCTAATTCTTGAGAGTTATCAGCAATTCCCCCTCCTGTTCCTCCTAGAGTATACGCTGGTCTTACAACAACTGGATACCCAATCTCTCTTGCAACTTTAAATCCATCTTCTAAAGTCTCAACTATTTTACTCTCTATTGTAGGCTCTCCAATTTTATCCATAGCCTCTCTAAACAGTTCCCTATCTTCTCCTCTTTTTATAGATTCAATAGATGTTCCTATAACTCTTACATTATACTTCTCAAGTATTCCTTTATCATTTAATTCAACTGCCATGTTTAGAGCTGTTTGTCCACCCATTCCAGCTAAAATAGAATCCGGTCTTTCTTTTGCAATTACTTTTTCTACAAACTCTGCTGTAATTGGCTCTATATATATTTTGTCTGCAACTGCCTTATCTGTCATTATTGTTGCTGGGTTAGAGTTTATTAATACAACTTCTATCCCCTCTTTTTTTAATGTTTCACATGCTTGAGTTCCTGAATAATCAAACTCTGCCGCTTGTCCTATTATAATTGGTCCCGATCCTATTACCAGTGTCTTTTTTATCGATTTATCTAACATTATACGCCTCCTACAAACTCTACTTAAATATCCTCAAAAATTATCCCTCTATTACTTTTAAAAAATCATCAAACAGATATTCTGAATCAGCTGGTCCTGGCCATGCTTCTGGGTGATACTGTACACATAAAATTTTATGCTCTTCACTTCTCATTCCTTCAATAGAGTTATCGTTTAAATTAATATGTGTCACCTTCATTGATTCAGGCACTTTATCTACAACATAACCATGATTTTGTGATGTTATAAATATTCTATTTTTTTCTAAATCTTTAACTGGATGGTTACATCCTCTATGTCCATACTTCAGCTTTGTTGTTGTTCCACCTAAAGCCCAAGCTAGCAACTGATGCCCTAAACATATTCCAACAATAGGCAGTTTTCCAACTAATTTTTTTATTTCATCTATAACTCCAGTTAGTTCAGCAGGGTCTCCCGGTCCATTTGATAAAAACACTGCATCTAAATCATGAGACAGTAACTCCTCTGCAGTCACATTCCAAGGAAATACAATTTGATGAACTTCTCTTTTTTCAAATGACCTTAAAATATTTCTTTTAACACCAAAATCTATAACCCCTATTCTTTTTCCTGTTCCCGGAATCTCGTATATCTCTTTTGTACTCACTTTTTCTACAGCATCACTATTATTAAATTTTGCAAAATGCTCATCTATCTCTTTTTGAGTTAAATCTTTTGAAGTTATTAGAGCTTTCATTGCTCCTTCTTCTCTTATTATTTTAGTTAGATGTCTCGTATCCACACCTTTAAAACCAACTACATTGTATTGTCTTAAAAATCCATCTAATGTCATTTCACATCTAAAGTTATTTGGAAGCTTTGCGTCCTCTTTAATAATAAACCCTTTTAACTTTACACCATTAGATTCCATATCCTCTAAGTTTATCCCATAGTTTCCAACCATTGGATAAGTCATAACAACAATTTGACCATAATATGATGGATCCGTAAGTAACTCTTGGTACCCTGTCATTCCTGTATTAAATACAAGCTCTCCAACGCTTTCACCTAATTCTCCAAAAATTTTCCCATCAAAACTCATTCCGTTTTCAAGAATTAACTTCCCCTTCATCTAAACCTCCTAAATTTTTTGCATAAAAAAAGGAATATGAAAATCATATTCCTTCTTGTCTATATAAATATTAAAATTAAAAACTAAAAAATTAAAAAATATAAACAAATTATTAATAAATGAAATAAATAAATTTAAAAATGACAAACAGTTTTTCTTTTTTTTCTTAATTTTCGTGCCATTTTTAAAAACCATACTTCATCCTCCTTTTTTTGCTCTAGGAGAAATTATATACTAAATCTAAAAAGTTGTCAATTTTTATTTTTTATAAAATTGCAACAAAATTAATACTAGTCAATTAATAATATCCATATATTTTAGATTTTTTCATGCTCTTTTTACTCTTCTCTTTTGATTATAACAAATGTTATATCGTCATTTTGTTCACAACCATTTTGAAATTTATTAATTTCAGATAGTAAATTTTGCTTTATATCTTTTGAAGAAAGATAAGAGCTTTCAAGCAAAATATTTTTTAGTCTTTCTATTCCAAAAAGTTCTTTGTCTTTATTTTCAGCCTCAGTGATTCCATCAGTATAATAGATAACAATATCGCCAACATTCAATTGAATCTTTCCCTGCTTATAACTGTAGTCATCTAAAAATCCAATTGCTACCCCTTTTACAGAATGTGTTTCAATCTCTTTCGTAATACTATTATACATAACTAAAGGATTGTGCCCTGCATTTGAATACGTAATAGTTTTGGTACTATAGTCATATTTACTATGCATCATTGTTATAAACATATCCTCCGTTATATCTGGATAAATAAGCTTATTAAGTTTTCTAACATTACAACATGGCTGCTCTCCTTGGAGTTCCAAAGTTTTTAAAACAGACCTCCCCAAAGCCATAAGAAAGGCTGCTGGAACGCCTTTTCCACTAACATCCGCTATGGTAATACTAAAAGTATTATCATCTAAAAGCGAATAATCATAATAGTCTCCCCCTATCTCTTTAGCAGGTTCAAAAAAAGTTGCTACATCAAGCCCTAAAACTTTTTTTATCTTTTTTGGAATAATTCTTTTTTGTATTCTTGATGCCACCTCAAGTTCTTGAGACATTCTCTCCTTAATAACCAAATCGGAATATATTTGTGCGTTATTAATAGCAATGGCAACTTGGATAGTTAAAGCTGAAATGGTTTCCTCATCACTTTTGATAAGTTTTGATTTATCTTCGATTATAAAAATAACTCCAAGCTCCTTTCCTTTTACCGTAAGTGGAGAAGCAATTATTTTTTCATCCGGTGTAATAGAAAAACCTTTTAACATTTCATTATAAATTTTCTTATAATCTTTCCGAGTAAATTGAGATAAAATTTCTTCAGGGTAGCTTAATTCCCCCCTAAAGTGTATCTCCCCCTTTATTCTTTTATTGATTAATTTGCCATCCTCCCATAAATAGAGTGAGATTCTTTTAGCTCCAGTTAAAACAAAATAAGCATCAAGAATAGTGGAGATTATCTTATCTAACTCCATTATAGATAAAACAGTTCTTGAAAGAGAGTTAATATTAGATAAACTAGCAACTCTTTGCTCCAAAACTTGATTACTGTATTCTAATTGTTTTGATTTAGTCAGAAGGGATTCATAAGTAACTTCGAGTTCTTTTTTATATTCTCTAAGTTCTTCAATAGAATTATCTAATTCCAAATCTTGTTTTATAATAGCTCCCGTCGCTCTTTCATAGTCATTTTTTAGATCTTCAGATATATCATTTAAAAATTCTTTACTAACAAAACTTTTAAGAATTTTACTCGTTTCTTCAAAGTTTTTTTTCTCTTGTTTCTTCAAAATCAAAAAAAATATAAAAAATAAAATAATAAAAGAAGAGTATATAATCAATTAGTTACCCTCCCATGTGGAAAATTTTTTTTCTAAAGTTTCATCCGTTATATTCTTTTTCCATTCTTTTCTTTTCCATTTTAAAATTTTAGAAACTCCCATCGAATTTCTAGAGATATCTTTTAACTCATCTAAGGAGATTGGAGTTGCAATCTTTGCAGTCAATTCATAGTCCTCAGTTGAATTTAATTTTTTCCCATTTCCAACATAAAGAATTAAATTATTAGAAAAAACTTTAAACCCAGACTCTGTAGATGATTTTTCAAAAATAACAGGATTACTAGAAAATTTATTTAAATTTAGATCAGTAGTCGGTGAATATAACGGAACATTTGGTCTCTCATCAGTTGCAAAATATATAAAGTTCTTTTTAATTCTACTTAAATTCTCAATTAAAGATTTTCTATTTAATAATACAGTTTCCATTAGAATGCTTTTATCAAGTTCAGTATACAAATACTCTGAATTATACATATTTTCACTATCGGTAAGTTGTAGTAATAGGTAGTACTGTCTATTTAAAAGTTTCTGTAAGTTTCCCGCATTTTCGGGTGTAGTAATAGCTAAAGTATTTAAGTAATCAACGTCTTCTTTTGTAAGATCTTCAACTACTTTCATTCCAATAATTTCCTTATCGAACCATCCAGTATTTAAGATCGACACGAAATCTTGATTCATCTCATTTGAAACAAGAATATTCAGTCCATTGATTTGAATATCATTTAAGTCTTCTAAATTTGAATTTAATTGTTTGAAAAATAATATTTTTTCATTATAGTTTTGAGGATAATTTAGGGAAACAATTGTGAAACCATATTTTCCTTGAGGTATTGAGTTTTGAAATACGATATTTTGGCTTTGATCTTTTCTACTGGAGAACTGAGAACATCCCACAAGAGTTATTAAAGAAAAAAGTAAAATAATTTTTTTCATAATATTAAATCATCTCCTTTATTTTTAAGGCTAGGTGTCTTGGGACTATCTCTTCAAGCTCACCTAAAGTAGCATTTTTTATTTGTTTAACAGAACCAAAAGTTTTTAAGAGAAGTTCTTTTCTCTTCGGACCAATTCCCGGAATACTATCTAATTCACTAGAAATAACCCTTTTGTTTCTAAGTATTCTATGGTAAGTGACACCAAATCTATGAGCTTCATCCCTAACTCTTTGCAAAATTTTTAAAGCTTCATCACTTTTAGAGAATATATATGGTGTATTTTCTGTATATTTATAAATTTCCTCTTCTTTTTTTGCAATACTTAAAAGTTCTGAAATTCCACCTTTTCCAATCCCTTCTAAAATTTTACCGACTGCATTGATCTGTCCAAGTCCACCATCAATCAATATAATATCTGGAAACTCCTCAGTAGGAAGTTTGCTATATCTTCTCTCTATGACTTCCCTCATCATTTGAAAATCATCTGGAGTATCCTTAGTTGTAATTTTAAATTTTCTATAAAATTTCTTAGCTTTCCTACCTTCCACTGAGACACTCATTGATGCAACAGCATCTTTTCCTTGGATATTAGAAATATCAAAACACTCAATTTTAAATGGAAATCTTTTTAGTTTCAGTTTTATATAGAGATCATTTAATCCTTTTTCAACAATGGATTTTTTATTATAAAAATTATCCATGTCTTTTTTTAAATTGAGTAGACCCATATCTAACAGCTCTTTTCTTCTGGATTTAATTTTAGGGAAAAACAACAACAACTTTTTATTAAAAATACTTTGAAATAGGTTATTAATTTTATCCTGATATATCTCTAAGTTTTCTTGAAAAATAATATTTTTGGGAATAGGAAATTTAGAATAATAAGCCATAAGAGTTTCTTCTAAAATATCGTCATAAAATTTTTCCTCTAAATTGATAACATGGAAATTTTTTCCTAAAATTTTACCATCTCGAATATTTAAAATACATAAAAAAATTTTACTATCCTCTAAATTAAATATAAATACATCTTCATCAATAGCATTATTCGCATCACTTATCTGAGTTTGAATATTCGTTTCAATCTCCTTTTTTTGCTCTCTAAGGAAAATAGCTTTTTCAAATTCCATATTTTCTGCAGCGACAGACATCTGATTGTGGAGCTTTTCCAGTATTACTTTGGTGTTTCCCTTTAAAATCTCTTTTATATCTTTTATATTATCTTGATATTGAGAAATAATAGATTTATTAATACATGGACCACTACAAAGTTTCATATAAAACTTTAAACAAGGTTTTGGATAAGTTTTTTCCATATCTCTATTGCAGTCTCTGATTTGATAGAATTTTGAAAGAGTTTTTTTTAAGTTCCAAGCACCATGGGGATATGGACCAAAGTAATCCCCTAAATTAGGATTTAGTTTTTTAGTTGTTCTAACAATTGATATCTTTGGAAAATGTTCGCGTGTAATTAAAAGATATGGATAAGTTTTCTCGTCTTTTAAGCTAATATTATACTTCGGAGAATATTTTTTTATTAAATTATTTTCTAAAATTAGGGCATCTATCTCTGTATTACAAATTATAAAATCTAAATCATCGATGTTCTTAACAAGCTCCCTCGTTTTTTCATCTTGATGCTCTCTATTAAAATAAGAGGAGACTCTTTTAGATAAATTCTTAGCCTTTCCCACATATATAACTTTAGAACTATTTTTCATTAAATAAACTCCAGGATTATCTGGAACCTCTTTATTAAAAATCGTTATCATATTTATTTTACCAATTTCCTCTCTCATTTTCTCTATGAATAGAAAAGACATTAACTTCATTCAAATTTTTTAAATCATTCTCGAGTTTTCTAACAAATGAAACTGACCTATGTTTTCCGCCACTACACCCTATTCCTATCGTCAAGTGTCTTTTTTCATCTTTTATATAACCTGGAATTAAAAAAGTTATTAAATCTAAAATTTTACGGTATAGAACTCTAGAATTTTCAAAGCTCATAACATATTCATAAACTTCCTCATTCAAACCAGTTTTTTCTCTTAGTTCCTCTAAATAATAAGGATTTGGAAGAGTTCTAACATCAAAAATCATATCCGCATCAATAGGAACACCGTGTTTAAAACCGAAAGATTGCAAATGAATATTTAAAAGAATATTTTTGGAAAAAGACGTTACAGCTCCCTCGATTTTTCTAGATAACTCCTTAGCACTCAAAAAACTAGTGTCTATAATCAAGTTAGCTTTATCTTTAATATCTTCCATAAGATAAATTTCATCTTCTATACTTTGCAGTAAAGTCTCTTTTGTTAAAGGATGTTTCCTTCGGGTCAAATTATATCTGTTTAAAATAGACTGTGTTGACGCCTCTAAAAAAATTATTTTATAATCAATATCTAAGTTATCAATTTCGTTAAAAAAAGTATTAAAATCATTTTCATTGATAATTGTTCGAATATCTAACCCTAAAGCAATTCGTTTCACACTTTTATCTTTGATAGAATTTTTCAAATCTTTTAAAATTATACCTGCAAATCTAAATGGAATATTGTCCATTGTAAAAAAACCTAAATCTTCCAAAGTTTTTAAACCAGTAGACTTTCCAGAGCCACTAAGTCCAGTTAAAATGATTAGCTCCATAACACCCTTCCTCCAAATATGTTTTATTTTATTATACAATAACAAAGTTTAAAATTATATAAAAAAATAAAAAATGGACAGGAATCTATTCTGTCCATAAAAACTTACTTATAACAAATTAATTTTTGCTATACTATCTCTAATTAAATTTAAATCCACAAATCTAAATTCTTCTAAAGAAATTTCATCCTGCATCTCTCTAGGTGTAAAGTTGACCTTTTTAATAATATCTAAAACCCCCACAATTATCTTAATTGAGTGGGTATTATCTTCAAGTTGTTTATCCGTTATTAAAATGGATTTAAAAGGATTATCTAAATTTTCTAAATTATATAAAATAGGATCACTTAATAACCTATGCCCCTCTAAACATTTTTGTTCAATAAAATGTAAAACTTTTTCAATACTATATCCTTCCAAATAGACTACACTGTCTGTCTCTTTAAAAAAATTAAAAACTTTATTATTATTAGTAATAATTTTATAATCCATAAAAACCTCCTGTTTTATCTATGTGATTTTTCAGTAGTAATATTACAACGTAAACTACAATATATCAAGAGCAAAAAATAATAATTATAAAGAGAACAACAAAAAAGTTGACTAGTTTAATATAACATAATATAATTTTATAAGGTTATTTTTTAAATTAACCTTGAATAAATTTAGGGAGGATTCTAAGTGAATAATTATATCTTAGAAATGCAGCATATCAGAAAAACTTTCTTAGATGGAAAAGTTATCGCTAATGACGATATCACTTTAAAAATCTTAAAAGGTGAGAAACACGCTATTGTTGGTGAAAATGGAGCAGGAAAATCAACACTTATGAAAATGTTAAATGGTCTTTATACTCCAACTTCTGGTAAAATATTTTACCACGGGGAAGAAGTGCAAATAGATTCACCTAGCAAAGCTGCTGAATTAGGAATTGGTATGGTTTATCAACATTTTATGTTAGTTCCTACTTTAACTGTTGCAGAAAATATGATTTTAGGTGTTGAACCTAAAAAAGGTTTATCTTTAGATATCAATAAAGCAAGGCAAGATGTTATCGAAGTTTCAAAAAAATATGGTCTAGCTATTAATCCAGATATGTTAATTTCAGATTTATCCATTGGTATGCAACAAAGAGTAGAAATTTTAAAAATACTTTTTAAAGGAGCAAATTTACTAGTATTTGACGAACCTACTGCTGTTTTAACTCCCCAAGAGATTAAAGAACTTTATAAAATTATGGATAATTTAATCGCCGAAGGAAAAACTATTATCTTTATCTCTCATAAACTCCAAGAAGTTTTAGATATTTCTGATAATATTACTGTTATTAGGAGAGGTAGAGACGTTGCAAACTTTCCTACTAAAGAAGCTACTAAAGAAAAAATTGCAAATGCTATGGTAGGAAGAGCTGTTCTTTTTACTACTGAAAGACCTGAAGTTGAAATTGGTGAAGTGGTTCTTTCTGTAAAAGATGTGAGTGTAAAAGATCAATATAATGTCACAAAAGTTAGTAATGCTTCTTTCGAAATAAGAAAAGGAGAAGTCTTGGGTATAGCTGGAGTTGAAGGAAGCGGACAAACTGAATTAATCGAAGCTATCACCGGACTTAAAAATATTTGTTCTGGGATTATAACACTTGATGGTGTCACCCTAAATAATAAAACACCTAGAAAAATATCGCAACTTGGTCTAGCTCATATCCCAGAAGATAGACACAAAAGAGCTGCTGTATCTGAATTTACTGTAATGGAAAACTTTGCACTTGGTGTTGAAAGAGATGAGTATTCCAAATTTGGACTTTTAAATTTTTCTAAATTAAGAAAAAATGCTGAAAAATTTATGGAAAAATATGATGTCAGACCCAGGAGTGTAGATACTGAATTTGGCAGACTCTCTGGAGGAAATCAACAAAAGATTATAGTCGCTAGAGAATTGGAAAAAGTAAATAATAATCTTATTATTGCTGGACAACCTACTAGAGGAGTTGATATTGGCGCTATTGAATCAATTCATAAACTAATTTTAAATGAAAAAGCAAAAGGAAAAGCTGTTTTAGTTGTTTCCTCTGAACTGTCTGAAGTTTTAAATCTTTCGGATAAAATTGCAGTTATGTGTGCTGGAAAGATAACTGGAGTTCTTTCTAGAGAAGAAGCAAATGAAGAAAAAATCGGAATACTTATGGCGGGTGGTAAACTTGATTAAAAACAAAGGAATTTTAAATGTCCTTGTACCTATTGTAGCAGTTCTTTTAGCGTTATTGATTGGTGCTGGTATAATCCTATACATGGGTGAAAATCCTATAAAAGCTTATTATTTCTTATTTAGTGGTGCCTTTGATGGACTTACACCTATTGCAAGAACCCTTTTGGAAGCAACTCCACTTATTTTTACTGGGCTTGGAGTTTTAATTGCATTTAAAGGTGGTATGTTCAATATCGGTGCTCAAGGACAGATGACTATGGCAGGTCTTACTGCTGCTGCCCTTGGTGGTTTTGTTGCTAATATTTTTATAAATAATGTTTTTGTTATATTGCTGATTGGTGGTTTTGCTGGTTTTCTCTGGGCAGGTATCGCTGGTTGGTTAAAAGCTAAACTTGGAGTTCACGAGGTTATATCTACGATTATGCTTAACTATATCGCTGTCAGTTTTGAACAATACTGCCTAAATTATCCTCTAAAAGCTCCTGGTTTCAATCCACAAACTCCTGCAGTTGTTGAAAGTGCAAGACTTGGGAAGTTACTAGATGTCAGAGTCCCTCTAAACTATGGATTTATTCTTGCTTTAATCGCAGTATTCATAGTTTGGTTTATTTTAGAAAAAACTGTTTTAGGATATCATATTAAAGCTGTTGGATTTAATCCTACTACAGCTGAAAATAATGGAATAAATGTGAAAAAAATTATTATTTTGACTCTTGGTATATCTGGATTCCTTGCCGGTCTTGGCGGAGTTGAAAGAGTTTTAGGCGGAGTTGGACAATATGCGTATAAAACAGGACTTACCGCTGCTTATGGGTTTGATGGAATCGCAGTTGCTCTTCTTGGAAAAAATACACCTGTTGGTACTTTACTTGCTTCTATTCTATTTGCTGCTCTTAGAGTTGGTGGAAGAGCTATGCAATTTAATACAAACATTCCAAGTCAAATGGTTATAATAATTCAAGCTATAATTATACTATTGATTGCTGCTGAAAATATGATTAGATTCTGGTTAGAAAAACTTTCAAAAGAAGGAGCTGAATAGCATGGTAAGTATTATTATAAGTTTAATTTTAGCTACAATCCGACAAGCTGCTCCAATTCTTATAACAGCTGTTGGTGGAATGTTTTCTGAAGTTTGCGGAGTTGTTAATATCGGTCTTGAAGGAATGATGCTTATCGGTGCTTTTTCTTCAGCTGTTATATCATACTATACAGGAAGTTGGTTTCTTGGTATTCTAGCTGGAGCTATATCAGGTGGATTTGTTGCCCTAATTCATGCTATAATAAGTATAAAATATAGAGGTAATCAAACTGTATCCGGTATTGCTATTAACCTTTTTGCTTCTGGATTCACTATTTTCATGCTGAGAGTTCTTTTTGAACAGGCATCTAATAGTCCTGCTGCAACAAGTATTCCGTTATTATTTCACTCCTCTTTGTTAATTTATATTATCTATGGATTGGCTATTTGGTCTGCTTATTTTTTATACAAAACAGTTACTGGACTTAGAATGAGAGCCGTTGGAGAATACCCTTTAGCTGCTGATACCGTTGGTGTTAGTGTCGCTAAAATTAGATATTTTGGTGTTATCATGTCCGGTGTATTTGCTGGACTTGGTGGAACATACTTAGCTATTGGAGCTCTAAATCAATTTTCAAAAGATATGTCAGCTGGAAGAGGATTTATCGCTCTAGCTGCCCTTGTTTTTGGAAAATGGACACCTAGAGGAGTTTTATTTGCTAGTTTGTTATTCGGATTTGCTGATGCAGCCCAAACTGTTATTCAGCAATATGTAACATTCATTCCTCCACAGTTCATTCAGATGCTTCCATACTTATTAACTCTTCTAGCTCTTGCTGGAGTAGTTGGAAAAGCAGTCGCACCAAGTGCTTCTGGTAAACCCTATGACAAATATACAATCTAATTAAATTTATGGATGGTGACAATGAGTAAAGAAAAATTTTCAAGTGTAGGTGGACAAGCAGTTATAGAGGGGGTTATGATGAGAAATGCAGACCTTCTTGCTACAGCTGTTAGAAAACCTAACGGTGACATAGTTTATAAAAAAACAAAAATATCTAAAAGTAGAAATAAACTTTCTACAATCCCTTTTATTAGGGGGGCAATAACTTTATTTGACTCTTTAGTATTAGGAGTTAAGGAACTTACATTTTCAGCTAATCAAGCTGAAGTAGAAGAGGAACAACTGTCTCAAAAAGAAGCTGTTATGACTACTGTTGTTTCTTTAGCTTTAGGAATTGGACTTTTTATTGTTCTTCCCTCTGTTATAAGTAGTTTTTTATTTAGAGATAATAAGATTCATAGTAATCTTTTAGAGGCTGGTTTAAGGCTTTCATTCTTTGTTTTATATATATTTTTAATCTCTTTTTCAAAAGATATACAAAGAGTTTTCCAATATCATGGTGCTGAGCATAAATCAATTTATGCTTATGAGCAACATTTAGAATTAACTCCGGAAAATGCAAAAAAGTTTACGACTCTACATCCTAGGTGTGGAACTAGTTTTCTATTGATTGTTATGTTCATTGCAATTATTGTTTTTACAGCTCTTGATTTTATACTTCCTCCACCTACTAGCTTCGCGACTAAGCTTTTTACTAAGGTTATTTTAAGAATTCTTTTTATGCCTTTAATTGCGGGGATATCCTATGAGCTTCAAAGATATACTAGTAATCATTTAGATAACTGGCTAGTTAAATTAGTTGCTACTCCTGGAATGGCCCTTCAAAAGATAACGACTAAAGAGCCTGACCTTCAACAACTAGAGGTCGCTATTGTAGCTATAAAAGTAGTTTTAAACGAACCAGTTGAAAATGCCGTAGAAGTATATTAATCATATATATTAAATCTTTAAAAATGGTCTAAATAAAAAATTTAGACCATTTTTTTGTTTATTCACCTTGATTTAATTATTTAGAAGTAGTATATTTAAAATATGAATTTTTTATTTATTTGGGAGGTATTATGAATTATAAATTTAATCAAAATAAAAATTGTGAGTTTTTCCCATGCCATAAAATGGAGAACACTGAGAACTTTAACTGTTTATTTTGTTATTGTCCACTTTATATGCTAGGAAATGAGTGCGGAGGTAAGTATAAATATACAGCTGGCGGAATTAAAGATTGTTCTGACTGTATTCTTCCTCATATTAAAGATGTAGGTTATGACCATATACAAAAGAAAATGATGGAGGTCATTGAAATTGTTAGAAATGAACATCTAATAGAAACTGGAGAAGAAGACAAAGTAATCAGCTTAAAATAATTTAATTATCTTTAATATTGAGAGGTGATGTTTATGAATCCTAATAATTTTACAGAAAATTCAATGCTCGCATTGACTGATGCTCAAGCTATTGCTCAAACTTATATGCAGCAAAGTATTAAACCTGAAATACTAGCACTTGCTTTAGTGGCTCACAAAGATGGTCTAATTGTTAGAGTTTTAACAAAAATGGGAGTTAACACAAATTCTTTACAAAATAGCTTGGAAGATCTTTGTAATAAACTTCCGAAAATTCAAGGAGCTACTAATACTTCGATTGGATTGGACGCTAAAACAAATGAGATCTTAATGGAAGCACAAAAACTTATGCAGTTGATGGGAGATTCCTATATTAGTGTAGAACATATTTTTCTCTCCTTACTTGATAACACTAACTTTTTGGCAAAATTAGGAATTGACCGTATTCTATTCGAAAAAACTATTTTAGAAATTAGAGGTAATAAAAAAGTTGATTCTCCTAATCCTGAAGTCAAATACGAAGTTTTAGAAAAATATGGTCGAGATTTAGTTGAATTGGCTCGTCAAGGTAAAATCGACCCTATCATTGGACGAGATAGTGAAATTAGAAGAACTATCCAGATTATATCTAGAAGAACAAAGAATAATCCTGTGCTAATAGGTGAACCTGGAGTGGGTAAAACTGCTATCGCTGAAGGATTTGCACAAAGAATATTAAATGGAGATGTACCTGATTCTTTAAAAAATAAAAAAGTATTCTCTTTGGATATGGGCTCTTTAATAGCTGGTGCTAAATTTAGAGGGGAGTTTGAAGAGCGTCTAAAAGCAGTTTTAAAAGAAGTAGAGGACTCAAATGGTGAAATCATTTTGTTTATAGATGAGATACATACAATTGTTGGTGCTGGAAAATCTGATGGTGCTATGGATGCTGGTAACTTATTAAAACCTATGTTAGCTAGAGGTGAAATCAAAGTTATTGGTGCTACAACTTTAGATGAATATAGAAAATATATTGAAAAAGACCCCGCTTTAGAAAGACGTTTCCAAATTGTTATGGTTAATGAACCAAGTGTTGAAGATACAATTTCTATCTTAAGAGGTATCAAGGAGAAGTTTGAAGTCTATCACGGTATCCGAATAAGTGATGGTGCTATCGTTGAAGCTGCTGTTCTTAGTAATAGATATATCCCAGATAGACAACTCCCAGATAAAGCCATAGACCTTATTGATGAGGCTGCAGCTATGATTAGAACTGAAATGGACTCTATGCCTGAAGAGTTAGATCAACTGACAAGAAAAGTTATGCAGTTAGAGATTGAAAGAGAAGCGTTAAAAAAAGAAACTGATCCATATTCCAAAGAGAGGCTCGAAATATTAGAAAAAGAACTCTCTAGTTTAACAGAACAAAAATCTCTTTTAAAAGCACAATGGGAAAATGAAAAACATGATTTGAATAAAGTTAAAGATATAAAATCTGAAATTGAAAAAGTAAAACTTGAAATTTTAGAAGCTGAAAGAAAATACGACTTGAATAGATTAGCTGAACTAAAATATGGTAAATTGGCTACTCTTGAAAAAGAACTTATTCAAGAGCATGAACGTCTTGAAGAAATCCCTATCAATAGACTCGTTAAACAAGAGGTTGGAGTTGAGGAGATTTCTGAAGTTATATCTAAGTGGACCGGTATTCCACTATCTAAACTTATGGAAAGTGAAAAAGAAAAGCTTTTAAAATTAGAAGATAATCTTAATGAGCGAGTAGTTGGACAAGAGGAAGCTGTTAAAGCAGTATCTGAAACTATTTTAAGAGCTCGTGCTGGTCTTAAGGACCCTAATAGACCTATTGGTTCGTTCATATTTTTAGGACCTACTGGGGTAGGTAAAACCTATTTGGCTAAATCCCTAGCATATTTTCTATTTGACAACGAAGAAAATGTGATTAGAATAGATATGAGTGAATACATGGATAAGTTTTCAGTCACTAGATTAATTGGTGCTCCTCCAGGATATGTTGGATATGAAGAGGGTGGACAACTAACTGAAGCAGTTAGAAGAAAACCATATTCCGTTATTCTTTTTGATGAAATCGAAAAAGCCCATCCTGATACATTTAATATTCTTCTACAAGTTCTAGATGATGGTAGATTAACTGATGGTCAGGGTAAAATTGTAGATTTTAAAAATACTTTGATTATAATGACTTCTAATATTGGAAGCCATTTAATTCTAGAAGAGCCTAGTTTAAAAGAAGAAACTAGATTTCAAATTCACCAAATGCTTCTTTCAAATTTTAGACCTGAATTTCTAAATAGAGTTGATGAAACTATTATATTTAGAGGTCTTGGACTTAAAGAGATTAAAAATATTGTTCATCAACTTTTAGGAGCCTTAGAAAATAAATTAAAAGAAAGAAAAATCCATTTTAAAATCACTGATGGAGCAGTTGAATTCTTAGCGAAAACTGCATATGATCCACAGTTTGGTGCTAGGCCACTTAGAAGATATATTCAAAAGTATATTGAAACTGAAATAGCTAAAATTATCTTAAAAGGTGAGGTTAAAGAGAGGGAAACTGTTGAAGTTGACTATAAAAATGAGAATCTTATCTTTAATATCCTCAATTAGAAAAAGGGACTATTTAAAGTCCCTTTTTTATCTATCTTCTATGGTATCTTGGAATAATCTCTTCCTCTTCATCAAACCTTGGATTTGATAGATCTTTATAATCTAGCTCGTATGATTTATTTTTAGGAATTGAACAATATATTTTGTCTCCAGGATTAATTACTTGCCCCTCTTGTATATGTACAGCTCCACTAATAAAGTCTAAAACTCTTTGCGATTTTTCAGAATCTAAATCACATAAGTTTATATGAACTATTTTTTCAGATTTTATGTGTTCTACACATTTTAAACAATCCTCAAATCTAGTGGGTTTTAAAAAAATTATATCGATATCTGCCATTTATATACCCTCCTTTTTTATAAAATTATACACTATTTATAAATTTTCTACCACTTTTTTTATAATTTCCTGTGGTGAAAGTTCAGTTGTAAACCCTGCTGCTTTTATATGACCTCCACCGCCAAAAATTCCTGCTATTCTATTTACATCTGTATCGTGCTTACTTCTTAAGCTACCCTTTATTTTTCCGCTCTCTTCCTCTCTTAAAAATAGAGAAACTTCACTTCCAGTATAGTTAATTAACTCTTCTACGATACCTTCTGTATCATCTTTTACAGCATTTAACTCCTTTAATGCTTTATCAGACAAATAAAAATACATTAATTTTTTTTCCTCTACAAAAACCATCTCACTTAAAGCTTTTCCTAAAACTTTCATCCTTTCATAGGATTTTGTCTTAAAAAAATCATTTACAATCTTATTATTATTTACGCCAAGTTTCATCAACTCAGAAGCAACCAAAAATGTTTTATCAGTTACATTACTATGAGCAAAATTTCCAGTATCATTAACTAATCCTAAATAAAGAGCCTCTCCCATCTCCAAACTAATCTCTATATCTAAATCTTTTAACAATGAATACATTATCTCCGAAGTTGATGATATATCTTTTACAATATTTATATCTCCATATCTAGGATTACTTATATGATGATCTATATTTATTTTAAATATATCTCCTATCAGTTCCATAACTTTTCCAACTCGCTCTGTTGTAGCTGAATCTACAAAAATAGCCAAATTATAATTAGGAGCTATGATATCCTCTATTTTTTTTATTTTATCACACCCTTTCAAAAAGGTGATGTTTTTTGGTACATTATCTTGTAATACAAAATCTATTTTTTTGTCTGGATATTTTTTTTCAAGTCCTAGTAAAAGAGCTAAGCCTGCTCCTACAGTATCTCCATCTGGATTTACGTGCCCAACAATAACTATACTATCGCTCTGCTCTATTTTTTCCTTTATCTCCTTCATTCCTTTTCCTTCCTATTTTTTTAAAGTGGTACTACCTATATCAAAAGTATAACCTCTCCCTAATACTTCGTGCACATCTGAGACAACAACAAACGCCTCTTTATCAACCTCTGTTATAAGTTCTTTCAATAAAAAAATCTCTCTATTTCTAAGAACTGTTGTCACTACATCCCTTCTATTTTTCGAATACAGTGCTTCCGCTTGATAATAATTCCCTGTTTTTCCTAAATCTTCTACGATTATTTTCCGTACTTTTTCAACCTCAGAGGTAACTATATACGCCATTTTAGCATTTCCTAAACCATCTATTAATTTATTTATAACAATCCCTGTCGCATACAGATTTACCAAAGCATACAACGCTTTTTCTGCACCAAAAATATATGCTGCCAATAAAACTACTGTTGAATCTATCAATATTAGCGCTTGACCAATTGGAATTCTAAAAAATTTATTCAATATTCCTGAAATTATATCACTTCCACCAGTCGTTCCACCATTTTTTATAACAGTTCCTAACCCAACACCCATCAAAAGTCCTCCGTATAGAGTCCCTAAAAATATATTACTCGGATTTGTAAAATCTATTATCTTATCTACCTCTGGTACAACCTTCTTCACCAATTCAACATTCAGAGATAAAAAAGAGATTCCCGCTAACGTTTTAAGACCATATGATTTTCCAAATATTTTAACCCCTATTATAAATAGAGGTATATTTATAACAAATATCAAAGCTCCAACAGAGATCCCTGTCATATAGTTTATTAAGATTGAAAGACCAGTTGCTCCACCAGGTGCCAAATTAGATGGTACTAAAAAAGCGTTTATTCCTATTGAAGCAATTAATGTCCCAATATAGATATATATGTACTCTCTCAAAATCTTAAGTTTTTTTCTTTTCAATTCAAATCCCCCGCTTCTCAATCATTATAATTTTTATTTTTTAACTCTTTTAAATAAATCTCTTCTGAATTATATCCCATTCTTTTAGCCATAAGGTTCATGACAGCAATCTCCACCATAGCTGCCGCATTTCTTCCTGAAGATATATATAATTTTATTTTAGAAATCTCATTTCCTAGCAAAACCTCTGTTAGTTCTTGATAGTCCATAGCTGTCAAATAATCCTCACTTTTTAGTTCCTGAAGTTCAATTATCATATCTAGTCTTTTGCTGATTCTGACTGCTCCAACACCGTATAAAGCTTTAACATCTATAATACCTAGCCCTCTAATCTCCATAAAATACGGCAATTTTGATGCTCTTCCTGTTATATCACCTATTACACCTTTTTCAAATCTAACCGAATCATCAGCTATTAACCTATGCCCTCTATGAATAAGCTCTAAAGCTGTTTCACTTTTTCCAATTCCACTTTTTCCCGTCAGTAAAACTCCAAAACCATATAATTCTACAAAAACTCCATGAACAGATGTTGAAGGTGCAAAATAATTTTCTAAATAAGCACTAAAAGTGGCCACAACATGACTTGGTCTATCCAGCTTCGTCTCTAATAAAATTATTTTTTTTTCAATAATTTTATTTAAAAAATAATCTGGAATATCTTTCACTCCTGAAATTATAATCGCTGGAAAATCTTCATCCAAATATCTTTCTAAATTTTTCTCCTTGTCAACTGCTGGTATACTATCTAAATAGTTAAACTCAGTTTCTGTAAATAGTTGTAGACCTTTGTATCCCTCTTCGCCATACATATCAAAATAACCGGTAAGAGCTAGAGATGGTCTATAAACCCCCGTTGTCGTAATGTACCTATTATCTAAAAATTCCTCTCCATTTAAAACGCTTAGATTAAATCTAGATTTTATATATCTAACTGGCATACTTGTTTTATCATTCACAACTAAACCTCTCTTTTTATTTTCTCTATTTTCTTCAATCAATCTTTTAGACTCTTTCCAAAAATACTCTGCCGAATTTACACCCGTTTTTTTTAATCTATAGTTTATAGCTGCAGTTTCAATTATAATCGCCAAATTTCTTCCTTTTCTTACAGGAAGTGTCACCTTTGGAATTTTAAAACCTAAAAATTCTTCATAGACCTCATCCAATCCTAATCTATCATAAAATTTTCTTTCATCCCATTTTTCAAGTTCAATCAACAAGGTAATTTTTTTTCTTTTTCTTGTACTTTTTATTCCAAAGTGTGTCGTAACATCTATATCATTCCCATCTTTTCCAAAAAGATAGAAATGGCTATCCCCGCTCTCCTTATCCGATGTATTAGAGCCTAATATAAATCTGTTAGCTATATTTTGAATCTTTAATCTAGTATCTGTTATAAACTTATGTCCTCTTTCTAGAAGTTCAACTGTTGCACCAAGCCTAGCATCCTCATACCCTTTCAAAAGTATTCCAACTCCATATATATCAAGAAGTATACAATTATCAATTATCATCTCTTCAGCTAATACTTTTTGTAAATAAAATTTAGCATTTCTAATAAATTCAATAGTTTTATTATTTGATTTT
Source organism: uncultured Cetobacterium sp. (assembly GCA_934085975.1). Taxonomy (GTDB): domain Bacteria; phylum Fusobacteriota; class Fusobacteriia; order Fusobacteriales; family Fusobacteriaceae; genus Cetobacterium_A. Next base: position 24,614 of record CAKOHT010000015.1, read on the forward strand.
AATATAGGCTTTTTATATTTTTTACCTATCTCAACAATTTCATCTACTATACTATTTTCTACAGTCACAATAAGGGCTGGAAAGGGATAACTAAGATATTTTTCAAGTGTCTCTCTTCTCTTTTGTTTTTCCACTCTTTCTAAATATCCAATCTCTTTTCTACCTAAAACATTAATGTTACTTTGTAACTCCTCTCCCTCTGGAAAGAAACCACTCAATTCATAACCAACTCTATAAATACTTTGAGTTCTTATCTCTTTTTCCATATCTACATCTAATAGTGGAATCAATCCTAAAACATCTGCTAAATCATTAACTTTTGGAAATTTTCTTACTATAACTCTTTCCATTTTAAGCTCCTCTAGTCATTTTTATAGAAATCCTTATCTCTTTCTTTATATGTTTTATCGATTTTTTCTAAAACCATGCTTTTATGTTGCTCTCTTTTTATATACTCATTTTTCAAAATAATTATGTGTTCGTATAAAAAATATCCAATCACTATAGTTATTATAAATGTAAAAATTTTAAAAAGAATTCTACCTCTCATTACTTTAATACTTCCTCTTTAAATTTACTCAACAAATAAAATGACCCACAAAATAAAATAGCCTTTTTATTTTCTGCTTTAGCCAAATTGAATGCTTCTATTAGGTCTTCTCTATAATCTTTATCCTCTTTATTGGACTTCTCAAACAACTCTAAAGCACTCTCTCCCCTCATGTTTTCAGATAGGGATGTAAAAATAATCTTACTTACATTGTTTTCCAAAATTTCCAGTATTTTTTTAGAATCTTTATCTTTTAATATTGAAACTACCGCTATAATTTCATCTTTTTTAAATCCTGCTCTTAAAGTATCACAGAGTGTTTGCATCCCATCTTCGTTATGTGCTCCATCCAATATAATCACATTTTTATCTGTCACTATTATTTCAAACCTACACTGCCATTTTACTTTCTCCACACCTTTTTGTATCACTTTTTTCTCTATACCTAACTCTTTTAAAACTTCATACGCACATAAAAAGTTTTTGTATTGATAATTTCCAAACAGTGAAAAATTATATGTAGTATCCTCTATTTCAATGATAGTCTTATAACTTTTAAAATCTAAAAAGTATCTAGATTCTTTATATTTTTCAAGTACATTTATATAATTTTTACTTTTTTCCTCAATTCCCTTTAAAAATTCTAAATTTGAACTACCCACTATCACTTTAGATTTTTTCTTTATTATTCCAGCTTTTTCACAAGCTATTTCATAAATATTTTTTCCCAAAAAATCAGTATGGTCTAAGCTAACATTTGTTATGACACAAATGTCTCCGTCCACAATATTAGTGGCATCATACCTTCCACCCATACCTACTTCAATCACTGCATATTCAATTTTTTTATCCGAAAAATATTTAAACATTATAGCTGTCGTAACTTCAAAAAATGTTGGTGTTAATTTTAATGCTTCTATTATTGACTTTACATAAGAATAGTAATACGCAATCTCTTCATCACTTATTTCAATACCATTAACTGATATTCTCTCATTAAATTTTAAAATATGAGGGGATGTATACTTCCCAACTCTTCTATTATCTTCTATTAAAACCTGTTCTATTGTTGTTGATGTTGATCCTTTCCCATTTGTTCCAGCTACGTGAATTATTTTATAATTCTTTTGTGGATTTCCCATAGCTTCACAAATATCCTCTATATTTTTTAAACCCAGCTTTATTCCATGCAGTGAGTAGGAATATAACTCGTTTAATAATTTTTCCATATTCATTTTTTCCACCTTAGTATCTGTTTTATATTAGCTCTAACATTCCTTCTATTATTATTTTTGAATTTTGTGCTGCTAATTTTACAAATTCATCAAAATTCATATTTGCATCATGATTAGCTTTATCTGATATTGATCTTATAATTACAAATGGTTTTTTCAACACGTAACAAACATGAGCAACTGCCGCTCCTTCCATCTCTGTACATTCAGCTGTAAAAGTTTCTCTTAACCATTTAATTTTCTCATTTGAAGCTACAAATATATCTCCACTAACAATTCTTCCAACAAATACTTTTTCTTTTCCAAAATTTTTTTCAGCAACTTCTTTAGCTAATTCGATTAAAACTTCATCCGCTTTAAATTTAGAATTTTCCATTCTAGGTATTACACCATAATCATAGCCAAAAGCTGTACAATCAAAATCGTGTTCTATTAAATCTGTCGACACCACTATATCTCCAATATTTATCTCTGGATTCAACCCTCCTGCCACACCAGTAAATAGTACTTTATCCACTTTAAATTCCTGTATTAATAGTGTTGAGCATATCGCAGCATTTACCTTTCCTATTCCACATTCAACCAATACAACTTCTTTTTCTAAAATTCTTCCTCTATAAAATTTATATCCTCCCAATTCTTTAGTTTCATTTAAACTCATTGCCTCTCTTAACTGAACTACCTCTTCATTCATTGCTCCAATTATACCTAATAACATTTTTCCCTCCTAGTCTTTTAAATTCTTGTCTTTTATTTTTTTATAAAGTTTCCATCTGTCATGAAACCACATCCATTGATTTGGATAATTTCTTATTATATTCTCTATAACATTCATCATAAGTTGAGTATTAACCCTAACATCATTTTTAAATGAATTTGTTTTAATCAGCTCCAACTCTTTTGTAAAATATGTTGTACACGTATTATCCTCGTGCATTACATTATAAGCTATAACTAGAGGTAATCCATTTTTTAATGCTATATTTATAACCCCTGTTGGCGAAACTGTTTCCTCACCAAAAAACTCAACCTTACTCCCTTTATCTCTATGATCTGTAAACAAAGCAACAACATTTTTTTTCTCAATCTCCTCTAATAACTCTCTAGAAGTTTGTTTAGATTTTTTTAATAATGTCACATTTAATTTTTTTCTCGCTTCTGTTATGAAATTGTCTATATACGGATTTCTCTGAGTTTTTGCCACAGTTACAACTTTATATTTTTCTCCAGCTTTTAAACTAGCTTCCATATTTCCCATATGAATAAGTGCTACCACAATCCCATTTCCCCTCTCTTTTATTGAGGCTACTCTATCAAAATCTTCTAAATCTACATTTGTTTTTAAATAATCTTCAAACCATAATGTTGAAAGAAAAGCTTTTGCCATTATTTTATATGATTCTTTTGCTATTTTTTTTCTCTCTTGAATTGTTTTTTCTGGAAATGCTAACTCTAAATTTGCTAGAGCAATCAATCTTCTTTTTTTTATAAGATAAAAACCTATAATTCCCAACTTCTCAGCAAACTTAAATCTTACTTTCTCTGGAAATAAAAGTAAAATATAACGAAAAGTTTTAAATATAAAATATTGAATTTTATACATTTTTTATCACCTATCTCTATTAATTTAACAAATTTATTATATCATAGAATAGAAAGTTATGCTATTTTTATAAAAAGGGTGAGCTTTCGCTCACCCTTCATTAAAATACTATAACCATTACATTTTCATCTGGTCTTTGTTCATTAGATTTTCTATTAACTTTTCCATTTGTTACCCAATCAAAAAGAAATTTAATATGTGATTCCATATTTCTAATACATTTTCTAGTTCCTTCAACTGTACCGAGTGTCCCATCTTTTTCACTTAAAAAGAAATCTCTGTTTATATTTTCTTCAAAATTGATTGGTGTTCCATGAATATATCCACCACCTGAAAAACGAATTGCATATTTTGCCATCCCAGCTGCATTATTATATTCATCTCTATAAGCCATCTCATATTTTAATACAGGAACTATGAAGTATCCTTTTGGTGTTTCAAATCCCAATGTACTCTCCATTCCTGTTTTATTTAATGTATAGGAAATCAGTTCCCATTGACCTTCAGAATTCTTCTGGAAAATACCTTGATTTTCATTCTCTAAATCAATTACAATAGCTTTTCTAAAGTTTGCATCAACTGCTGGATATCTCGTTATCACATTTTTACTTACTTTCAACGGCTTTTCTACTATTGAAAGTGCATTTACATAGACATCATTTCCCTTTATAGCTTCTATTGACATCAATGATCTATCTGGAATAAATATTGTTTCTCCATTGTAGCTTGCTTTAGCATTTTGATCTGCTGAAACTCCGTATTTATCTTTAACTCTACTCATATTTTGATTACTAGGATTAGGAACATATGTGTTAATCGATACTAGCTCCTTTCCTTTTTCTGCCTCTGATTGTAAAAATTCTGATAATTTATGTACTCTACTGTTCATCTCTTCAAATTTAAACTGTCTCAATGTTACCAACATTGCTGAAATATATCCTTGAACTTTATTTCCATTTCTATCTTTTAATTCTACTTTATACCACTCATTTCCATTCGATTCAACTTTTTCTAAAACTTTTAATTTTGTATTAAACGGAAATCTTACAATCTCTTTAGAATATATTGATGAATCTTGTCTAATAGGGGCATCTACACTTTTTATAAAAACATAATTTAAATATTCAGGCTCAGCCTCATTATTCATTATATTTACATGAACACTCATTGGTATTATATTTTCGTACTTCTCTTTTAACGTTTTAGCAACAGCATGAAGTGGTTGTGATAAAAAAGTAAGTCCTAAAACCATAATACCTAAAGAGATTAATTTATTTTTTTTCATTATAACCCACCTATTTTAATTTTGATTCCATTAGCTCTGTAACAATCTTGGGATTTGCTTTCCCCTTAGATAGTTTCATAACTTGTCCAATTAGTCCCTTTAAAACTCTTGGTTTTCTTCCCTCATCTGAGTTTTTAAAGTCCTCTACCATCTTAGGATTTTCTGATAACACTTGACCTACTATTCCTTCAATCTCTCCTAAGTCAACAACCTGTATCATTCCTTCCTCTTTTACTATAACTTCTGGGTCCCTACTATCATTTAATTTTATAGTAAAGAGTTCTTTAGCTATTTTGGAAGAGATAACCTCTTTTTGAATAAGATTTATTATTTTTCCTAAATCCTCAGAGTTTATTTTTGATTCCTCTATCGTTTTCCCACTTTCTTTTAGCTCTCTTAAAACCTCTGTCATTATCCAATTTGATGAAAGTTTAGGATTATTAGTTATCTTTAATACTCTTTCAAAATAGTCAGCTAACTCTATTTCATCTGTCAATATATTTGCATCATATTCTGGTAACCCGTAAGTTTCAATAAATCTTTTTAACTTTTCTGATTTAGATTCTGGCATTGACTCTCTTATTTTTTCAATCTCTTCATCTTTTATGATAAGTTTTGGAAGATCTGGCTCAGCAAAATATCTGTAGTCCATTGCGTCTTCTTTAGTTCTCATTATTCTTGTCACTTGAGCTTCGTCGTCCCAAAGTCTAGTTTCTTGATTGATTATCCCACCATTTTCAATTACTTCAATTTGTCTTCCAATCTCGTAATCAATAGCTCTTGCAACTGCTTTAAACGAATTTAAGTTTTTTACCTCTACTCTTGTTCCAAAAACTTTACTTCCTTTCTCCATTACAGATATATTTGCATCACATCTTAAGGATCCTAGTTCCATTGATACATCACTTATTCCAGTATACTTTATTGTACTTTTTAAAAGATTTAGATACTCATAAGCCTCCTCAGAGCTTCTTAAATCTGGTTCAGATATTATTTCTAAAAGAGGCATTGAGGCTCTATTAAAATTTATTAACGATTCAGACCCTGCATGTATTGATTTTCCGGCGTCCTCCTCTATCTGTATTCTAGTGATCCCAACGGTGAACTCTCTACCTGAATTTAATTTAACATCTAGATATCCTTTTTCACAGTAAGGTTTTTCAAATTGAGTTATCTGATAATTTTTGGGAGTATCTGGGTAAAAATAATTTTTTCTATCAAATCCACTTATATTATTAATTTTACAGTTTAAAGCTAATGCAGCTTTTACTGCATATTCAACTACTTTTTTATTCAATTTTGGTAAAGCTCCCGGATGTCCTAGACATATCGGACATGTATGTGTATTTGTTGGTGAATTATCGTAGTCCGTACTACATCCACACCAAACTTTTGTTCCTGTTTTTAATTGAAGGTGTACCTCAAGTCCTATAACTGATTCCCACTGTCTCGCCATTACACTCTCTCCTTTATCGCTTTTTCAAAAGCATCTCCTGCTTTTAAGATATCTTTTTCTCCAAACGCTTTTCCTAATAGTTGTATTCCAACCGGCAACCCTTCAGTTGTTCCAGCTGGTATCGAAATACCCGGTATTCCTGCCAAATTTGCCGGTATTGTAAAGATATCCTCTAAATATAGTTCTACTGGAGTCTTTTTATCATCCAATCTAAAAGCAGGTCCCGGTGTCACAGGAGTGAATATAATATCAACTTTTTCAAAAGCTCTATCGAAATCATTTTTTATCAATCTTCTAACTTTTTGAGCTTTTTTGAAGTAGGCATCAAAAAATCCTGCACTTAATACGTATGTTCCTATCATAATCCTTCTTTTTACCTCGTCTCCAAATCCTTCGCTTCTTGACTTTACGTATAGTTCATCTATATTCAAAGCATTCTTAGTTCTACGTCCATACCTAACACCATCAAATCTAGCTAAATTTGAACTAGCTTCTGCTGGAGCCAAGACATAGTATGTTGGTGCTGCATACTTTGTATGTGGTAAAGATATCTCTACTATCTCTGCACCTAAAGATTTGAAAGTTTCTAAAGCTTCATCCACAACCCTTTTTACCCCTGGATTTAGTCCCTCTATGAAGTATTCTTTCGGCACACCAATCTTCATTCCTTTTATATCTCCAGTTAAATAATCTAAGTAATTTGGAACCTCTACCTCTTCAACCGTAGAATCATAATCATCCATGCCTGCCAGCGTATTTAAAGCTAACGCTACATCTTTAACTGTCTTGGCGAACGGACCTATTTGATCTAAAGATGAAGCAAATGCCATAAGTCCATATCTAGATACCCTTCCATAGGTCGGTTTTAATCCTACCACTCCACAAAATGATGCTGGTTGTCTTATACTCCCACCTGTATCTGATCCCAAAGATATATAACATTGATTTGCAGCAACTGAAGTTGCTCCTCCTCCACTACTTCCTCCTGGAACTCTCTCTAAATCCCAAGGATTTTTAGTTATTTTTTCATATACAGATGTTGTTGTTGTTGATCCCATAGCAAATTCATCCATATTTGTTTTTCCAATTATTATTGCATCCGCATCTTTTAATTTTTTTACAACTGTAGCATCATATATTCCCTCATACCCTTCTAATATTTTAGAAGCTGACTGGGATGGTTCCCCCATTGATACCATATTATCCTTTATCGCCACTGGAATACCTGCTAGTGCTCCAACCACTTCTCCATTCTTTATTTTACTATCTACTATTTTTGCCTCTTCTATTGCCTTCTCTTTTCTAAGAGACACAAAACTTCCAATCTCATCATCTGTTTCTTCTATTCTATCAAAAATAGCTCTAACAACCTCTTCAGATGTTAGCTCTCTATTCAGTATTTTTTCCTTTATTTCAAAAGCTGTCAATTCGTATATCTTCTTCACAGAAAAATCCTCCTTTTAAATTTAATCTCCAACCACTTTGGGTACTATTAGTGCTCCGTCCTCTGAAGCAGGTGCGTTTTTCATGGCCTCCTGAACAGTTAAAGATTCTCTTACGCTATCCTCTCTCAATTTAACTCCAGTTTCATGAATCTGTACCAATGGTTCAACATTGTCAGTATCTATCTCTCCTAAAATATCTATATATTCCAATATATTATTCAAATCTGCTTGGAATCTTATAATTTCCTCTTCATTGAACTCCAATCTCGCTAATTTAGCAACATTTAGAACCTCTTCTCTTGTTAAAGACATCTATCTTCCTCCTATTATTCTATAATGATTTTAAATAATTTATCTCCTGTGATGTTAATTTTCTATATTTTCCTAACTCTAAATCTCCCAAATTGATCTTCCCAATCGCTTCTCTTCTTAAATACACCACCGGATGTTTTACTGCATCAAACATTCTTCTAACTTGACGATTTTTTCCCTCTCTAATAGCTATTATAACTTCGCTTCTCCCTTGAGCTCTTTTTAATATCTTAGTTTTAGCAGGAAGAGTTATCCCATCCTCTAAGTTTATACCTCTTGCTAATCTCGAAAGATCTTTATCTCTTATCTCTCCCTTTACAATAGCAAAATATTCTTTATAAATCTCTCCTTTTGGATGTATAACTTTATTGAAAATATCCCCATCATTTGTCAAAATTATAGCTCCCTCTGTATCTGAGTCCAGTCTTCCTATCGGATAAAGTCTCTCTTTTGTGTCTATTAAATCAACAACTGTCTTTCTACCTCTATCATCTTTTGAAGCACTCAAAACTCCTTTTGGCTTATTCAATAAAAAATAGACCTTATTTTCAGATTTCGGTTTTTCAAACAATTGCCCTTTTATATAGATTTTATCTTTATCTGTAACTTTTTGTCCCGGTACAACATTCTCTCCGTTAACTTTTATATCACCATTTTCAATAAGTTTATCTATCTCTCTTCTTGAGGCATAACCACTTTGGGCTAGGTACTTATTTATTCTCATTGCTTCCATTTAATTTCTCCTTCATATCTTCATATTGTGGTAGCTCTTCTACCGCCGAAATTCCTAAGTACCCTAAAAACTTATCTGTTATCTCATACAGATTAGGTCTTCCTGTAGTTTCTTTTTTTCCACATATTCTTATAAATTTTCTTTCCTCTAAAGTTTGTATCACTCTGTCTGTAGAAACACCTCGTACTGCTTCTATTTCACTTTTAGTTATCGGCTGACGATAAGCTATTATCGACAGTGTTTCCAAAGCTGCATTCGATAACTTTTTAGGCTTTATATCTTGTTTAAAATACAGATTGACAATTTCTCCACATCTGGGATTTGTTATTAAATATACAATTTCTTGGTCTATTTCGATATTTATTCCTGTGTCAAATCGTTCCTTTTTTAACTCCTCTAAAATTTGTAAAATTTTCTCTACTGGCATAGAAAAAAATTTACACAAATCTCTTATTTTTATTTCATCTCCACCCAATAAAAGTATCGATTCTACCTGCTCTTTCATTCCAATTGTTTCTTTATTAATCATATTAATCCCCTGTATTGAATATTTATAAAATACAAATATAACTCTTCTAAATCTATCTTATCGTATTTCTCTTCGTTATTGATAAAATAATCTATACTATAAAATATTTTATCACTTTCTACTAAATAATTATTTTTATATAATAATATTGCTAAACTTAAGTTTGCCCCACTATCTATAGTATCATCTTTTTTCAATAATCCAATCAAATTATTTGTGCCTTTTAATAACTCATTTATATTTTTTACTTGATTTTCTTGAGAAAGAATAGTTAAATATTTTATATAATCATTATTTTTTATAATCCCAAAAGAGTTTACTATCTCTTTTTTTGTTTTCCTACTTATATCCTCTTTCATTAACTGTATTTCATTGAGTAGTGATTCATCTATTTCTATTTTTTCCATTTCCGACAAAAAATTATAGAATATAAGACTATTGTCCAACCAATCGCCCTCTTTATTTATTATACTTTTATAAGACTCCTGAATATCCTTTTTCACTTTTTCTAAATTATTTTCTATTAGCCTTTTAGCATCCATATTCCCCTTTATACTAGATAATCTCATGTAATAATAGTATGTAAACATATTTTGGATACTATCACTTCTATCAAAATTAAACTCCGGAATCAAATTTTCTTTATTTAATATAGCACCTAGATATATAATCTTCAATTGCTCCAGATACTTCGCTCTACTCATGCTCATATTTAAGTTTTTTTGAACTCCAAAAGACACCAAATAAAATTTTTTTATTTGATTAATAACATTTTCTCTTAAATAATAATATTTTTTATTAAAATTCTTCCAAAATTTCTCCTCTCTATCTATAATTTCCTTAAAAGAAAAATTTGAAAACTCTGGTTTTTTCCTACTGAACACTATTTCTAAAAAATCATCTTTTTTATTTTCAATATCCTTCGCTATATATATCCGTTCATTTAGTCCCTTCAACAAAGTTGTTTCCAATAATCTTACTTTAAAATTTTCAAAATCTTTTTCAGTTGCCACAAAAACATGAGTTCTTTCACTCTTAGAAAAATTTAACATATCATATTTGTAGTATTCATCTCTGCTTTCAATATTTCCCTCCAAAATTAAAGGAGAAAATTTATAGATTAACTTGTAGGGTTTATCCCATTCAACTCCATTCAAATTGGTATATATAAGCATACTATTTTTATTTTCATTAGATAAAACTATATAGGATTCGACCACATTATTATTTATATTATATTTCATATAAAAAATATTTTTACCATTTATAAATTTTGTCTCCGTATAATAGTCTCTTGCTCTATATATTTTATAATCTTTTACCAATAATATTTGTAAATTTGATAATATATCCTTACTAAACTCTTTAGCCTGTATATTTGTTAAAATATTATTTTTGCCATCATAAAAAAGAGCTATCTCACCATTTGTGATGAGATAGTTCGCTCTCAATATTGAAGATATAAATAAAATTAATAATATTATTCTCTTCATAGCGCCTCTTCTTAATAGTCACTTTCAGGAGAAATTAAAACTTTCTTATATTTATCAAACTCTTTTAAAAGTTGTTGAATCCCATTTACAACTGCATTTAAAGGATCTTCCGCAACAGTGACTTCTAAGTTTAAACTTTCAGCTATTCTTTTATCAATTCCTCTCAATAAAGCTCCCCCGCCAGCCAAATGAATCCCTTTTCTTTTTATATCAGACGATAGCTCCGGTGGAGTTTTTTCAAGAATACCCTTCATCTCCTCTATTATTAAAACTACCGCTTCTTCCAATGCTTCAGCTATTTCAGATGAATAAACTTTCACATTTTTAGGAAGTCCGCTCAGTGCATTCCTTCCGCTTATTTCAGTGAAAATATCCTCTTCTAAATCTGTTACTGCTCCAACAGCAATTTTTATCTCTTCAGCTGTCTTTTCCCCTATAAATAGATTATGCTTTTGTCTAATATAGTCTATAATTAGAGAGTCAAATTTATCTCCCGCTATTTTTAAAGATGATGTCTTCACTATTCCCGCCAAAGATATAACTCCGATTTCAGTAGTTCCACCACCTATATCGACAACCATATTTCCTTCGGGCTCAAATATATTCAATCCAATTCCAATCGCTGCAGCCATAGGCTCTTCTATTAAATAAGCTTCCCTTGCTCCTGCCTCTCTTGTTACATCCATAACCGCTCTCTTTTCTACCTGTGTCACTCCAGCTGGAACACATATAATAACTCTTGGACTAGATAAACTTTTTCCCTTATTCACTATTTTATAGAATTCTCTTAACATTTTTTCTGTTATCTCATAATCTGCTATAACTCCATTTTTTAATGGTCTTATAGCTTCTACTGTGTGCGGAGTTCTTCCAATCATCTGTTTAGCTTTATCTCCCACCTCAAAAATCTCTTTTGTCTTTGTATTTATTGCTACAACTGATGGCGCATTCATTATAATACCCTTATTTTTTATACATATCAATGTATTTGAAGTTCCTAAATCTATTCCTAAATCATCCGAAAATATACCTAAAACTTTTCCAAATATTTTTTTCATCATAACACTCCTTAACTTAATTTATATTTTATCTAAACTTTCTATTGGTATTTTTAAAACGTTTAAAGTTTTTATAAAATGATTTATTGGAAACCCCATAATCGCAAAGAAATCTCCATCTATTTTATCCACAAAAATTGATCCTAATCCTTGAATTCCATACGCTCCAGCCTTATCCATTGCTTCTTCGCTCTTTATATACCATTCTATTTCTTTATCACTTATCTGTTTAAAATAAACCACACTTTTTACAGATTCAGTTATCTCTATATTTTTTTCTAAATTTATCAGTGTATACGCTGTTATCACCTCATGACTCCTTCCAGAAAGAGATTTCAGCATTTTTTTTGCATCTTCTTTATCTTTAGGCTTTCCCAAAACTTTCCCATCTATTACAACAACTGTATCAGCTCCCACAACAAACTCTTTTGGATTTTCTACAGCCACCGCCATAACTTTTTTTAATGAAATTTCTTCTATCTGTTCTACAATATCTATTTTATCGCTTATTTCCTCAACATCTTTGCTTTCAATTTGTAATTGAAATCCCAGTTGTGCTAATATCTCTTTCCTTCTCGGAGATTTTGATGCCAATATCATCTTTTTCATCTGTCCTTTCCACATCATCTACTCTACTATCTTCAATTCTTACAGTCATACTTTCTATATTCTCTTCTATATCTCGAAAAATATTCTCTTGTAATTGTAAAATTAAATCAGTTTCTAAAGTTTCCTCTTGATTAAACTCTTCACTTTCTAGTTCTAAGCGGTCTTTTTCTTGATAAATTTTTTGAATATTACATATTTCATCATATATCTCTTTTTCCAATTTGGCTTGTTTTTCCAGTCGAATCATCTCTTCTTTCATTCTTCTTTTCTCTTTAATTCTAAAAATTTGAGCTCTGAAAAAATTGATAACTGATACAATCAATTTTCTTATCATCTTTCCACATATTATAATCACTGAAAGAAAAATTACAAAAATTAAGCTCCCTACAAATACATCAGTTCGCACTCTAGAAAAAATTTCCAAAAATGTATATAGTTCAATATATCCTAAATTTATATTCAGTAACCCCATTTGAATAATAAATTGCTGAACCAAATCTGCTGACCTTTCAACCTGTTCCTTCAAACTATCCAATAAATAAAGATATCCTATAGCTATTCCTAAAATAATCATAAAACATAATCTTGTTTTTAAAATAACCCTTTTATTTGGATTTTTCATAAACATTGAAAATCCATATCCAACTAAAAATATCCACAGCAATTTTTCATATATTCCAAAATACTCTTCTATATATAGATATATATTGTTTACTTGTAAAAAATTAGGATAAAAATATCCTAAAAAAAAGTAAATCAATGAAATTATATATACATATCTAAAATTAAATAACCATTTTATTTTTTTCATTCGAGCACCTTTTCATTAAACTTTTTTCATATTATTGTACCATAGAGCCATATAGTTTTCAAGCAATTAAGATTTGGGTATAAAAAAAGTAGACTCCTTTAGAAGTCTACTGTTATCTATCATAAAGTGGTGCGAGAGGAGGGACTTGAACCCTCACGTCGAAACGCCAGATCCTAAGTCTGGTGCGTCTGCCAATTCCGCCACCCTCGCAGTGGTGCCGCTTATCGGAGTCGAACCAATCACCTACTGATTACAAGTCAGTTGCTCTACCAGATGAGCTAAAGCGGCATCTATTTACTTTATAAAAAATTAATGGCGGGAGTGACGAGGGTCGAACTCGCGACCTCATGCGTGACAGGCATGCGCTCTAACCAACTGAGCTACACCCCCATTTATGGTGGAAACAACTGGACTTGAACCAGTGACCCCCTGCTTGTAAGGCAGGTGCTCTCCCAACTGAGCTATGCTTCCAAATGGTACCCCGTAGGGGAATCGAACCCCTGTTTATAGAGTGAAAATCTATTGTCCTTACCACTGAACGAACGGGGC
>CAKOHT010000016.1 GCA_934085975.1 uncultured Cetobacterium sp.
GTCTGTAGCTCAGCTGGATAGAGCAACGCCCTTCTAAGGCGTGGGTCAGGAGTTCGAATCTCTTCAGACACGCCATTAACGGATCCATAGCTCAGTTGGTTAGAGCACTCGGCTCATAACCGAGTGGTCGCTGGTTCGACTCCAGCTGGATCCACCACTCACTTGCCCCGTTCGTTCAGTGGTAAGGACAATAGATTTTCACTCTATAAACAGGGGTTCGATTCCCCTACGGGGTACCATTAATTATGGAAGGTTATCCTAATTGGTAAGGAACCGGTCTTGAAAACCGGCGTCGCAAGACTTCAGAGTTCGAGTCTCTGACCTTCCGCCATAAAGGTGCCTACAATAAAGTTACAAAGATATGCCCAGATAGCTCAGTCGGTAGAGCAGGGGACTGAAAATCCCCGTGTCGGTGGTTCGATTCCGCCTCTGGGCACCACTAAAAAATCTATAAGGAAGCATAGCTCAGTTGGGAGAGCACCTGCCTTACAAGCAGGGGGTCACTGGTTCAAGTCCAGTTGTTTCCACCATAAATGGGGGTGTAGCTCAGTTGGTTAGAGCGCATGCCTGTCACGCATGAGGTCGCGAGTTCGACCCTCGTCACTCCCGCCATTAAAAGATTTTTAAAGATGTAGAGATACATCTTTTTTTTATTTTTTATTTACAAAAGATAGATAAAAAATTAGGATAGAACAATATGTCCTATCCTTTTATAACTATTGAAAATTAATTAAAACACCTATGACAATAAACACGCATCCAAGTATAAATAAAATTCCTTGGAATTTTATCTGCTGTTTTGCCCAAACTCCCCATTCAACTTTCGAAATTCCTAAAATAGCCATCAAAATACCAGATGTTGGTACAATCATATTTGTAAATCCATCTCCAAGTTGAAAAGCTAATACAGCAACTTGCCTTGGAACACTAACTAAATCCGCAAGTGGTGCCATAATCGGCATTGTTAAAGCAGCTTGTCCAGAACCTGACACAACAAAAAAGTTAAATACAGACTGGAAGAAGTACATTGCGACTGCAGAGACAGAGGCGTGTAGTCCACTCAATATTCCTGCTACTGAATTAAGTATTGTATTTAAAACTGTAGGAGTTCCGGCATCTATACCCCCTAGAACTAAAACTATACCTTTTGCCATTCCAACTACTAGAGCTGCTCCGATTAAATCTTCTGCTCCTTTTCTAAAAGAGATAGCGATATCGTTGACAGTCATATTATTTAATTTAAATATAACTCCAATAATTCCAGATACAATACCCATGATAGTAAACTGTGCAGCTATTTCAGGTAAATAATATCCGTGAAAAACAACTCCCCATACAATCCATGACATACCTAAAAATATTGTTAAGAATATAAGTTTATGTCCAAACTTAAATTCTAAATCGTCAGCTTCATCAGCTTTAAAATCTTCTCTAAAGAATTTATCTGTTTCATAAGAGATAGATAGTTCAGGATTTGCTTTAATTTTTTTTGCATAGTTCATAGTATAGATAATTCCAAAAGCTGTAAAGAATATCCACATAACGATTCTAAACATAGCTCCAGAAAGAACCGGTACCCCTGCAACTCCTTGTGCGATAGCTACGCTAAAAGGGTTCATCCAAGATGTAGCAAATCCAATTTGAGTTGAGATGTAGCACATAAAGACACCGGTGATAGAATCATATCCCATCCCAACAACTATAGGTATAAGTATCATAGCAAAAGGAATTGCTTCCTCTCCCATTCCAAATACTGCTCCACCCAAAGAAAATAGGAAGAAAACAACAGGAATCAATAGCACTTCAGATCCTTTAGTTTTCTTAATCATATCTAATATTCCAGCTTCTACAGCTTTAGTTTTTAAAATAATACCAAAAGCTCCACCAGTAATAAGTATAAATGCAATTATACCAACGGCAGTTCCCCATTTATCTCCACTAACAAGACCTTCAAAGATGTAGTTAGTGACACTCATATCGCCTCCAGCAGCGAATAGCGGAATTCCTTTAGTAAGTGGTTCACCTAAGTCGTTCAATGCATATTTAAAACTTCCTGGAACAGGGACTGTTCTAGTTTTCATACCGGCTTCGGTAGCATATTGAATCTTATCCATGGTAAAGCTACCAACAGGAATAAGATAAGTAAGTATTGCAGCAAAGACAACTACAAAAAAGATAATGACGTATGTATCAGGTATTCTGATTTTTTTCTTCATTTTTTTCCTCCTAAGTTAATTATTTTTGTTTGTACGAGTATATAATATAAAATTTAAAAAAACAATAGTTAATAAAAAAATTAAAAATATATAGTAAAAAAAGATAAGAAAATTTCTTATCTTTTTTAAGTGACATATAGTTTTTAGAAAAATACTCCAGCTATAACTCCGTTTAAAAGAGAAGCTAGGAAACCTGCTAAAACAGCTCTCATACCTACCTGAGCAATTTCACTCCTTCTATTAGGAGCTATAGCGCCTAAAGCTCCAATTTGAAGCCCTAAAGAAGCAACATTGGCAAAACCAAGTAAAGCAAAACTCATGATAGCTATTGTTTTTTCGGAAAGTTCAGCTATATTTTTTGTAAAATCTACATAAGCAACAAATTCATTAAGAACCATCTTTTGCCCTAATAAACTTCCTGTATAGATAGCCTCATGCCAAGGAATTCCCATAGCGTAAGTTATAGGAGCAAAAATGTAACCTAAAATTATTTGAAGAGTTAATTGTATTCCAAATAAATCTCCAATTCCACCTAAAATCATATTTACTAAAGATACTAAAGCAATAAAGGATATTAAGATAGCTCCTATTACAAGAGCGATATTCATACCGTCAATAGTACCCTTTGCAGCAGCTTCGATAACATTTACAGAATCACTTTTTGTAAATTCAATTCTTTCATCTTCTGAGTCGGCTTGAGTTTCAGGCATAATTAATTTGGCAAAAACTAAGCCACTGGGTGCAGCCATGAAAGATCCTGCAATTAAATATTTCATTGGAACACCAAGAGCAGCATAAGCAGCTAAAGTTGAACCTGAAACAGATGCAACACCACAAGTTAATACTGCAAAGAGTTGCGATCTACTTAAGTTAGCAATATAAGGTTTAATAACTAATGGGGCTTCAGTTTGTCCCAAAAAAATATTTGCAGCAGCAGAAATAGATTCAGCATCTTTAGTTCCTAAAAGTTTTGAGATTCCACCACCGATATACTTGATAACTAGTTGCATAATTCCTAGATGATACAGTACAGATATTAAAGCACCAAAGAAAACAATAAGAGGTAGAACATTAAAGGCAAAAACAAACGCAATATTAGTTCCAGGAGTGTACAAGCCTCCGAAAACAAATTGTATTCCTTCATTAGCTTGAGCAATAACTTTGTTAAAAGCATTGGAAATGGATTCAAGAATATAAGCTCCACCAGATGTTTTCATGACCACAAAAGCAAAACCAAATTGCAGTGCAAAACCAGCTATGATAGTTCGCCATTTAATATTTTTCCTATCATAAGATAGAAGATAACCTAAAAATAAAATTACAAAAATTCCGAATATACTTCTCAGTATAGACACATTACCAGCTCCTCTACAAATATTTATATTATTTTGATATTGTTATCAAAATTTTTTTATCTCGTTAATTATATTCTAAAACGTATAATATACATAGGACAATTTACCTAGTAAAAAAAATATATGTATATACATGAAAATAAAATTGAAAATTATATTTTTTTTGATTTATAAATATAACAAAATCAACAAAATAGAAACTAAAAGTTAGAAAAATAACATACAAAAAAATAAAATGTACACTTTTTTATTGTAGTAAAATAAAAGGTTTTTTCTTTAAGAAATAGTAAAAAAAGGAAAATTTTTTTAGAAAAAAGAGTTATAATTAAACTATATGTATTTATATTGAAAAATAATAAAAAAATATAAAAAGATTATTTTTTATAGATAAACCCTCATGAAACCATGAGAAATCTTATAGAAATAAAGTTAGTTTTATGGTAAAATGTATAATAGGCTAAAAATATTTTAGGAGGTAAAGATGCAGAAGATAAAAATTTCTACAGAATTTATTAAATTGGATCAATTTCTTAAATTTACTGGTGAAATTGGCACTGGAGGTCAAGCTAAAGAGCTTATTTTAGACGCTCAAGTAAAGGTTAATGGAGAGGTTGAAGAGAGACGTGGAAGAAAGCTTTATCCAGAGGATAAGGTTGAATTTTTAGGATTGGTTTTTGTAGTAGCTTAAATCTATTATAGCTTTGGGGTGAAGTAAACATTGAAAATTCTTGAAATGAATTATATAAACTTTAGAAATTTGGAAGATGGAAATATACAATTTTCTTCAAGATTTAATCTATTTTTTGGAAAAAATGGTCAAGGAAAAACAAGTATACTGGAAGCTATTTATTTTAGTGCTACTGGAAAAAGCTTTAGAACCTCAAAAAATATAGAGTTGATAAAATATACAAAAGAGAAAATGGGAAGTTATATATCTTACAGAGATTTAGTTTCTGAAAAAACTTTGAGTGTTAAGATTGATAAAAAACATAAGGAGTACAAATATAATGGAAAAAAAACCCCTTTTGATGAGTTTTACGGGAAGGTAAATGTTGTGACATTTATCCCAGAAGATATAGAGTTAATAGTAGGGAGCCCAAGTTTTAGAAGAGCATTTTTTGATGGAGAGATCGCTCAGAGCAATTATGAATATTTTAAAAATTTAAAAGATTACAATAAGCTTTTGAAGATAAGAAATAAATACTTAAAGGAAAAAAATGTAAAAGATGAGATGTTCCTGATTTATGAGGAAGAATTTATTAAATTGGCAGCCAAGGTGATTTTAAAAAGGATCGAATATGTAAAAAATATCTCTATAATATTAAATCTAAATTATCGAAAACTTTTTGATGATAAAAAAGAGCTAAATTTGAAGTATGAAAGCTTTCTCGGAGAGGTTAAAGGTTTAGCATTATTGGATTTGGAAGAGAAAATAAAGTTTAAAATACAGGAACTAAAATATCAAGAGATTCGTTATGGGTATTCTTTAGTAGGACCACAAAGAGATGATTTTAAATTTCTTTTGAATGGAAAAGAGGCTAAATCATATTCGTCCCAAGGAGAAAAAAAATCAATAATTTTTTCTTTAAAACTTTCCGAAATAGACATGGTAATAAAGGAAAAAAGAGAAACACCAATTTTTTTAATAGATGATATATCATCATATTTTGATTCCGTAAGAAAAGAGAGTATTATAAATTACTTAAAAAAAAGAGAGTTACAGGTTTTCATTAGTTCAACAACTGACTTAAATATAGAATCTAAAAACTTTAGAATTGATAAAGGGGAGATTCAAGATGGACATTATGAATGTAAGTGAGGTAGTGGAAGAAGCTATTGTAAAAAGTAGAAAGTTAAAAGAAGGTATAGTAAGAGGGCATTGGAGAGATATTGTTGGGAAACTTTCTAAAAAAAGCGAACCTTTTTGGATAAAAGAGGGGATTCTGTATGTATTGGTTGAGGATAGCATCTACCTTCACCATATGTCTATGAATAAAAATAAATATTTAAAAAAAGTTCAAGAAATTTTGAAAAAAGATTATGTAAAAGATATTAGATTTAAAATTTCAAAAGTTCAAAGTTGTAACTATGTAGAGTATATAGATAAAAAAACTGATGAGGAGAAAAAAGAGAGTTTTATTTCGGAGCTTAAGGATTTAACTTTAGAAAAAAAAATAGAAGTTTTAAAAAAACGAGCAAAAGAGCGAGAAGATGCCTTGAGATTGAAAGGCTATAAAAAATGTGATATTTGTGGAATGATGTTTTTTGGAGAAGGGGATACTTGTAAACCGTGTTCTTTAAAAAATGTTGTAGATAAGATATTGGAGGATAGAGATGACAACAAATAATTATCAAGCAGAAAATATTACAGTTTTAGAAGGATTAGAAGCTGTAAGAAAAAGACCTGGAATGTATATAGGAACAACTTCAGAAAGAGGTCTGCATCATTTGGTGTGGGAGATTGTAGATAACTCAGTAGATGAAGCGTTAGCAGGATATGCAACAAAAATAGAGGTATCGATATTACCAGATAACATAATAGAAGTTGTGGATAATGGAAGAGGAATTCCAGTTGATATACATCCTAAGTATGGAAAATCAGCTTTAGAGATAGTGTTAACAGTTCTTCATGCAGGAGGAAAATTTGAAAATAATAACTATAAAGTTTCAGGAGGATTGCACGGAGTAGGAGTTTCTGTAGTGAATGCTCTTTCTGAATGGACAGAGGTTATAGTAAAAAAAGCAGGTAAAGTTTACTATCAAAAATACAATAGAGGAGTACCGGAAAAAGATGTAGCAGAAATTGGAGTTGCAGAGGATAGCGGAACTACAGTTAGATTTAAAGCGGACTATGAAATCTTTGAGACATTAGTGTATAGTTTTTCAATACTAGAAACAAGATTGAGAGAGTTAGCTTATTTGAATAAGGGACTTACTATAGTTTTATCTGATTTAAGAAAAGAGCCTGCAAAAGTTGTAAGTTTAGAGTTTGAAGGTGGAATTTTAGATTATATAAAAGAGATTGAGAAAGATAGTACACCGATAATTAAAACTCCTTTTTATATGAGTGGAGAAGTTGACAATGTTTCTGTGGAAATAGCGATGACATATAACACAAATCAAAGAGAGACAATTTATTCGTTTGTTAATAATATAAATACCCATGAAGGTGGAACTCACGTAAGTGGATTTAGAACAGCACTGACAAGGGTAATAAATGATTTAGGAAAAACTACGGGACTTTTGAAAGATAAAGATGGAAAACTTCAAGGGTCAGATATTAGAGAGGGTTTAACGGCAATTGTTTCAGTTAAAGTACCTCAACCACAATTTGAAGGTCAAACTAAGACAAAATTAGGGAATAGTGAAGTAACGGGAATTGTTTCTACTGTAGCGGGAGCTCAGATAAAGATGTACTTAGAAGATGCACCTAATGATTTAAAAGTTATAGTTGAAAAAATATTAAATTCAAAAAGAGCGAGAGAAGCAGCTCAAAGAGCAAGAGAATTAGTACTTAGAAAATCAGCTTTAGATATTGGATCATTGCCTGGAAAATTAGCAGATTGTTCTTCAAAAAACCCAGATGAATGCGAAGTTTATATAGTTGAGGGAGATTCGGCAGGAGGGTCGGCAAAACAAGGTAGAGATAGATCATTTCAAGCTATTTTACCACTGAGAGGTAAAATATTGAATGTGGAGAAAGCAGGGTTACATAAGGCTCTAGAAAATGCAGAGATAAGAGCAATGGTTACAGCTTTTGGAACTAGTATCGGAGATAATTTTAACATTGAAAAAAGAAGGTATGGTAAGATAATAATAATGACAGACGCGGACGTGGATGGAGCTCACATAAGAACTTTAATATTGACGTTCCTTTATAGATATATGGTAGACTTAATTCACAATGGAAATGTATTTATAGCTCAACCGCCACTATTTAAGATAACACAGGGTAGAACAATATCGTACGCATATACTGATAGACAGTTAAAAGAAATTATAGCTGGGCTTGAAGGTGAAGATAAAAGATATACTCTTCAAAGATATAAAGGATTAGGAGAGATGAATCCTGGACAACTTTGGGAAACAACTATGGATCCAGACACAAGAACTCTATTGAAAGTTACAATTGATGATGCAAGAGAAGCAGATATACTATTTGATAAACTGATGGGAGATAAAGTAGAACCTAGAAGAGAGTTTATAGAAGAACATGCAGAGTTTGTAAAAAATCTGGATATATAAATGTATAGGTACAATAATAAAAATAATGTTCTAGGAGGAATAAAGAATGTCTAATATGAATAATAGATATATAGAGGAAGAGTTGAAGCAGTCCTATCTAGATTACTCTATGAGTGTAATAGTTAGTAGAGCATTACCAGATGTAAGAGACGGATTGAAGCCAGTGCATAGAAGAATTTTATTTGCTATGAATGAAATGGGGATGACAAGTGATAAACCATATAAAAAGTCAGCAAGAATAGTTGGAGAAGTTTTAGGAAAATATCATCCACATGGAGATTCTGCAGTTTACAATACAATGGTTAGAATGGCTCAAAATTTTGCGTATAGATATGAGCTTGTAGATGGACATGGAAACTTTGGATCTATTGATGGGGATTC
The DNA here is from genome assembly GCA_934085975.1 of uncultured Cetobacterium sp. Taxonomy (GTDB): domain Bacteria; phylum Fusobacteriota; class Fusobacteriia; order Fusobacteriales; family Fusobacteriaceae; genus Cetobacterium_A. Next base: position 8,198 of record CAKOHT010000016.1, read on the forward strand.
GGCTGCAGCAATGAGATATACGGAAGCTAGAATGTCAAAAATAAGTAATGAATTACTAGAGGATATTGATAAAGATACGATAGATTTTAGAAAAAACTTTGATGACTCGTTGGATGAACCTATCGTGCTACCAGCAAAGCTTCCAAACCTTTTATTAAATGGAGCTACTGGAATTGCAGTAGGAATGGCGACTAACATTCCACCTCATAATTTAGGTGAGGTTGTGGATGGAATCTTAGCTCTAATAGATAATAAAGATATTACGCCAGTACAATTGATGGAGTATATAAAAGGACCAGACTTCCCAACTGGGGCAATAATTGATGGAGAAGCAGGAATTTATGACGCATATACAACTGGAAGAGGAAGAGTTAGAGTCAGAGGAAAAATTGAAATAGAAGAGGGAAAAAATGGTAGAGAAAGTTTAATAATAAAAGAGATTCCCTATCAGTTAAACAAAGCCGCTTTAATTGAAAAAATAGCAAATTTGGTGAAAGAAAAAAAGATAGTTGGAATATCGGATTTAAGAGATGAATCTGATAGAGATGGTATCAGAGTAGTGATAGAGTTAAAAAAAGGCGAAGAAGCTGAATTAGTTCTAAACTCACTATATAAATATACAGAGCTTCAAACGACGTTTGGAATAATTATGTTAGCGTTGGTAAATAATGTTCCAAGAGTATTAAATTTAAAAGAGATTTTGGATGAATATTTAAAACATAGATTTGAAGTTATAACTAGAAGAACAAAATTCAATTTGAATAAAGCTGAAAAAAGAGCCCATATTTTGAAAGGATTTATAATAGCTCTTGAAAATATTGATAGAGTAATTGAAATAGTTAGAGGTTCGGCTGACGGTAACGAGGCTAGGGTAGCTTTGATTGATAAATACGGATTCAGTGATGAACAAGCAAAAGCGATACTAGATATGAGATTACAAAGGTTAACAGGACTTGAAAGAGACAAGATTGACAAAGAACACGAGGAGCTAAAGACTTTAATAATAGAATTGAATAAGATTTTAGCGGATGATGATAAAGTTTATGAAATTATAAAAGAAGAGTTAAACGATATAAAAAATAGATATGATGACCCTAGAAGAACAACAATTGAAAAAGAGAGATTAGAGATAAGACCAGAAGATTTAATAAAAGATGATAGTGTTCTTGTAACTATAACAAATAGAGGGTATGTAAAGAGAATGGAGCTAGATAAATATAAAGCTCAAAAAAGAGGTGGAAAAGGCGTTTCAACTCAAAATACTATAGAAGATGACTTTGTTGAAAGAATGGAAGTTATGTCAAACTTAGATACAATGATGGTTTTCACAGATAAAGGAAGAGTGTTCCATTTGAAAGTTTATCAGATACCAGAATCTTCAAAACAAGCTAGAGGAAGATTAATAGGAAACTTAATCAAATTAAAGGAAGATGAAAAAGTTAGAGAAATAATAAAAATAAGAGAATTTAATGAAGACAAAGAGCTTGTATTTGTAACTAGAGATGGAATGGTTAAAAAAACAAATCTAAGTGAGTACAAAAATATAAATACTGCTGGATTAAAAGCGATTAAACTAAGAGATGGAGATGACATAATATTTGTTGGAATCTTGCCAATCGATTCAAAAGAACAGGTTTTCTTAGCAACAAAATTAGGACATTCAATCAGATTCTCAAAAGATGATGTAAGAGCAACTGGAAGAGATACGAGTGGAGTGAAAGGGATATCTCTTAGAGCTAAGGATAAAGTTATATCGGCACTACTGATAGATGATGTAGCAAATGAGACTATTTTAACTATAACAGAAAATGGTTATGGAAAAAGAACAAGAGTAGATGAGTATCCATTACAATCTAGAAGTGGAAAAGGCGTTATAAATATAAGATGTAGTGATAAGAATGGAGAAGTTGTAGCGGTTAAACCTGTCAAAGATGAAGAGGAGCTAATGGTAATAACATCATCAGGAGTTGTTATAAGAACTTCGGTAGATCAAATTTCAATAATCGGAAGAGCAACTCAAGGTGTAAAAATTATGAGAGTAAATGAATCAGAATCGGAAAAAGTTGTATCGATAGCAAGTTTTAAAGAAGAGGAATCAGAAGAATCAACTCAAGAATAATTTAAATCTATAGGAGGAGGAATTATTATGAAAAAAGTTTTAGTTGTATTTGGAGAAGGAACAGAAAATAATGTATTAATAGACAGTGCAATATTTTTTAAAGAGAAATTTGGATACGAGATAGTCCCACTATATGTGAAAGATGTTAGAAGGGATGAGATTATACCAGCAACAATGGATGGAATGATAGTAAACTTAAGTAATAATTCCTTTTCACAAGAAAGGGATACCTTTGAAGAGGAAGAGGTTAAACATTTACAAGAAAAATTGAGAATAAGAGGAATAAATTCGACATTAAATGTGGAGTTTGGCTTTCCTTGGGATATAATTAAAGACTATATGAAACTTGCAGACTTACTGATGTTTGAAAAGGGTGAAGCTCTATCGGAGTCGGCGGTGGCAGTACTAAAAAATCATTTTAAGCCCATTGTTATGATAGGAGAAAAAGCTATAACATCTCTAGAAAAAATTGGAATTTCAAGTGATGATGGTGTAAAAATAAATAAAAGTATGTTTTCTTTTATAAATATTTTTCCAGAGATAAAAAACTTTATAATGTTGACTTTGTTATATAAAATAGAGGACAATACACTGTTAAAATATTTAAAAGAGAGAGGGAAAATTGTAGAATGGAAAAATTTTGATGGAGAAACAGCTAAAGAAGAGTACTTGAAGGAGATTGATAACTTAGATCTTTTAATTATGGGAAATTTGAGTAGGGGTTATTTCTTTGAAAAAATTACAGGAAAAAAAGGGTTAAATATTATGGAAAAATCTCAAACATCAATATTTATAGGATAGAATGAATATGAAAATATTAATAATTACAGATTCCCATGGAAACACAAATAAAATTTATGATATAATATCAGATGAAAAACCTGATGCAATAATATGGACAGGTGATTATAGCTGGGATGGTGAAGAGTGTTCTTTTGCTTTTCCAGATATAAAGTTTTATATTGTTAGAGGAAACTGTGATATTTTTGATAGAAAATTTAATGATAATGAAATATTTGATATAGATGGAATAAAAATATTTATAACGCATGGACACCTTTATAACGTAAAAAAAGAGATGTATACTTTGGAAGCGATAGCTGAAAAATATGATGTAGATGCTGTTTGTTTTGGGCATACTCATATTCCTTATTATGAAGAAAAGAATGGAATAAAATATTTTAATCCAGGAGCTTTAAAGGATAATAGGTATGGGGTATTGCTAATTGAAAATAAAGAGCTAATTTTTAGTTATAAAGAGATAAAATAAAAAGCCTTGTTTTAGGAGGAAACAAATGAAAAATAAGCTGAATGCTTTAAAGGATGAAGCTGGTTTAAGTATCCAAAAAGCAGTGACACTACAAGAAATGGATGAAATTAGGATTAAATATTTAGGAAAAAAAGGTGAGTTCACTGAAATTTCTAAGTCTATGAGAGAGTTATCACCAGAGGAAAGACCTGCTTTTGGACAAATGGTAAATGATGTAAAAACAATTATAACAACTTTAATAGAAGAGAAAACAATAGAGATTAGAAATAAAGTAAAAAAAGAACAATTAGAAACTGAAACATTGGATATTTCTTTACCAGGAAGAGAAGTTTCTACGGGTGGATTACATCCAATAACAGAAACTATGAATTTTTTAAAAAATATATTTGTGGAGATGGGATTTGATGTCGCTGAAGGACCAGAAGTAGAATTTACTTCATATAATTTTGAGGCATTAAACATTCCAGAAACGCATCCATCAAGAGATTTACAGGACACATTCTATATGAGTGAAAATGTGGTTTTAAGAACGCATACATCACCAGTACAAGCTAGATATATGGAAAAGAATCATCCACCTTTTAGAATGGTTTGTCCGGGAAAAGTGTATAGAAATGATTATGATATATCTCATACACCAATGTTTCATCAAATGGAAGGATTAATGGTTGGTCCAGAGGTATCTTTTGCTAATTTAAAAGCTATGCTAGAACAGTTTGTGACGAGAGTATTTGGTGAAACTAAAGTTAGATTTAGACCCCATTTTTTCCCTTTTACAGAGCCAAGTGCTGAAATGGATGTTCAATGTGTAATTTGTAAAGGTGAAGGGTGTAGACTTTGTAAACATAGTGGTTGGTTAGAAATAATGGGATGTGGAATGATTGACCCAGCTGTTTTAGAAGGTGTAGGATATGACCCAGAAGAAGTATCGGGATTTGCATTTGGAATGGGAATAGAGAGAATTGCAATGTTAAGATATGGTATTGATGATTTAAGAGCGTTTTTTGAAAATGATGTAAGGTTCTTAAAGCAATTTAAATAGAAGGTGGAGGCATATAATGTTAATTTCATTGGATTGGTTGAAGCAATATGTCGATATAAAAGAGGACATAAAAGAGCTAGAAAACACTTTGACTATGATTGGTCAAGAGGTTGAAGCTGTAGAAGAGCAAGGGAAAGAATTAGCAAAAGTAGTTATAGGACAGATAACAGAGTATAAAAAACACCCTGAAGCTGAAAAATTAACGCTTTTAAAAGTTAATATAGGTGTTGAAGAGGAACTACAAATAGTATGTGGAGCTACAAATCATAAGCTAGGAGACAAAGTTGTTGTAGCAACCATTGGAGCGGTTTTACCTGGAGATTTCAAAATAAAAAAGAGTAAAATAAGAGGTATAGAGTCCCAAGGAATGCTTTGTTCTGAGGTAGAACTTGGACTTGGAAATGATGGGAATGGAATTATAATTCTTCCAGAAGATGCACCATTAGGTGTTGAATACAGAGTTTATAAAAAATTAAATGATGTAATTTTTGAATTAGAAATAACACCTAATAGACCAGATTGTTTATCTTATATAGGAATAGCTAGGGAGATAGCAGCTTACTATGGAAGAAAAATAAAATGTCCTGAGTTTGAATCTAAAAAAATTATAGAGAGTATAAATACGGGGCATATAGATGTAAGAATAGAGGATAAAGAGAGATGTAAAAGATTCTCAGGAAAGGTTATAAGAAATATAAAGGTAGAGGGGTCGCCAGAGTGGTTAAAAAATAGATTGATTTCAATGGGACTAAAACCAATAAACAATGTTGTGGATGCGACAAATTACATTCTATTTGAATGTAACCAACCTCTACATGCCTATGATTTGACAAAAATCAACGACAGAAAAATAGTTGTGAGAAAAGCCTTAAATGGTGAAAAAATAGTAACACTAGATGGAGTTGAAAGAGAGTTAAATAAAGGTGAACTTGTCATTGCAGATGCTGAAAAACCTTTAGGAATAGCTGGAATAATGGGTGGAGAATCAAGTAAAGTAACAGAGGAAACTACTGAAATTTTCTTAGAATGTGCATACTTTACTCCAGAAAATATAAGAAAAACATCTAAAGAGTTAGGGTTATCAAGTGATTCTTCTTATAGATTTGAAAGAGGATTAGATATAGAAAATACTGCTGAAGTTTTAGAAAGAGCAGCAGATTTAATTTCTCAACTGACAGGTGGAGAAGTTTTAGAGGGATATATTGATAAATATATTGAAAAATATGAAAAAATAGAGATTCCTTTAAATATTGAAAAATTAAGAAAGTTTATGGGGAAAAATATAGAGATTGATGTAGTAGGAAAAATACTAACTAATCTAGGAATAAATATAAAAACATTAAATTCGACAACAATAATAGCAACACCGCCATCTTATAGAGGAGATTTGACTAGAACAGCAGATCTTTATGAAGAGATAATAAGAATGTATGGTTTTGATAACATAGAAAACAAAATGCCAGAAGAAAATATAAGACCTGGAGTTAAAGATACAACGACAGTTATAGTTGATGAGGCCAAGGAGATATTAGCAAAGTTAGGTCTACAAGAAGTAATAAACTATAGTTTTATTTCAAAAGAGGCAATAAAGATGTTAGGAATAACAGAACCAGTTTTAGAGATAACAAATCCAATCAGTGATGATATGGTGATTATGAGACCAACGCTAATTTATAGCTTATTAACAAATATAAGAGATAACTTAAATAGAAATCAAAATGGCTTAAAATTCTTTGAAGTATCTAGAGTGTTTACTCCAAAAGAGGATGGATTGGCAAATGAAACATTGAGAGCTTCAATAGCTCTTGCAGGAAAGAGTTTTAAGACATTGTGGAATCCAAAGCCAGAAGCAATGGATTTCTACACTATAAAGGGATTTGTTGAAAAATTTTTAGAGTATATGGGAGTAAACAGATACCAATTAGATAGATCAGAAGATATTAACTTCCATCCGGGAAGAAGTGCGGATATAAGAATAGGAAAAGTTAAAATAGGAACTTTTGGAGAGATTCATCCAGAGTTAGCAGAAAATATGGACATTAAAAGAGAAAGAACATATGTGGCTGAACTTGATTTAACTACTCTATTAAACTATAGAGCTAAAAAAGTTAAGTATGAGAGAATTGTAAAATATCCTGAAGTTACTAGAGACTTAGCAGTTGTTTTAGATAGAGATGTACTAGTTGGTAAGATGTTAGAAGATATCAAGAAGTCATCAAATCTAATTGAAAGCGTTGCTATATTTGACGTTTACCAAGGAGAGAAAATAGAGGTTGACAAGAAATCGGTCGCTATAAGCATCATTTTAAGAAAGAAGGATGGAACTCTTGAGGAAAGCGATATCAATATAACTGTTGACAATATCTTGAAATTGATAGCTAAAAACTACAATGGAGAGATTAGACAGTAAAATTTTTAATTAAAAGTTCAGGAGGAAAAATGGATTCACTAAGAGAATTATTTAAGGTTGGAAATGGACCATCAAGCTCTCATACAATGGGGCCAGAGAGAGCAGCAAAAAGATTTAAGGCAGAAAACCCAAATGCAACGAGTTTTAGAGTGGAATTATATGGGTCACTTGCATTAACAGGGAAAGGGCACTTAACAGATTTTATAATAATAGAGACGTTAAAGCCAAAATCTACGGAAATAGTATGGATGCCAGAGTATGTTCATCCGTATCACACTAACGGTATGAAGTTTATTGCTTTAGATAATGAAGGAAACGAGTTAAATTCTTGGTTAGTATTCTCTGTTGGTGGAGGAACTATAATGGAGGAAGGACAACAAAGACAGGGTGGATCAAAAGTTTATTCTTTTGGAACAATGGCTGAAATTATGTCATGGTGTGAAAAAAATAAAAAAGAGTTATGGGAGTTTGTCACTGAAAGTGAAGGGGAATCAATTTGGTACTTCTTAGATCAAATAAGAACAGCATTAGAGGAGTCTGTTCAATCAGGACTCTCTAAAAATGGTATTTTACCGGGAACGATAAGATTACAAAGAAGAGCTCAATCATTCTACAGAAAAGCAAGAAATGATAAATCAAGAGGTGGATTTGTTGGAAGAATTTTTGCTTATACACTGGCTGTGTCAGAAGAGAATGGAGGGGGAGGTAGAGTTGTTACTGCCCCAACTTGTGGAGCTGCTGGGGTAATTCCTGGACTGATGTATGCTTTAAAAGAGGAGTATAACTTAACGAATGAAGAAGTATTAAAAGGTCTTGCTATAGCTGGACTAATCGGTAATATTATAAAAGAAAATGCTACAATATCTGGAGCAGAGGGTGGATGCCAAGCAGAAGTTGGATCGGCTTGTGCTATGGCAGCAGCAATGGCATGTTTTATACTAGGTGGATCATTGGAGCAAATAGAGTACGCAGCTGAAATGGCGTTAGAGCATCATCTAGGATTGACGTGTGATCCAGTTGGAGGGTATGTTCAAATTCCTTGTATAGAGAGAAATGCAGCAGCGGCAGTAAGAGCCTTGGATGCGGCACAGTATGCTTTATATACAGATGGAAAACATAGTATTTCTTTTGACCAAGTTGTAAAGACTATGGGAGAGACAGGAAGAGACTTAAAGGAGGAGTATAAAGAAACTTCTCTAGGAGGACTTGCAAAATATCATTTTGATGGTAATTGCTAATAGAACCTTTAGAAAGAGAGAATCTATGATTCTCTCTTTCTTTGTAGTTAATATTGAGGAGGAAAAATGAAATTAATAGTTGGATTGGGAAATCCCGGAAAAGAGTACGAGGGAACAAGACATAATATTGGGTTTGATATAGTTGATGTTTTTGCTAAGAAAAATGGATTTAATCCATTCAAAGAAAAATTTCAAGGATTACTATCAGAAAAAATGATAAATGGAGAAAAAGTTATTTTATTAAAACCTCAAACGTATATGAATTTGAGTGGTAATTCAATAATTCAAGTTGTTAAATTTTATAAAATAAATCCAGTAGAAGATTTGGTGGTAGTTTATGACGATATGGATTTACCTCTGGGAAAATTAAGAGTAAAAGTGAATGGAAGTGCTGGTGGTCACAATGGAATAAAATCTATAATCTCGCATTTGGGTCAAGATTTTGTAAGAGTAAAGTGTGGGATAGGAAAAGCAAAAAATAAAGATGAAAACATTAATTTTGTTTTAGGTAGATTTACAAAAGAGGAGTCAGAAGCGATAACACCTATGTTTTTAAGTGTGATCGCTTTACTTGATGATGTATTAAAAAACACTCAAATGGATAAAATTATGCAGAAATATAACAAAAAGTAACACAAAAAAGCAAAAAAACAGTTCAAAAAAGTTGTTAAATACAAATAAATATGTTATTCTAACAATGGAATATAGTTTGTTAACTACAAAGGAGGGAATATTTTTATGAAATTCTTCGGATTCAAAGGGGGAGTACATCCACCTGAAAATAAAATCCAAACAGAAAATCAAGCCGTAGAGATTTTAATAGCACCAAAAATGGTTTTCATCCCACTTCTTCAGCACATAGGGGTTCCTTTAACGCCCTGCGTAGAGATAGGAGAAAGAGTTTTAAAAGGGCAAATGATTGCTAACTCAGAAGCTTTTTTATCGGTTCCTGTGCATGCGTCAGTGAGTGGTATAGTAAAAAAAATTGAAAATTTACCATTTCCATTAATGGGAAATGTGCAAACAATTGTAATTGAAAATGATGAGCAAGATGAATGGATAGATTTAGAGAAGTTTCCAAAATGGGAAAATTTGACAAAAGATGAGTTGCTAAAAGTGATAAGAGCTAAGGGAGTTGTAGGACTTGGTGGAGCAGCTTTTCCAACGCACGTAAAATTAAATCCACCAGCGGATGTAAAAATAGAGACACTATTACTCAATGGTGCTGAATGTGAGCCATATTTGAATTCTGACAATAGAGTTATGATTGAAGAACCTTTAAAAATAGTAGAAGGTATAAAAATAATAAAACATATATTGAATGTAAACCGTGCTATTATTGGAATTGAAGATAATAAACCAGAGGCAATAAAAGCTATGAAAGAAGCTTGCCAAGGAACGAATATAGAGGTTATGTCATTGAAGACTATGTATCCACAAGGTGGAGAGAAAGCACTGATAAAAGCTATTTTAAATAAAGAGGTGCCATCAGGAAAGCTACCTTCAGCAGTTGGTGTTGTTGTAAATAATACAACGACAGCAGCGGCAATATATGATGCGGTTGTAAATGGATTACCACTGATAGATAAAGTTGTAACTGTTGCTGGAAAAGCTGTGGAAGAGCCTAAAAATTTAAAAGTGGCTATTGGAACACCTATATCAGCACTTTTGCAAAATTGTAGATATAAAGAAGATGAAGTGGAAAAAATAGTAATGGGCGGACCTATGATGGGTATGGCTCAATTGACTTTAGAAGTTCCTGTTATAAAAGGGACTTCAGGAGTACTGGCTTTAACAAAACAAGAAATAAACTACTGTAAACCCAAGTCTTGTATAGGTTGTGGAAAGTGTATAGATGCGTGTCCTATGTCATTAGAACCAGTAATGTATGCTAGATTAGCTGAGTTTTCACAGTGGGAAGAGATGGCGAAGTATCATTTGATGGATTGTATAGAGTGCGGTTCTTGTGCTTATATATGTCCAGCTAATAGACCATTGACAGAAGCGATAAAAATTGGAAAAGCTAAACTTAGAACAATGAAAAAGTAGGAGGAAAAAAAAGTGGCGAAAATTTTAAAGGTGGGGCCATCGCCTCATATAAGAACTAAGGAAACTGTTGATGATGTAATGTATGATGTAATAATAGCATTACTTCCAGCACTTTTAGCGGCATGCTATTTTTTTGGAATTAGGGCGATAGTGGTAACAGCGGTATCTATTCTATCATGTATGGTGACTGAGTTTGTGTGTCAAAAGTTAATGAAACAAGACGTACAAATTTTTGATGGAAGTGCCATTATAACAGGAATTTTATATGCTTTTGTAATACCACCATATATGTCTTTAATATATGTTGTAGTTGGAGCAGTAGTTTCGATAGCTCTAGGGAAAATGGTGTTTGGTGGATTAGGGCATAATATATTTAATCCAGCTTTAGTTGGAAGAGCATTTGTTCAAGCCTCTTGGCCAGTTGCAATAACAACATTTATGTATGATGATGTGGGGGGAGCTACCCTTTTAGATGCAATGAAAAGAGGGCTAGCGACGGATAGTGTTTTAATAGAGGGAGGAAATCTATATTTAAATACATTTATAGGTAGAATGGGTGGATGTTTAGGAGAAACATCTGTTTTAGCTATTCTTTTAGGAGGGTTATATTTAATCTATAAAAAACAGATAGATTGGAAAGTTCCAACAATAATGATTGGAACAGTATTTATAGCTTCTTTAATAGCAGGAGCAAATCCATTTTTACATATTTTTTCGGGAGGATTATTTTTAGGAGCGTTTTTCATGGCAACAGATATGGTAACTTCCCCACATACGACTAAAGGAAGAGCTATTTTTGCTTTTGGAATTGGAGTTTTGGTGTCGTTAATTAGATTTAAAGGTGGTTACCCGGAAGGAGTAGCATACTCAATTCTTATAATGAATGGATTTGTACCATTAATAAATCGATATACAAGCCCTAAAAAATTTGGGGAGGTAAGATAATGGAAAGAAATAGATTTATACATTATAGTATCGTTTTAACGCTTATAGCGTCAATTTCTGCTGGAATTTTATCTGTAGTCAATGGGGCAACACAGAAAGTTATAAAAGAAAATGAAAGAGCGGCAGTAAATGCAGCGAGAATAATGGTTTTACCAAAAGCTGAATCATTTGATGAAAATGCAACAGTGAAAGTAGATGAATTAGAATTTATTCCTGGAAATGGATCGGATGGAAAACCTGTGGGATATGTGGTTACAGTTTCTCAGCCGGGATACGCTGCTAATATAGATTTCGTATTGGGAATTGACAGAAGAGGAAGAGTAACAGGATTAAATATAATAGGTAGCCAAGAGACACCAGGTTTAGGGTCAAAAATATTAGATTCAGAATGGCAAAAGAAAGCTATTGGAAAAGATGCTTCTTATGAATTCAATAAATCAGCAGATGGATTTGCAGGAGCAACAATATCACCAAGTGCCGTTTATACAGGGATTAAAAGAGCTCTAAATAGCTTTAATAGTGGGGTGAATAAAAAATAATGGCAAAGTCAAATAAAGAGATATTATTAAATGGAATAATAAAAGAAAATCCAGTATTTGTACTTTTACTTGGGTTGTGTCCAACATTAGGTGTTACATCATCATCAATAAATGGTATGGCAATGGGTCTTGCAACAATGTCAGTAATAATTTTTTCAAATATGTTAATATCAATGATAAAAAGCTTTATTCCTGATAAGGTTAGAATACCAGCCTTTATTATGGTAATAGCGTCATTGGTTACCATAGTGGAAATGGTTATGAAAGCGTATTTGCCAGATTTATATAAAGTTTTAGGACTATTTATTCCTTTGATTGTTGTTAACTGTATTGTACTTGGTAGAGCTGAAAGTTTCGCTTCAAAAAATACTGTTTTTAAATCAATATTGGATGGAATTGGGGCAGGATTAGGATTTACATTGGCTCTAACTCTATTAGGAACAATCAGAGAAATTTTAGGAAATGGAACAGCATTTGGAATACCTGTAACACCAGCTTCCTTTACACCAGCTTTAATATTTATATTGGCACCTGGTGCGTTTATAACAATTGGTTTTATAATCGCTACTCAGAATTATATTAAAGCTAAAAAGAGTGGGGTGAAATAAAAAATGGATTTTGCAAAAATATTCAGTTTAATAATAACAGCAATTTTTATTCAAAATATAATATTTGCTAAATTTTTAGGAATTTGTCCGTTCATGGGAGTTTCTAAAAAGGTAGAGTCATCAATTGGAATGGGTATGGCAGTAACTTTTGTTATGGCATTAGCTTCTGGAGTAACTTGGACAATCTATAACTATTTGTTAGTACCACTACAATTGGAGTATTTACAGACAATAGCTTTTATATTGATAATAGCTTCATTGGTTCAATTTGTGGAGATGGCAATTCAGAAAACTTCACCAAATTTATACAAAGCTCTAGGTGTTTTCTTGCCACTTATAACAACAAACTGTGCGGTGTTAGGTATTGCCATTTTAAACATTCAACAGGAATATAGCTTTATAGAATCTGTTATAAATGGAGCAGCTGTAGCAATTGGTTTTACATTAGCTTTAGTGTTATTGGCGGGAATAAGGGAAAGAATAGAATATGCAGCTATTCCAGGACCATTTAAAGGAGTTCCGATTGCGTTTATTTCAGCAGGACTTTTAGCAATGGCTTTTATGGGATTCAGCGGAATGCAAATATAGATTGGAGGTAGGTTAATGGAATCGATATTATTTCCTGTTTTATCATTGGGAGGAACAGGGTTAGCAATGGGACTATTTTTAGCCTATGCTTCTAAGAAGTTTGAAGTGAAGGTTGATAAAAAGGTAGAAGCTATTCAAGAGATACTTCCCGGAATAAATTGTGGAGCGTGTGGGTATCCGGGGTGCTCTGGTTATGCTGAAGCTATCGCTTTAAATGGTGCAGAAATGACAGCCTGCTCACCAGGAGGACCGGCAGTAGCAGAGGAAATAGCGAAAGTTATGGGTGCTACGGTTGACACATCTGGACCCAAAATGGTAGCAAAGTTACTATGTCAGGGTGACTGTACAAGAACAAGTAAAACATATGAATTTGAAGGAGAAGTAACAACTTGTGCTGCGATAAATTTGTATGCAGGCGGAGATAAATCTTGTAAATACGGTTGTTTGGGATATGGGGATTGTGTTAAGGTTTGTCCAGTAGATGCGATAACAGTTACCGAAAAAGGGATTGTAAATATAGATGAAGAGAAGTGTGTATCATGTAAAAAATGTGTAACAACATGTCCAAAAAGATTGATAGAGATGTTACCGTTGGATAAAAGAGTGACGGTTAATTGTATGTCAAGAGATAAGGGTGTAGTTGCTAGAAAATCTTGTACAGTTGCATGTATAGCTTGTGGACTTTGTCAAAAAGCCTGCCCAGTAGATGCAATTGAAATAAAAAATAATGTGGCGAGAATAAATCCAGAGAAATGTGTAGAGTGTGGACTGTGTGCTGTAAAATGTCCAACTAAAGCTATCAATAGCGAAGTTAAAGAGATAAAAAAGGCAGAGATAATTGAGGAGAAATGTATAGGTTGTTCTGCTTGTGCCAGAGTTTGTCCAATGAAGTGTATAGAGGGAGAGATTAAGCAGAAGTACAAAATTGATCAATCAAAATGTATAGGTTGTCAGTTGTGCTATGATAAATGTAAGTTCTCTGCTATAAAAATGAATATTCAAAATATATAAAAAAAGATGAGGGGGTTCCTCATCTTTTTTATTTTACAGCGATAACTTCAATTTCAACTTTAACATCTCTAGGTAATCTGGCAACTTCAACACACGCCCTAGCAGGTTTAACTTCTCCTAAATATTCTGCGTAAACTTCATTGATAGCAGCAAAATCGTTCATATCTTTAATGAAAACTCCAGCTTTAACAACGTCTTTTAATGAGTATCCAGCCTCTTCTAAAATCGCTTTAACGTTTTCTAGAGACTGTTTAGTTTGTTCTTTAACATCATCAGATACGATAGTCATAGTCTCAGGGACGAATGGAATTTGTCCAGAAACATATAGTGTCCCATTTACTTCGATTGCTTGTGAGTAAGGACCAATAGCTGCCGGAGCTTTGCTAGTGTTGATAACTTTTTTCATTATAAATACCTCCCAGTTAAATTTAGATAATCAAATTCTAACATAAAATTATTACATAAACAACCTACAAAATACTAATTTGTAGGAGGTGCAGAAATAACGTTTGTGAAGAAAGGTTCATGTTTTTATAAAAAATATTCAGATAAAAAACTGAAAAGAAATAATAATGTAAAGTATAAATTAAATGTGTTAAACATATGTTGAAATGTTTTAAAAATAAACATAAATTTTAAAAAAATACTTTACTTTTTATAAAATGTAGGGTATAATCAATTCTGTGAGAAAAAAGTCAAAATTGATATATTGTTATTTTTTTAACAAGTATATCGAAGGAAAGAGGGAAAATGGAATTATTAAAAGGTACAGTATTATTATTATTGGTTTTAGCATTTTTTACTGGATTTAGTTTAAAAGCACCAAAAGGAATGAAAGCTATGGGAGCGCTAGCGGGAGCAGCGACAGCGAGTTTCTTAGTAGAAGCTTTTCAATTATATGTTGGTGGAGATCTTTTAGGAATTAAATTTTTAGGAGAGGTTGGGGCGTCAGCAGGATCAATGGGAGGAGTTGCAGCAGCAATTTTAGTACCATTAGCTTTAGGAGTGAGCCCAGTTTATGCCGTTATGTTAGGTGTAGTTTGTGGAGGAATGGGAATCATCCCTGGATTTATTGCCGGATATGTAATGTCATTTATTATTCCTAAATTAGAAGAAAAAATTCCTGATGGATTGGATTTGATAGTAATTATTTGTTTAGCAGCACCTTTAGGAAGAGGAATAGCTCAGTTTGTTTCTCCGGGAGTTACATTTGCTTTACAAACGATTGGAGATATAATTATAGCAGCTCAATCGGCTAGTCCGTACGTAATGGCATTTATCTTGGGAGGAGTTATAACAGTGGTTGCTACAGCTCCAATAAGTTCAATGGCTTTAACAGCAATGTTAGGATTAACTGGTTTACCAATGGCAATAGGAGCATTGTCAGTAATGGCATCGTCATTTATGAATTATGTATTCTTCGATAGAATGAAATTTGGAGATAGATCGACAACAATAGCAGTAGCTATTGAACCATTGACTCAAGCAGATATAATTTCTGCAAATCCAATTCCAGTGTTTGCTACAAACTTCATTGGTGGGGGAATAGCTGGTATGATAGTAAACTACTTTGGATTAATCAACAATGCAACTGGAACAGCTACACCAATCGCTGGATTCGCAGTAATGTTTGGATTTAATCCTGCTAAAGAGGTATTAATAACAGCTGGATTGTGTGCGATAGCTGGTATAGCAACAGGATATGTGGGATCAATTGTATTTAAAAATTATAAAATTAAGACTGTTGCCGAAATAAGAGGGTAATAGCTATTAAAAAAGTTCCAGTTCTGCTGGAACTTTTTTTTAGTAAAAGTTTGATAAATTATAAAAAATAATGTATACTCATAAAAATATACAAAAAATAAAAAAAGGGGGAAAAAATGAACACAAAGACGAAGGGAAATTTTACGGGATTGATTCCTTTTTTAGTTTTCGTTGGACTCTATTTAGGAAGTGGAATTATTTTAGATTCTATGGGTGTAGAGTTGGCATTTTATCAATTGCCAGCACCAATTGCTATTTTTCCTGGAATAGTTGTAGCTTTTTTATTGTTCAGAGGTAGCATAAAAGAGAAATTTGAAACTTTTTTAGAAGGGTGTGGGCATCAGGATATTATAACAATGTGTATAATATATTTATTAGCTGGTGGCTTTGCAATTGTATCGAAATCCATGGGTGGAGTAGATTCAACAGTTAACTTAGGATTGACATATGTACCTTCTCATTATATAGCTCCGGGATTATTTGTAATTGCCGGATTTATTTCAACAGCCACAGGGACATCTGTGGGTTCAATTGTATCTTTGGCACCGATAGCTGTTGGATTGGCAGAAAAAAGTGGAGTTTCAATGTCATTGGTTTTGGCAGCTTTAATGGGTGGAGCAATGTTTGGAGACAACCTTTCAATAATTTCTGATACAACAATTGCTGCAACAAGAACTCAAGGCGTTGATATGAAAGATAAATTCAAAGTAAATATAAAAATTGCAGCACCTGCAGCAATTTTGACGTTGATACTTCTAATAATTTTTGGAAGACCTGAAATAGCTCCAGAAACTGAGGTATATGCTTTTAATATAATAAAAGTTCTACCATATATATTTGTTTTAACTCTTTCTTTAATAGGGATAAACGTTTTTGTGGTGTTGACAGCAGGAATAGCACTGTCTGGAGCTATAGGATTATTCTACGGAGACTTTACTTGGTTGGGATATGCCAAGGAAATTTACAATGGGTTCACAGGGATGACGGAGATATTTTTATTATCTCTTTTGACGGGTGGATTGGCTTCATTGGTGACAAAAGCTGGTGGAGTAGATTGGATAATGAGTGCAATTGAAAGAAGAATAAAAGGAGTTAAAAGTGCTCAGATAGGAATGGCTCTGTTGGTTACTTTAACGGATATGGCTGTAGCAAATAACACCGTAGCTATAATAATAAATGGACCAATAGCTAAGACGATATCTGATAAATATGGGGTAGACCCTAAAAAAAGTGCGTCAGTTTTAGATATATTTTCGTGTATTGCTCAGGGAGCGATTCCTTATGGAGCTCAGATGCTTATAATGCTGAGTTTTGCAGGAGGCAAAGTTTCTCCGTTTGATATAATACCATTGTTATGGTATCAAATGATACTGGGTGTATTTACAGTGATATATATATTTTATAATCCAAAAGAATCGTAAAAAGGAAGATGTCAGATGTCAGTTTCTAAAAATTATCTTTATAACGTTCTACTAATAATAAGTAATACAATTTTTCCAATAATAACTTTTCCATATGTATCTCGGGTATTGATGCCGGAGTACTTGGGAAAGGTATACTTTGTACAAGGTGTTGTAGCCTATTTTTTAATCCTTTCAGTCTTGGGAGCTCCAAATTATGGAATAAAGGAGTTATCTAAAGCTAGAGGAATCGGAGATTGGCTCGAATTTAAAAAAATATTTACAGAGTTATTTGTAATGACAATTTTAAGCAGTGTGGGTTCTTTAGCTCTTTTATTAATCACAGTTCAAATATATGGAAAGTTCTATCAAGAGAGATTAATATTTTATATTTTTGCAATTCAAGTCTTGTTTGAGTGTTTTCATATAAATCATTTTTTTGTTGTTATGGAAAATCATAAAAGAAGATTAATAAGATCATTCACAATTAGAATTTTATCACTGGGATTTTTGTTTTATTTTATAAAAACTCCAAAGGATTATTATCTATATGCTTTACTTTTAGTGGTTCCAGAGGTATTGGCAAGAATCATAGATGTAATTAGTATGAGAAAATATTTTTATTTTAAGAATTTGAATTTCAAAAGACATACGAAGAGTATGTTTATAATTTTTCTATATATTTTTACGATAGGTATATATGGAAGTATTGATACAACAATGTTGGGGATTATGGTGGACGACAGTGAAGTTGGATTGTATACGGCAGCTGTTAAAATGTATAAGATGGTGTTACCAGTGATTTTAACTTTAGGGACAGTGTTATCGCCTAGAATAATTGGAGCTATCAAGAAAAAGGAAAAAGAGAATATATATATAAATATGGATATTTTTATAGATTACTGCTTTATAGTTGGAGTTCCAGCGACTTTATTAATGATGATTTTAGCCAGAGAGTTCACACTTTTATTCTCTGGTCCAGATTTTAAAGGGGCAATAGAAACAATGATTATAATGTCGCCATGTTTAGGTTTTTTAGCCTTGGGTTCTTTTATTGGTGGACAGGTTTTATTACCAAATGATTTAGAAAAAGATATATTGATAATATCCATACTTGGTGTAATCTTAAATATAGGACTGAACTATTTTTTTATTCCAGTTTACTTGAGGAATGGAGCAGCTTTAGCAACCTTGATCACTGAAATAATAGTTGCATTAATCAAAGTTAGAAAAATGAAGAAACTGTATAAGGATTATAAACTTTTGACAAAAGATAGAGTTATTACAGTTCTTGTTGGAATTGCAATAGCCTATGGAATATATTTAAAAGTTGGATACATCAGAAATTTTGGAAATTTAGTATCTTTATTAACAGTTCCTGTAATATATGGAATTCTATATTTCTCTATACTTATTGTATTGAAAAATAAGAGAATTTTAAGTTGGATTGGATTGATAAAAAAAAGATTGCATATTTAGTGCAATCTTTTTATTTTTTAAAGGTAAGTAGCTTATCACGATAATACTCATATTGTCTTTGACGTGCCTCTATCTCTGCTGGTAATCCTGTTTTAATATCATTTACAAGAGTATCAAATCTATCAAGGATATCCACAATACGCTGTTGTTCTTCAAGAGGCGGAACAGGGATAGAGTAACGCATTATTGCATCTTTACTTCCACGTGGCATTTTAGCACCTTTGACATTTTGCATATTATAGTTGAAAAACTTTTCAGCGCATAAAAGTACATATAAATATTTAGGCAATAATTTGTCCCTTATAGGTTGAATTACTAAAACGTCTCCATTTGTCCCTCCACAAGTATCCGAAAACCAAATTTTTTTTAAATAAGGTCTTATATTTCCTATCAAGATATTATTTTTTTCATATTTTGTTAGTCTCCCTTCTGTCGGTACATAATTTGAATCTGTTTTTCCTTGTCTATCTTGTAAAAGATTATCGACACCTATGTAGGTAGTTTTATCAACTTGAATTGCGTTAATTCTATCTTTTGAATATTGAGCAACTTCATTTAGTTGAAATATAGGAACCTCTTCTCCAAAAGTAAGTAAACTTTCTCTATAATATTCGTACTGTTGTTTTCTCATTGTAAGCTCAGTTGTAAGCTCAGTTGTAAGCTCAGCAAATGTATCTAAAATACGCACAATCTCCTCTTGTACTGGTAGCGGTGGGATTGGAAAAGAAATTTTATTTAACACTGCTTGTGTCAAACTTGGTACTCCACCAGCAATATTATATTTCTCAAGATGTTCTTTTTGCAGATAATAAAAAACAAATTTTGGAATTACAATATCTGTATATATTTCTGTGTAAAAAATTGTATCTACTGTCCAAAATGGTTTTTCTACATAATATAATTTGTCTATAGACCCTTTTCTAGGAATTAATACTGATGGTTTATTTAAAACAAAAACATCTATATATGCTATAATACCTCCAGAACCGTAAACTGGAATATTGCCTTCTTTAAATTGTTTGTAATCTTTTCCATTTTTTATTTTAAGAACATCTGATAAAGTTTTATACTCAACTCCATTAGGACAAAGCTTGTTGATAAGTTGTTCCAATTTACTCATACGATTTCACCTGTTGAACTACGAACATCATTGACTATTTTCCAAATTTGTGATTGTAATTCAGCTCTTTGTGTACTTGACATTTTTTCCTCCATCTATTTCATAAGCAACTTTATAACCCATAGAGGTTTCTGCTTGAATTCCTACCCTATTTTATCAAAACGCCCTGAGAAAACCTCTTCCTCTATTAGGGAGGTGGTAGTTCACTTTTTAACTGATTTTAGCATTAATACAAACGGGTGTCAAGAAGGTTCATCTAGAGGCGAGAGACTTCTCGCCCTAATATTGTTAAAAGGAAAATACTCGAATAAAGCCACAGAAAATTGTTTTAATAATAATTGCGATAAATTTGTTGAAAAAATTGAAAAAAAGATTATAGTATAAGTAATTATGAAGCTGTTTATTATATAAATGCTTTATTAAAAAAGGAGGTTTTATAGTGGATAAATTTGTAGAATTAGATTTTCAAGGTAAACTCCAAGAAATAGAGGTAAGTTTAAAGAATAAGAACAGATTTAATGAGTATCAACTTTATTATAACTCTTTATGCCAAAAAGATATTTTTTTAGAGGATGAAGTAATTGAAGTTAATAAAGTTTTTAAAGAAAAGTTAGAAGCTGATGGAGAACACGAGTTTTTAGAAGCTTTAATACATGTGGGTTTTTTTGATGAGTAAGTCTTTTGGACAAACTAGTTCAAAAAAAAGAAAAAATGACTATCAAATGTTTATAATTTGACAGTCATTTACTTATAATTTTTTCATTTATACATTTTATCTAAATTTTCTTTTAGTTTTGAGATGCTGTTATTATTTAAGTGTACGATTGGTATATTTTGAGTTTTACAAACTTTATTACAGTTATTTAAAAGATTGTGACTAACTAAGTTAGTAAAGATTATGCACATTTCACAATTTTTAATTTTTTTACAGAAATTTGGACATTGAGTATTGTAAACTTTTCCTTTTAAATTATAAGATTTTAATAGTTCTAAGTACTCTCGCTCTCCCCTTTTTAAGCCACCAACAATAGCAATCATTTCCTTTACCTCCCTTTTTTATGAAACTTTTATATTCTTTTTATTTTTAAATTGTATATATCTATCGCATTGTTTTTTTCTATCATATCCTAACATTATTCCAAGAATAAAGTCTTCTTCAGCTGAATATTCAGATAAATTAGGTTTGTCAATCTTTTTTATAACATTGATACAAGATTCGTCACCAAAAAAAACGTTGTATCTCCCATTTTTCAATTTATATATTTTATAAGCAATCTTTTTTGTCTCTAATTTGTTTTCTACAAAACTTAATAAGTCTTCAGAAATAGTGTGTAATATTAGATTTCTTATCCCTTTTTCAAATTCATATATATGATGAATAAAAACTTCCATAGATTACCTCCAAAAATTTGATATATAAATATTAACACAATATACTTTAAATGTCAATTATTTTTATTATCAAAGTATTTTTATAAAAAAATAAAGTGATAATCCACTTTATTTTTTGAATATTAAATTTTCTATAATTCCCGCTACTCCACTATTATTATTCGAAGTTGAAATGAATTTACAAATATTTTTTATTTCAGATTTTGCATTTCCAACACACGTAGGCATACCAACTATTTTAAGCATAGGTAAATCGTTATAAGAATCACCTATAGCAATTATTTCATTTTGAGCTATACCTAATTTTTTAGCTAGTTTGAGTAGTGAACTGCCTTTGTCAATACCAAGTTTTGTGACTTCTAAAAAAAAGGGTTTAGATATAGAAATAGAAAATTCATTTCCAAGTTCATCTTTTAATTTTTCTTCAACCTGTTTTAAATATTTTGGTTCTGCTAGTAAAATACATTTAACACAATCTTTATCGATAGTAGCTTTGAAATTTTTTACTTTTTCAAAGGGCATTTTAGTCAGTTCAACTTCAACCTCAATATATGAGCTATAATCTTCAGAGACAATTGAGTCATCCAAATAGGTAATTATTTCAACATTATTTTTTTTGCTGAAATCATACAGAAGGTGGATGTCTTCTTTAGTGAGAGTCTCTTCTGAAATATTTTGATTAGTTTTGCAATTAGTTATAATAGAACCGTTATAGGAAAGAATAAAGCTACCGAATTTATCCAGTTTTAATTCTTGTGCTAAATCCCTCATTGCATATGTAGGTCTACCAGAAGCAAGGACAAATATAACTCCATTTTCTTGAGCTTTTATTATGGCTTCTTTATCTTTATCAGATATTTTACCGTGAGAATTTAAAAGAGTATCATCAAGGTCACTAACAATCATTTTATATTTCATTTTTATCCTCCAAAAGTTTTATAAAGAGTTTAACTCCTTCAAGAAGAACTTTTTCATCAAAATTAAATGATGAGCTATGCAAAGGTGAAATAAAATTTTTCTCTTTATTTCTAGTTCCTAATAGAAAAAATATTCCGGGGATTTTTTCTTGATAAAAAGAAAAATCTTCAGCTAAAGCTAAAGTTTCTCCTTGAATAAAATTAAAACTTTTGGAAATTTTTAGGAAATTATTATAAAGAGTTTCATCATTTATAACAGGGGGATAAAGAACTCTAAATTCTTCCTCTATTTTAATGTTGAATGCGATTTCAATTCCGTTATGTATTTTTTTCATTCTTTCTATGATCAAATCGGTATCTTCTTGGGAATATGTTCTAATTGTACCATAAAAATCTATAGAGCTAGAGATTATATTTCTGGCTGTTCCACCGTTTATTTTACCAACCGTTATGACTCCAGCATTGAATGGAGAGAGATTTCTAGAAATAATACTTTGATAAGAATCTATAATTTTAGTGAAAGGTATAAGAGGATCGATTGTTTTTTGAGGCATTCCTCCGTGACCACCTTTCCCGATAACTTTGCAGTCAAATTCTGTAGCTTGAGCAAAAAAAGGACCTGCCTTAGTTGAAATAGTTCCCTCTTCTAAATCTGGAAATAGATGGAAAGAATATATTTCTTTAACATTGAATTTTTCTAAAATTCCAGTTTCACATATGAATTTGGCTCCTCCTGGTCCTTCTTCAGCAGGTTGAAATATCAATAAGATGCTATAGTTTTGTGTTGGTTTTGTTGTTAAATATTTGGCAAAAGTCAAAAGAGTAGCGGTATGTCCATCATGTCCACAAGCGTGCATAAAACCGTTATGCTTTGAAGTAAACGTACAATTAGTTTCCTCTTGAATTGCAAGTGCATCTATATCAGCCCTAAAAGCAATACACTCTTTTTTTATTCCTGGAATATATAGGTAAATACCAGTTTCACAAATTGTATTTGGAGAATATCCCATACTTTTTAATGTACTTATTATATACTCTTGAGTTTTAAACTCTTTAAAACCTATTTCGGGGATTTGATGTAGGTCTCTTCTATATTTTGTAATTTCATCTAACAAGAAATTCATAATTACCTCCTCTGTATAATTATTTAAATAATAGTATTATTTTTTTATAAAGACAAATATATATATTAATAATTCATATTTTATGAACTGATTAGAGATTATAGATATAGTTATTAAAAACGGTTAGAGTAAAAAAATAGAACAAAAAAAATAAAAAATTGATAAATTAAAAATCACTCATAAAAGAAGTAAAATATAGAAAATAGCAAAAGAGGTGAATTTATTGTGAGGATAGTATTAAAATATGGTGGAAGTTCGGTAGCTACTTTGGAAAAGATATCAAAAATAGCGAATTATATAAAGGAATTGAAAGAAAAAATAGATGAAATAGTGGTAGTGGTTTCAGCAATGGGAAAAACAACAGATGAATTGTTAAAAAAAGCATATTCTTTGGCGAGTGTTCCTAACAAAAGAGAGATTGATATGTTGATAAGTACAGGAGAGCAACAAAGTGCGGCGTTATTATCGCTGTCTTTAAATTCGATAGGATGTAATGCTATTTCGTATACAGGATATCAGATTGGTTTAAAAACATTTGGTGAACATGGTAACAGTGAGATTGTGAGTATAGATAAAGAGTTCTTAGAAAATCAATTAAAAGAGCAAAAGATAGTTATAGTAGCTGGATTTCAAGGGGTTAATGAAAGTGGAGATATAACGACTTTGGGAAGAGGTGGATCAGACACAACAGCAGTAGCTCTAGCCGGAATTTTAGGATGTGAGTGTAAAATTTATACAGATGTAGATGGAGTTTATACTGACGATCCAAAAAAAAATAGTTTAGCTACTAAAATTGAAAAAATATCTTATGATGAGATGGCAAAAATGTCAAGAAATGGTGCGAAAGTTATGGAAGCAAAGGCGGTAATGATTGGTAAAAAGTATGGAGTTCCAATTTTTGTGGGTGAAAGCCTTGGGAGTGAAAAAGGAACTTATATAGTAGAGTAAGAAAAAAGTGAGAAATGAATTGAAATTTTTAAACATAAAAGATAAGATAAGGATAGTGGTAAAGAATAATTCAGTGATGGAGGTAGACGAATGTTTAAAGGATCAGGAGTAGCGCTGGTAACACCATTTAATGAAGATATGAGTGTGAATTATTCAAAAGTGTCAGAATTAGTGGAATATCATTGTCAAAATAATACAGATGCTCTTATAATACTGGGAACAACAGGAGAAACGAGTACACTCACAGATAATGAAAAAGTTAAAATAGTGGAAACTGTGATAGAAGTAAATAGAAAGAGACTACCGATAATAGTTGGAGCAGGTAGTAATAACACAATTCAAGCGATAGAGATAGCAAAAAAATATGAAAAATTAGGTATTGATGGATTATTATTGGTAACTCCTTATTATAATAAAGGGAATGAGGATGGCATATATAAACACTTTGTATCTATAGCTGAATTTGTGAATTTACCAATAATGCTATATAATGTTCCCGGAAGAACAGGGGTTAACTTGTCAATTAATCTATTAAAAAAGTTGGCCAAACATAAAAATATAGTAGCTTTAAAAGAAGCTAGTGGTGATATATCATATGCTTGTGAAGTTGCAAGATCAGTCCCTGGGTTGGCATTGTATTCAGGAAATGATGATATAATTATACCCTTAATGTCGATTGGTGCTGTTGGAGCAGTTTCAGTTTTAGCCAACATAGAGCCTAAAGTGGTTCATAATATGATCTATAGTTTTTTTAATGGGGATGTAAAAGAAGCACAAAGAATACAGCTGAGATACAACGGTTTAGTTAAGTCACTATTTGTAGAGGTCAATCCTATTCCAGTAAAAGAAGCAATGAATATTTTAGGAAGAAATGTTGGAAAATGTCGTTTACCTCTAGGTGATATGGATGAAAAGAACATATCTATATTGAGAAAAGAACTTGGAGAAGTGGGTGAAATGGTTTGAAAGTAGCTGTACACGGGACAGGGGCAATGGGAAAAATTCTTAAAAAGGTTGGAGCAGATAGAATAGTTGCTTTTGTAGATGATATCAAAGAGATAGATATTGAAAAAAAAATAGATGTTGTTATAGATTTTTCACATTTTAGTAAGATAAACGATTTATTAGATGGATGTGTGGAGAGAGGGTATCCATTAGTGATATGCACAACAGGATATAGCGAGGAAGTTTTAGAAAAAATTATAGAAGCCTCTAAAAAGATACCTATATTATTATCATCCAATACATCTCTAGGAATCGCCGCTATAAATGATATGTTGGAAGAATTGGTTCAAAAATTAGAAGAAAGTTTCGATATAGAAATAATAGAAAAACATCATAATAAAAAAATAGATTCGCCTAGCGGAACAGCGGTTACATTTACAGAAAATATTCAGAACTCTTTACGTGAAAAATATAGTGTTATTTATGGTAGAGAGTGTGTGGGTAAAAGAGCAAAGAAAGAGATTGGTGTTCATTCAGTGAGAGGTGGAACAATTGTAGGCGAACATACAATTATTTTTGCAGGAGAAGATGAAGTTGTGGAAATATCACATAAGGCTTTATCTAAAAAAATATTTGCAGTTGGTGCTTTAAAATGTGCCGAATTTCTTATAGGAAAACAACCAAAATTATATACAATGAAAGATATTTTTGATTAGGAGAGTGGTACAAAAATGAAATTAGAAACATCCGAAGAGTTGATAAGTTTTATAAAAAATTCTAAGAAAAAAACGCTATCGAAGGCTTATATAAATGGAGTAATAGAATTTAAAAATGACAATATTTTTATATTTAAAGGCGAAGAGAGTAGCATTTTAATTGGAGATTGGAAAGAGATTGAAGCTGTAATAGGAGAAAACAAACAAAATATAAAGAATTATTTTGTAGAAAATATTGCGAGAAATTCAGGAGTTCCTCTTCTTGATATTAAAAATATAAACGCAAGAATTGAACCAGGTGCAGTAATAAGAGATAGAGTAAAAATTGGTGATAATGCTGTCGTAATGATGGGCGCAATTGTAAATATTGGAGCAGAGATTGGGGAAGAAACTATGATAGACATGAACGCTGTACTTGGTGGGAGGGCTATTGTAGGAAAAAGATGTCATATAGGTGCAGGAACGGTATTGGCTGGTGTAATAGAGCCGCCATCAGCTCAACCAGTGATAGTGGAAGATGATGTTGTGATTGGTGCGAATGCGGTTATAATTGAAGGAGTGAGAGTAGGAAAAGGTGCTGTTGTAGCGGCAGGAGCTGTTGTTTTACAAGATGTTCCTGCGGGTGCTGTTGTAGCGGGAAATCCTGCTAAAATTGTAAAATTAAAAGATGAGAAAACAGACGAAAAAACAAAGTTGATTGACGATTTAAGAAAATAAAAAATGATTTTGAAGGTAGAAAAGATAATAATTTTCTATCTTTTTTTTATATTATTAAGAAAAAAATAAAAAAACTTGTTGACGAAGTTTAAAATTTATGGTACTATAATTTTTGTCAGCGGGAAACATCGCCGGCAAGAATTGTAGAGAAGGACATTAACAACCGAATAGAGAAAATAGTCAGAAGTTATAAAAATAACAAAATGCCAGAAATGGCAAACCAATAAATGGTGTAAACGTAAGTCTTAGGACTTTAAATATATTTGAAT
>CAKOHT010000017.1 GCA_934085975.1 uncultured Cetobacterium sp.
CCTTCATATAATGGGTTATCTTTTAACTCTACTTTTCTATTCGTATCTGAGTCTCTGTCTCCCACCTTACTATATGCGCTCTCTGGTCCTCCTATCTCCGCATATATTGGTTCAGTTTTACTTAGGTTTCCTACACTACCTCTTCCATCATCTTTTGAACTCTGATTATTTTTCTTTGATGAAAATATTTTTTCTTTAATAGTACTTATTTTCTCTTTCACAATCTCTACTTTATCTTTTGCATCTTTTAAATTTTGAAGTGAAACAGTTAAGCTAATATCTCCACCTTGTTTTACATCGTTTTTATTTATTATCTGACTGTTCTTTAAGTCTGTATAAATATCTTTTACTTCACCTTTTTTTCCATTTTGACTTACTGTTCCATTTACATTTATATTTTCTTGTTTTAAGCCAATTACACTCTTAGATGTCACTTGCTTATCTTTTGTATCTCCAATTTTTCCACTTGCTCCTATATTACCTGTAAAGCCACCTGATACAGTTATTTGTGCTCCACCTTGTTTTTCACTTGTCACCAAATCTTTTAGATTTACATTTCCTCCTACTTTTAGACTTCCATTTCCTGTTTCTGATCCTAGCACGCCTCCAGTCATATTCAGATCTTTGCCTACATCTACTGCAAGGTTACCTCCCGCTTTTATACCAGATTGTTGAACCGTCTCTCCGTCTTTCCATATGTTTCCACCACCAGCGCTCACTCCTAGTTCTCCTTTACCTATAGTATTGCTAGCTGCTCCTATTGAAACATTTCCTCCAGCATTTGCATTTATAGAATCCTCTTTGTAGGATGATTTTTGACTCTCTATATTTAAGTTTCCTCCAACTTTAATATTGGCGTCTTTTTTAGCTTCTATCTCTGCGCCTTTTATATTTGTATCTGCGCCAGATTTAATAGTCAAGTTTCCATCTGCTTTTATTGTTGAATTTATCATCTCTTTAGAAGTGGATGAAGTTACATCTACATTCGCGCTTCCACCTACTCCTATATCAGTGTTTCCTCCCCATAGAGCGCTATATCCCGCTGATTGCTCCAACTGGGCTTCCAAATCAACTTTTAATCCAGATTCACTACTTGTTTTCTTAGCTGCTGATACATTGATATTATTCTTAGCATCTAAAGATATATTTTCTTCAGATTTAATATCTACACCATTTAGGTTTATATCTCCCTCTGTAGCTGTAATATCAATATTTTTTCCTTTTATTGATGTGATATTTTCACTTGTCTCATTCTTTGTAGAGTTTTCAATAGAAAGATTCACAGATTGTTTAGAGAAAACACCTGCAAGGTCATTAAATAGAAGATTTGTAGCAGCACCAATACCCTGAGCAGCAAGTACTCCTTCATTAGCTTGGCCGCTTTTTATCGCTGCATCCATTTTAACTCCAGTATTAATTGTATCAACAACAGAGCTACTTACTCCTTGACTTTGTTTAACTGCAAGAGTGAAACCATCTGTTTTTTCATTTCTAACATCCTCATATTTAGAAGTATCAACTTTTTTACCTTTAATTGTCACACTATTTTTAGCTTCGTAATCTCCACCACCTATATCAACAGTATTACCAGCTTTAATAGTTATGTTATCACCTTTTAACTGACTTTCAGACCAAGTAGTTTCATCTACCTCTTTTGTTGAATGCTCTATTTTTAAACCAACCTCTGAGTTTACCAATTGGTCCATATGTGGCTTTCCAGAAATTGTTGGAGTTTTTTCATTAGAACCATCTAATTTTTCGCTGATGGTTCCACTAGCTCCCCATTCACTTGAGATTTCACCAGAAGCTGACATATCTGCTGTAGATGCACTACCACTTACACCCACGCCGCTAATACCTACGCTTCCATCCACATATATTCCAACACTTGTAGTTGTAGTTTTTTCGCTATATTCATTTTTACCAGCTTCAATAGAAACATCATTTTTAGCGATTATTTCAGTATCTTTAGAAGAATTTAATGTTCCATTAACTATTTTAATGTTATTTCCTGAATTTAACTCTATTTTTCCACCAGTTGATATACTGCTTCCCTTCGATGTAGAACTCTTCTTTTCAGTGGTTGTATTTCCACCACCTAACACTTGATATCTAGTATCACTTGTAGATTCCTCAACAGTATTTCTACCATCAAGAATATCGATATTATTTTTAGCATTGATAGACGTATTACCTCCAGTTTCAATGTTGCTTCCTTTAAGAACCACATTGTTTCCTGAGAAGATATTTAGATTTCCACTTGTAGATATAGCACTTTCTTTTGATATAGAAGCCTCCTTGTCATTTTTAGACCATCTTACAGTTAAAAGTCCACTTTCTACACTTGTCCTTGCACTGTCCTTTTTTCCAGAAAAAAACTGTTGACTATCTTTTATTACAACATCATTTTTAGCATTTAAGTTTATATCACCCTGAGCATATTTAGTTTTATCATCTTTAGAGATAAGTCCTTCATTAGTTCCGATGGAACTTCCTTTAATATTGATATTTTTTTCCGCATTAATATTTACATTTGAACCAACTATTTTCGACTCATTTGAAATAGCTTTACTAGAAGATTCTCTAGAATAGTTAAGGAGATTTGTGTATTCATTTTTAGAAGTAGATGAAACTGTATAAATATCATTAACATTGACGCTTCCACCAGCATTTAGATTTATACTTCCAGCATCTCCCTCAATGATATCTGCACTATCTTTCTTGAATAACTCCTTGTAATAATTTATATCTTTTACTTTTGTTATTTCTTTTGTTTCTTTTTGAGAAATTTCAGAACCTTCATCCTTCTTCTCCTCTTTTTTAGGAAGGGCTTCCAGTCCGCTAGTTGTCAGTGATCCACCTTTGATGTTGATATCGTTTTTCGAATCAATCTGAACGCCATTATATCCATCTATTGAAGCTTTATCAGATACAACTTGATTTCCATTTCTATCCAAACCTAAAGTTGACTCAATGTCAACTTTATTTCCCGAAAGGATGACATTATCAGCTTTCACGCTTCCACCAATCATATTGATATCTCCTGAGGCATCAAGTGCAATGTTTCCTTTAGTTGATGTTATTCCACCATTTATACCACCAGAACTATTATTAGTTATCTCTCCTTTAGATTTAACTATGATATTTCCATTTGCGACTATATTTCCATTTGAGTTATTGAAGGAATCGACATCTGCTACAATATCGCCACCAGTTCTAATAGTCGATAGTCCTCCGCTACCTTGAGAATTGGCTAATTTAATCCTAGATTCTTTAGATAGATATATTTGTGGAGTCAAGACTTTAACACCATTGACTTCAATTTCAACATACCATATAATATCTTTCTTTAAGCTATTTATTTGCTGAGGAGTCAGTGGTTTTCCAACCTTTAATCCCAACTCTTTTTCAAGAATAACAGCATTATCTAACAATTGCTTAACGGCCTTTGTGCTAAGTTCACTAGCGTATCCAGCAGCCTCTCTAAGTATTTTAGATAGTAATAGGTACTCATAATATGCATCTCCTATTACAGTCGATGGTTTATCCTTATTATATCCTATCTGTTCAAAGAAGTAATTAGAACCATAAAACTTATTTGGATCTATAAATTCTACATTAGTCTCAAATAGAGGTTGAATCTGACCTGGTTTTGGAGTAGCTGGCTTAAATATTCCATTCTCTCCAACTGGTATGTCAATAAAAGTAATCGGATTGATTGTTCCAGCTACCGCTACAGCTCCTGCTGTATTTCCAGTTTCTGCTTTGATTGTGACCCCATCAATGGTTACAGATCCAGTCAGTATCTCTACATCATGAATTTGCTTAATACCTTCAACTTCTTTAATACTATTAAAATCTTTAATTTGAACTTGAATATTCGATTGAGTGCTATCAATAACATTATTTCCTATTTTAACTTCAACTGTTTTATTTCCTTTTGCTTCTCCACCATCATTGCTAAGAGTTCCAGAATAATTCAAATCTTTTCCCGCTAATATTTGTGCACTACCATTTGTAGGATAAAATTTTAATGAATCTTTTAAATTCCACTTCTCCTCTTTTGGTGGGATGTCTAAAGCTTTCCAATTAGCTCCTAGAACTGATGAAAGCAGTTGATTTAATACTGGATTATCGTGTGCTGCTAGTGATTTATAAAATCTATAGTTATAAGTATCGTCAAATTGCTTCTTAAATAAAGCATCCCACAGGGATCCTTTGAACACACTTCCGCTATTTCCATAAGCTCCTGTACCATACAGTCTTGTCTCCCAATGAAGTTCAATATTGATATTTTTTAATAACCACTCTATTGTAAGCTCTTTATAAGTGGATCTATTTATTAAATCTCCTTTAATATTAAAATTTTTACTGGAAGCAATAATTCCATTCTCATTTGTGACTTTTGATTTTTCTTTAGTTTTACCTGTAATAGTAAAGTCTTCACCTGCTAGTATTTCACCTTTATTCTGTGTAAAAAAATCACTTCCTATTTTTGGCATAGTAACTTTGGTATAATCTAATTGATAATAGAAATGGCTACTATTCCATGTATAATCTTTTTCAAAAGTTTCAGTTTTTCCATTTAAAAGTTCTCCAGTAAGTACACTAGAGTTTTCTAGGACATCAGTTTTTATAGTTAAACTTTTTCCAGCTTTAATACCACCACCTTTATTTAATAGTTTTTCTGTAACTATACTCATATTGTCTTTAGCTTCTATTTTAGCTCCTTGATTATTCAAAAGCATCTTAAAAATATTTAAGTTTAAATCTTTTCCAGACCACACTAAACCGTTATTTACTAACTTAGCAGACTCAATATCTATGTTTTTATTTCCAATTATTGAACCATCATTTAATAAAGCACCTAAAAGCTTAATTTTTAAATACTCGGGAGTTACTATTTTATTGACAAAAACATCACCATTACCATTTATAGTTATATTTTTGCTTCCAGTTACTTCTCCTAATTTTGATGCTTCCATTCCTTTTAATGCTAAATTTATTTCTGTTCCTGTAAGTTTAGATTTAGAACCATTTTTTATATACTCAGTTGTTATATTTAAAGATTCTCCAGCACCCACTTGCGAACCATCCACAGCATTGATTGATTTGACATCTAAATTTATCTTACCTGAAGCTAGAATTTTTTTATTATGAGTTAAATTAGATTCCTTAGAATCAACTTTTAAACTTCCATCAATTGATACATTTCCATTATCAAAGATTATATTTCCTCCACTCTTAGAGTTAGTAATTTGAACATCTCCTTTTGATTGGATATCTCCTTCGCTTCTAAAATCTCCATCTAACTTAACATCTAATCCTGAAGAACTAATATTTCCTTTACTTTTTAATGACTTAGTATTTATTATAAGCTTTTTATGAACATGCAAGTCACCTTCATTATCTATATCTTCCATATTATTAATAAGTGCTGCTCCACCAACTGTTGTATCTCCATTTATTTTAATATTTTTAGAGTCAATTGCTAAATTTGAACCAACACTTAAATCTTTTGAATAAACATCTCCATCTTTAGAATCAATAACTAAACTTTTTCCAGTAACAATTAAATTTTTGTTATCAAAACCTTTTGATTTTACACTGGCATCTTCTTTTACTTGAAATTTTCCTGTATTCTTAAAGCTATCTTTAGCTTTCAAATCAAGTTTTCCTTCTATAATGCTATCTCCATCTGTTTGGAAACGATTAGTTGACACATCAGCCTTACCTTTTATACTTAGGTTTCCATTACTAATAAAATCTTTACTATTAGTATCAATAGCCGCATCCCCACCTACTACAAGATTACCGCTATTTTTTACTTCTCCTTTTATTGAGATATTTTTCTTTATTTGGACCTTTGAATTTTTTGCAGATTCAAAATCTCCAGTTAAATTTAAATTTCCATTTCCAGATAACGCATCACTTGATACTAACTTCGATGTTTTTATATCAATATCTGAACCTACAGTTAAGTTTTTTGACTCAAACATTCCCTCTAGTTCTGCTACAAGTTTTCCACCTACTGTCAAATTATTGTTTGAAAAACTATTCCCCTCAATCTTCAAATCTTTTTCTACTGTAGCTACTCCACTGTTGGATACTTCACCCTGTGATTTTAAATTAACATTCCCTTTTGATAATAATATCCCATTATTCGCCAAAGTGTTAACAGTTGTTACTGCAATATTATTGCCTTCCAAAACTCCTAGTGAACCGTAACTAGATATTTTAGCCTTAATCTTTTGAAGTTTTGTTCTTTCTTCAGAAAGAGTGTTGATTTGAGATTTTAAATCACTAATAACTTTAGGGTTTCTCTCGTTTTCCAATTGAGTTTCTAATTTTTTAATTGTTTGATTTATTTCAACTAATCTCTTTTCATCAAAAGAGGATACAAGTTTTAAATATTCTTTAATATTAGCTTGACTCCCCATAGATACAATAGATTCACCCGTTATTAAAATATTATTTGTCGCTGTTATTCTTCGAGAGTTTAAAATATCTCCAATCGCTTTAATAAAAATATCTTCTCCTTGAATGATTCCAGTATTTACTATATTATTTCCTTGAAGATTCAATTTTTTGTTAGCTGTAATAACTCCATCATTAGTGATGTCTTCAGTTGCTTTAATATCCAATTTGTCGCTGGACAATACCCCTATACTACCCGTTTTAGATAGCTCTTTTTTCAGATTAACGAGTCTATCTCTCAGCGTATTGAAGTACTCTAGCGTCTCATTCAGTGCCTTAATTTTTTCTAAATCTGTTTCTAACTTTATTTTTTCTTCCAAATTTTTTATTCTTCTAAGGACTTTAGTTAAATGTTCAACCGAATATTCTTGGAACATATTTAAATACTTTTCAATCTCCTCTGATGAACCAGCGTTTACAAGTGAATTAACTATTACCTCAAGCTCTTTCACTGCTGTAATTTGCCCTGCATTCAAAAACTGCCCTTTTAAAGCCCGAACTAGTATGTTATCAGCACCTATTTTTCCTGTATTTGTAATTGTTGACTCTGAAATCAATTTTACATTTTTGTCAGTTAAAATCTCACCGTTGTTTATCAGTTCTCCAACAGAGGTTGTCAGCACAATATCACCGTTTGTTGCGATAACTTTTCCAGCGAATGAGTTAATTAACTTCTGAGTTAAAATTGATATTTTTTGCGCAGATATATTTCCATAGTTTTCAAACCCACCGAAAGAAACCTCTATCTTAAGGTTTCCTAGTGGGTCTACAAACTCATTTAATTCTTTTTGATTTTCTCTAATCTCTCCTCTATTGATGAAGCTATTCTTGGCTTTAATATCAATATTTGCTCCTTTGATTACAGAGGATTTATGATTTAGAATTTTCTTAGCATCTATTTTTAAATTTCTATCAGCTGAAATCAATCCTTTATTTTCAATCTCTTTAGCAAAGAGATCAACTTGTGTTCCAATTATTCCTGTGCTAACCCATGTTATCTCATTGGAACTGTATACTTTTCCACTTTTTATATCTTTAGCTTGTAACTCTCCTTTACCTCCCACAAAAATAATTAAATCTAGATTAGGTTTCCCTGATATAGTTGGAATCATAACCCCTTGAACATCAAGTTTTTCTGATAGATTTACTACAATATTTTTTTTAGATACTATCCTAGCAGATGTTTTATCCGCTAAAGTTAAGTTCTTTGCAACAATTGTTATACTTCCATCTGTAGATTGTAATGCAGACTCTAAGTTGATATTTCCAGAAATATTTAGGTCTATATTATCTCTTGCTGAAATAGAATTGATAAAGGAGTTTTCCTTATCATTACTAACACCTTTTTTTGTAGTAAGATTTTTTCCTTTAATATCCAGCTTTCCTTGAGAGTTAACAGAAGTTAATACGATATCCCCATTTGAATCTATCGCTATATCTTTTTCACTAACTATCAGACCCTGATGTTTTACACCAAGTCCTTCGTCAGTACTTATCAATCTGATATTTTTACCATACATAGATCCAAACTCAGAGGCATATATTCCATATTTATCTGAAGTAGTTTTTTTAGATGATACAATATTTATATCCTTTAATTTTCCTACGTCAGTTGACAATTTATTTTCACCAGCTATGATTGAAATATCAGGTGAATGCTCCCCTTTTAATGGAGCTACCTCTTTAAATATATGGACAGTTTTTGCTAAAATATTGAAATAGTCACCACTTGTTCCAACACCATTTAGTTCAATATTCCCCTTTTGAACATCAAAATTTATATTGCTTCCCGTGTTAGAGACCTTACCAGTTGAAAGAGTCACTCCGCTTGTATTAATAAAAGTAGCCCCATTTAAAGTAATTCCGTTTTCGTTAGCTAGAATAAAATCTGCTCTAACTCCAAATACTTCTATATCTCCGTTGATATTAGATACATTATTTCCTCTGACTTCATTTAAAATCACTTTAGCATTCTTAGTCAGATTAGTATTTTTTGTAACATATCCTCCAATCTGTGAAGTTCCATGCTCCATACTATTGTTGAAGATAAGACCATTCCCACTTCCAACACTCAAATCAACAAATTTATTATGAGAAATTCCACTAGAATTCGGATCAACAATGTTAACGACATCCGTTTTATTAGCGGAAGTGTTCAAATTGGGCCCCCCGTAATCTGGAATAATATTGTTACTTTCTTTTTTTCTGGATCTTAAATCTCTTGCTTCAATTTCTTCAAATTCAAACATTCCAGAAATTAAAAAGGTAATTACTAAACTTAAAGTTATTTTTCTTTTATTTTTTAAATTTCGTTTCAACAGTTTTTCATTAATTCTTACTTCTTTCATAATTGTCACCTTTTTTTTGATAATATCGTTTGATTATAAAGCATAATATTCTTTTATTTAAAAAAAATCTTTTTTAGGACTTAAAAAAAAAATTCTAATTTAAAAAGGTTTTTAAAAAAATTTTTTCAAGTAATTTTTCTAAAATAATTTTTAATTTTTTTATGCAGAATTTTAATTGATATTTTTATCTCTATTGTTTTTTTATTTCTGATAGATTCAATCAAAAAGAGTAATAAAAATATGAAAAAAACTTAACTCTCTAAAAATATATTTTCTATAATTAGTGTATTTTTTTATTGTAATTATATTCTATTTGATATATTTATTAAATAATTAGTATCTATGTACTTTATAATTAGTACTAATAATTTTATATATAAAATATACTATTTTAATATAAAATTTATATGAATTTTTTTTAATTTTTTAATTTATTTCTCTATTTTTTGAAGGAAAAATTAAAAAAAAAAGGTCCTTCCAAAAAGACCTTTTTTTATTTTACAGGTTCTAAAATTATCACTTTACCATTTTTTAAAACAACTGTATTTTTATCAAAATATACTATTTCATCCCTTTTTAAACTCATTAATTTTCTCAAATTTTTCAAATATAAATCAACTTCATCCTCTCTAAAAGCCAATATATGATTCTCTGAAATTTTCATTACATCACTATATATCTCATCTGTCACTTTTTGATTATTCTTTAAAATTATAGAATATAGCCCTGTTTCTAATTTTCCAGCTTTAAAAATATCTTTATCTACCCTTAAAATATAATCATATATGAAATCTACTCTTTTATTTTCATCATCCACGTTGTAAATACCATATTTTCCATTTTCTCCTACAATCATATAGTCTTTAGGAACCTCGTCTATCTCTTCAAAAAATGCCTTAGATAGATGAAAATCTTTTAATCTTAAAATACCGAAACGATTATTTTTTTCAAATACCAAATTGTCTTCCAAAGATGGATACAATTTTTCAAAACTACCCATCTCCCCTCTAGGCCATATAGAATAGTTTCCATTTTCTGCAGTTAAAATATTCCCATTTTTATGAATATATATCTCATTAAATTTAAATGGCACTACTACTTCCCCTACATCATTTATCACTCCATATTCCTTATCTAATAAAGCTATTGCAAACTTTCCTTTAAAAGGTAAAATAGCCTTATACTTTGCTTCTATTAGAGAGTTCCCACCATAATCTATATATCCTTGCTTTCCATCTATAGTTACTTTTAATCCATTTTCTCCTTCTATTTTTTTTATTCTATCATACTCTAAACTTTCAAATTTATTTTCAAGAGACAATAACTTCATTTTTTTAGCATTTTCAACTATAATTAAATCATTAACTCCAACTTTCTCTACTCTATCATAATGTGGTCCTAATTTAAGATTGAAATCTAAATCCAGCAAACCATATTTATTATCTTTCTTAAAGAGATAATAATCCCCCATTCTTTTCACGATTTCTTTATCTATAGTATCTAACTTTTTCTCATTATACACATATGTCTTTCCTAGTTCCGTAAAAACTACTCTATTTGATTTTCCATCAACATCTAAAAATGAAATCTCTTGTAAAGAATGAGGCAGTTCTATAATTTTATTTTTTTTATATTTTTTAAATGCACCAAAAAAAACAACTGATACAATAATCAATATTAAAATTTTTCTATATTTATTCATATCACCTCTCCAAACGTCCTATTAACCTCATTTTCAATTTTGTCAGTATTTTTGTTTTTTTATTATCTCTATTTTTTTCAACACTCTCCACTTCTTTAACTATTAAATTGGTACTATATATCCCTTTTTCTGCATTACTTGGAGTTTTTATATAGATTTTAAATTTTTTTTCTTCCAAAGGTTTTAACAAGATACTCTTAGGATAGATTTCTATCCAATTTGCAAATTCGCTATCTTCACTGTTTTCTAAATATATCCTATATTTTTTATTCTCCTTTGTTCGATTATATAGAAAGAACTCCTCTTCCACGTCGCTACTAATATTTTTATCAAACTTTACAGGATATATATTTATATAGGGAAACATATAGGAATTGAAACATATAAATAATAACAATACTATTATTTTTTTCATTTTACCTCATTTAAATCCTTAGTTGCTTGACTGTACTGCTCCACATAGATTGGAACTCTGCCTATATATTCCCCTTCTACTATTGACGCATCATCCCTATATTTTTTTAACTTATCTCTTCTCAGTAAGGCATATATTTTCACTATTCTTTTTTTACTTGTTATAATCAAATCCTTTTCGTTTTTATCCATCATATACTTTTCAATTTCAATCCATCTCTTTTTATTTGTCATAGCACCCTTATCTGGAAATTTAAAAATAAGTTTTTTATTCAAATCCGCTTCCAAATTATCTGTCGATATTTCTAAACTTCCTTCGCCCACAACCAAGTCTCCAATGGCTTTTACATTCATATTTTTAAATCTTATTGGCTCATAAATCTTTATTTTTATATCACTATAGGAAAACGTATATAATCCATACAGTAGTGATAGCAAAAATATTTTTCTTAAATTCATCGCTCCTCTCCCTTTAATATCCTACTTCAACTTCCATATATACACTTTTTTTGTGTTGCCCCTCTTTCGATATTTTATCTCCATATATTTTAATATAATTATCTTTTATTACTCTTTCATTGATATATTGAGGCGAGTAGATATAGGTGTCCAACTTTCCATCCTTATCTATATCTATAGCACTCTCACTATATTTTATAGAGTAATAATCTTTTTTTTCTGGCTGCTTATTCAGTTCAATTTCAAACGGAATCTCCAAGCTTTGATCACCTATTAAAGTCGCTTCAATATCTACATCACTAATTATCTCTAAAGGAACAAAAACATTCACTTTCTCTTCCATTAATATTGTGTATGTTTTTTCTAAAATACGTCCTTCTCTCTCTTCCAAAGTCTGTTCTTTGTTCACATTCATATCTGCATTTATTGTTGGCTTAACTTGCTCTGCCACACTTACTTGTACAAAATTTAAAATAATGAAAATCATACAAACTATTCTATTCATTTTTTTCCCTCTTTAAATTACAATTTACTCAATCTTATTTTCATATCCTTTACATTTAGTACTATTCTCTCTTCAAAACCTAATGTTAAATTATTATGGTTATAATTTAATTTCATTCTTTCTCTTAAAGGCTCTATCTTATAGTCAGTTCCTAAATAACTTACTTCTATAATATACTCTTCTGGAAATAATCCGCTTATGTCAAACACTCCAGTGTCATCAGGTGCTGCTAACTCAATCGTCTCTCCATCAAGATTTTTTATATCAACTAAAACATTTGAATAAAACTCCTCTATTTTCTCTTTTGGAACTTTCAAAGTCTCTGCAATATTAATTTTTCCATTAAGATTTATCATCGGTTTTATAGGTATATACACATCTACCGTCGAAGTTGACTTACTCAACATCTTTACCTCATTATTTCCCAAACTGTATGATGGTTTTTTTATTTTTACTTTTAAATTATGTAATATTCCATTTGAAATACCATAAAAAGTTCCATCCCCATTTGAATCTGTAGTTATCTTTTTATTACCTATCTCAACATCCACACCATCTATTGTTTTCTCTCCAATGTCATAGATGTTATTATTGTTATCGTCAATAAATGTTTTTACATTGACTCTTGATACATCCAAATTATCTATTTTTTCGTTTGGTTTTTTTAAATCAATAGTTTTATCTACACCAAATTTAAAATCTCTATTTCCAGTTTTATCTGCATTTGTTTCAAATGTAAACCAATCCGCCACATTCACTGTAAATTTAAACGTTAGCATATCTTTTCTCTCTTTACTGTACCTAAATTCTGTTGAAAAATCTAAAAATCCTTTAAAATTATTATTATATAGGGTTATTGCACTTTCATACTCCTTACCTGACTTCATCCATTTATTTTCAAACTTCATAGTCATATTTTTCCATCCATTATAATAGGTATTAACTGTATATTCATTATCCATAGAGTCATTTAAATTCAACTTAAAATCTGTTCCAATAAGAAATTTTTTATATGAAAAGTTATTATTCACTCCTACTAAATTTCTTTTTTCTCTTTTTAAATTTCTATGCTTATAAATCTCTTCAAATCCATATTCCAAACTTGTATTCCTTAAAAAATCGTATTTTATTTCATATTTATTTATCTCTTTTTCATCATAATAACGCCCTTTAGTCTCTCTTGATGTAAAAAATTTGTATTTGTCATATCTAAGCTCTACTAAAGCCTCGTATTTCTTTTTATCTTTTAAATTTTTATCATCAATATCTATATTATCTGTAAAAACTTTTTCACTATCCAGTTTAAAGTTATATGAAACTCCTCCATATATTCCTCCATAAATCAGCGATAATTTTCCCTCATCATAATATTTTTCTCCCTTTGGTGTATCTATGATATCTCTTGTCAATCCTCCACCTAAAGTTAATCTATCTGTCACTCCATATAAAACATAACTCGATGATACATATCTATTATCTCTTTCATCTACTGACAATCTATATTCAGTTTCATTTTTATTTTGTTTGTCATAGTCTTCTATTGTCTTTATCTCTTTTATTTCAATTTTTCCATCTGGCTTATAAATTTTTAATTCATAATCTCTATCACTTTTTATCATATCATTTGAGAAAACTACTTCTCCGTTTTCCTCATTTTCAATAGCTATTGGAGTTCCCATATATATAAGTTCCGCTCTACTTCCGATAGGAACTTTTTCCTTTATCACTATTTTATTTCCAAAATTATAGAATCCTTTATCCTTATAAAAATTTAAACTCCACTCTCTTTTTTTACTACTTCCTATATTTTTTATATCAAATGAATGGTTCTTCCATATATCAGCATAATTTAAACGTACCTCTCCTAAATCATTTTCTCTGATATCATAATCAAAAAATAGCTCTCCGTATAGTAGTCCTCCTTGGTACTCTAGCGTTCCTTCCCAATCCTTTTTGTATTTTCTCTCTCCTCCTATTTTAGAAAAGTTTTGGTTTAACTTTACTCTCGTATATCCTAAATCAAACAGCCTTTTTTGATCTTTATAAATTAGTTCATTGATACTATTTTTTTTATTCAGTTTCTCCTCATTCAAAACTAATAGTTCTTGGATTTCATCTGGAGTTGAAAAAGTTAGATACATATTCATCTCTAAATTTTTAGTATCTATATCTAAAAAATTTAAAAATAACTCAGTAAATACAGCTCTAGATAGGTACATTTCATCATCCTCTACTATGTACCACTCCTTTTCCTGAATATTTAGCCGTTCTCCTCCTTTCCATATCTCATTATTTTTTAAATTTAATACAATTTTTTCTAAATTTTCCCCCAAATATAATTCAAGCTTATCATCTGTCTTCTTATAATTTACCAATTTTATAAGACTAAAAAATTCGTTTAGATTAAGATATAAGTTTCCATCTTTTTCAATCACCGAGTATAAAGTGGAAACTCTATTTCCATTTACTTTTAGATTATATAACCCCTTACCATTGTTTCCACCAGTTATTTCACTGCTCAATGCTTCATAGACTTCATCTGTTATCAAGTTATTTTTTTTTAACTCGATTAAATCATTTAGCGTGTAATCTGAAGAAAATAATGTTGTAGTTATAAATATAATCATACCTATGATTTTTTTTCTCATCTTATATCCCTTTCTATAAAATAATTGATTGTCTTTTACAAAGAATTAATTACTGTTTAATCCTTTATAAAAAACAACACAGTATTGTGTTGTTTTTTATATTAACTCATAGATACATTATCTACTTTTACTTTTACCCCAACAGAAGCATCCACAAATGTCCCTGTATCAGCTCCTGTCTCTACTTTCGCTCCAACTGTTAAAGTTCCTAAATAGGAGTTATCCGATTGTTTTGCTAAAGTAGACAAAGTATATGTTAATGTTACATCATTTTGTTTTGTTGTATTTCCAGTATTTACCTCTACTGTAGCCTTTTTATTGTCACCTCCAACTGCAGTTCCACCCTCTAATGCTACTGTTGGTGCTGTTGTTAACTCCACTGGTTTTCCATTTCCCATTACCTCGATTTTAAATGTACCATCCAACTGCTGATTTTGACCTTCAATCAGATTTCCAAAATCAAACTCTAAACTTCCACTACTAACACCAGCATTTTTCATTGGTGTTACGACTAGTACTTTAGATGTTTTACTATCTAGAACCGTTCCCACCACCTTAACTGGTAAATCTGCCTTAGCTGTTCCTGCCGAATCTGTTCCTGTTACTGGTACAGCCACTGCACCAAAAGATGTCGCTCCTATTACCAATAGTGCTCCTAATAAATATTTTTTCATTTTAAAATCCTCCTCAATATAGTTATAAATTTATATTTTTTAAAAATATTTAAAATATTTTTAAATTGCAAACTCTTTTATATCTCCTAAATTTGTATTATAAAGGATAACTGTCTTTATATCTTCCTCTCTATCAAAGTTTTCCAAAAATATCTCTACCTTTTTCTTTTTAAGTCCACCCACTCTTCCAATCAATCCAGTGTCCAATTTTGTTTTACTTTTATTGTAAAACTTCACTGCCAACTCTATTCCTGAGTGGGAATCATTCTCTACCTCCATTTCCACTTTTATTCTATTTTTCTCTTTTTTAAATTCGATACTACCTATATTGATATCCTTACTTAAATCAACTTCTCCACCATATCCAGTCATCGTTATAGTTGGAGATATAACAACCCCAGCATTACCTCGAATTGTCTTTTTTCCCTCATTTTTTTGTAAAGTTGGTACCACTATTGGCATCAAATTTAAATTGAATGAGTACTCTCTTTTTTCTAACTTAGCCTTTGAATTTCCAAAAAGTTTAAAACTGGCATAGGATTTTGGATCCACCGTCACTATCTTTGGATATACAGTTAATATTTTTGATAGATCTATGTCCTCATTTGGAGATGATATAACAACTTTATACCTAACTTTATTCATTCCATCATTGAAAATCTTATACTCTTTATAGCTACTAGAATCATCTATTCGCTGATCAAAATTGATATCATCTATCCTAAATGCTAAAGCATTAAAAAACACTGACAGATACAGCATCGACAGACCAAAAATTTTTACGTACAAATTTTTTTTCTCTTTCATTCTCCTCTCCTTTTCTAAATTTTTAATTTAATAAAATATTAATTTACTAAATTATTCAAAGACTTATAAACAGATACCGGTAACACTTTAACATAAAATTTAAATAAAGTTGTCCTATCTAGGAAAATTTTATTATTATTTTTTTATACCATTATCTGAGTAAATATATAATATCTAAGGAGGTTCAACTATAATGTCAAAAGTATTTTTATTTTTTATTTTAACAACACTTTGCTACTGTTTTGAAATCAACTCTGTCAAATTTGATAAAAAAGTTTTAAAAAATGAAAGTGTTGAAAAAGAGTTTATACTTAGAAATAGTACTAAAAATCATTTGAAATATACTTTACAAATTGAAGAGAATGGTAAAAATATTCAAATTCAACCAAAACAACTTATTATTGAAAAAGGTAAAGAGAAAAAGTTCAAAGTTATTGTAAAGGGTGAAGGTGAGATTGGAGAAAACTTTTTTCACCTTCTGCTGAAAGAGGATATTTTAAATAAAAATCTAGCTATTAACAAAACTTTTAGAATCAAACAAAAATACATCTTGGGTGATATATAATGTCAAAAAAAATTGTTAATATCTTAACTGTATTTATCTTTATTTCACTTAATCTTTTTTCTGAAATTATAAACGAAAAAATTTTTGATAATCCTATTAGAAAAGTTACAACAGTTGAGACAAAAAAAGAGAAAGAGAAAGCTAATTTAAATATTACTGTCAATAAAATTAATCCTGTTAAAATCAATGGAACTATTGAAAACAATGAGTTAATTATTCCACTAAGCAGTGATATTTTAAATAATTCCGATAACTCCTACTTTATCCCAGTAAAATCTTTAAAAGATATTCCTAATATTGCAAACAAGGATAGGTTATTTACAACTTTAAAAAGAATAGATCCCTCCAATTTTCAGAAGTTTGATTTCAATAAAAAAACTCTAAGATTAAAAGCCAAAAATAATGAGTTTAACGAGGGGATGTTTATATATAAAATAGATTTACAGAGTAAAAATATTGATAAAGTGTTTCAAATTGATAAGCTAGAACGAAATATTGTATACCATGATGCTGGAACTTTAAATCTATATGTTGATTCCACTGCTTCAGGGTCATATATTAAAATTGGTAGT
Source organism: uncultured Cetobacterium sp. (assembly GCA_934085975.1). Taxonomy (GTDB): domain Bacteria; phylum Fusobacteriota; class Fusobacteriia; order Fusobacteriales; family Fusobacteriaceae; genus Cetobacterium_A. The sequence continues at coordinate 17,172 of CAKOHT010000017.1, forward strand.
GATATGGGAACAGCTCCTGGTTGGCAAGATTTTAACCGTCCAACCAAAACACATCCTCTTCTATACCATAAAGTTGATAATATTGATATTGAGGGCAGAATACTTCAAGTTTTGACCATTAATGACCGTGACAACTTTCAAAGACATAATTGGCACTCTAAACCTTATGATGTTTTCTTTGAAGCAAATAATTCTGATTGGAGAAGAACTATTATGTATCCCAAACAAGAATATAATAATAAAGAAGATTTTTTTAATGCAATGTGGGTTAGTATGAATACTCTAACTTTTAGATTTAAGATTAAAACTGACTCGCCAACAAAGCCCTACCAAACATTTACAATAAATGTTCATCGTTATAGTCGAAATATATTTAATGGTGTTGCTACACTTAATTTAAAAGATCTTCCAAATAATAGCTGGGCTGGATGGAATCCTGAAGTTGGTGCTCAGGCTGCTGCAGACTTTAAAGAGCACAGTATCGATAGAGCTCCTATTTTAAACTTTAGTAGTTCCAATCTTTTTAATACTATGGGAGTGGCTAATAAAAGTATTCTAAATAAATTAACGATAACTAAAAATGGTTCAACTACCACTTATGATAATATCCAAGAAGATTATTTTAAAACTAATCGCTCTTTAACTCATACTGGAGATAACTATGATTTACATTTTACATCTAATGGTAAATTTTATGTAACTAAAAAAAATGGTGGAACTTATACAGAAAGGGTTCAAATTCGTGCAGAATACCTTGGAAAAGCTCTGGGAAGTTTAGATTTAACTGTCAAAAATGAGGAGTTTGTCTTTATTGATCTACCTGATGTTCTCGATTTTGGCTATATGATTTTTGACCCCTATAACAACTATCTAGAAGTTGAAGACATCTTCCAAGTCAATAATATAAATAATCTAAATATATCTTTATCACTGAGAGAAGAAAGTGGTGAAATGACTTTAGTCAACGACTCTACAGGTGCTGAAAATAAAAAAATTCCACTTTTGTCAGTGAAATTGGAATCTCTTGGAAAAAATGCTGATAAAAGAGTGGAAATGATAAAATTAACTGCATTAGCTAGAATTGATAAAGACCTTGTTCCCGGAGATTATCAGGGAACTGTCAACTTGATTGTAAATATTGAGTAACCTGAAGTTTAAAAGAGGCTGTAGATGATTATCTACAGCCTCAATTTCTTAACCTTTCTTTTTCTAATGATTTTTAAAGACTTTTTATCTCCTCTGAAGATAACCCTGTTTTTTCCGATATTATTTCATCTGATAATAGTCCTTTTAAGGATTTTGCAATTTCTAATCTCGCTTCTTGAATTCCTCTTTTTATTCCCTTTTCTTCCGCTGATAATAGAGCATTTAATCTATCGTTTCTTGCATTTTCACGCATACGATAGTTTTCTGCTTTTTTCGGATCTCTACTTATTCTTGCAAGTTCCTCTTTAGCTTCTTGCAGTTCTTCAACTTTTCGCTCTAAAGATATTACTTTCTCACTGTTTGGATCATCTAAAAACCCTACCCAAATACTTAATAAATCTGATTCATCTATACTTTTCATCTTAGGTATCTCTATGAAATGAAGTTCTAAAGTATCTGTCAATACATTACTGTTAACTGCATTTTGAATTAAATATTTATTATGAAATTTTTCTTCATTCAATAAAATAAAATCTAACACATTTATGCATATTGTTCTAGGTAATTTTGTATAAGCATCTTTTCCTGTGTATTCACTAATATATGCTTTACTCCAATAATACAAACTTCTTTTCACCATATTACGCTCATCAGCTCTTTGCATCTCTATATTAATCAGTTCTCCAGTACTTGTTTTAGCTAATATATCTAACCTAGAAAAACTATCCTCGATATATTCTTTTGTCAATTCTGTATTCTTTAGCTTAACTTCCACAATAGGTTCTTTAGGTTTTATACAAGCATTTAAAAAAGAAATTAATATTCTTGGATGTTTCTCAGAGCCAAAAATATTTTTAAAAACATAATCAACTTTCGGATCAAATAACTGAGTGCACATAATATATATCACCTCGTAATCTTTATTTCTATTATACTCTGATATTTAAATAATATCAAGAACACCTACATTGTTTTCTTTTTTAATTCCATGGGCACTAAATTTTTAAAGCCTCCACTATCTCCAACTCCCCAATTTTTCTAACTGGATAGACTCCACACCCCAATCCAACTACCACTGTAAAAATTATCCCTCCACTTATCTTTACAAAGTTAAAATATGGTGGTATTTTTAAAATTTCTCCAATTAAATAGGCTCCTCCAATTCCAGCTGCCAACCCTAATATTGTCCCTAGTCCAACCACTATAGCTGCCTCTATTAAAAATATCTCTTTCAAAACTTTTTTATTCACACCTATAGCTCGAAGTATCCCTATATGTGTTCCTCTTTCTCGAATTGATGATATAATCAAATTCACTACTCCAATTCCTCCAACACCAAGAGCAATAAAAGAGAGAATAAATAGACTTTTACTCACAAAACCTCTTATTCTCTCCACTTTTCTATAGATATCTGGTGTCTCCAAAATTCTCACTTGTTCCTCTTTACTTCGAAACTTATTGAGTTCTAATAATATAACTGGCACATATTCCATAGCTTCCTCACCTTGTGAAAAAGATATAATTAAACTCTTATAATCTTTTCTTCCAAAAGTTTTTTCAAAAGTTTCGCCACTTAAAATAACTCTATTTCCTACTTTCATAGTTTCAAAAGGACTTTTCTCTTCATACAGAGCTCTAACTAGAAAATTTTTCCTTCCAACCCCAATTTGTAGCTGTATTTTTTCACCTACACTTTTGTCTAAAAACTGAGTTTTATCTAGAACTATCTCCTCTATCTTTAAATTTGGTAACCCCATAGCTCTTAACGCTCTTTCACTATATCCTCTAAATATTACATTATTTTCAACTTCTCTCTCCTCCGGAAAAACTACGTACTCCACAAAAGGCAATCTCTCAATAAGTTGTGAGTCTCGTTTACTTAATCTACCTCCTCCTATAAGAATTTTATTTCCTCCTATAGCAGTAAGATCACTATCAATTATATTTTTTGCAGCATCTCCCAGTGATATTGTTAACACTAGGGCCGTCGCTGCCGTTACCACAGAAATTAAGGGAAATACTGCTCTAAGCACATTACCAGTGAGAAATCTATAAGCCATCCAGAACTTCACTTAACTCACAGCCTTTACTCTTTCACCATTGCTCACTTTAAATGGATTTATTACAACCTCAGTTCCCAATGGTATATTTAAAACTTCATAATCAGTCAATGTCTTAGCTCCCAGCTTCACTTCTGTTTTTCTAACCTTTCCATCCTCCACTACATATATATAGCTCTTATCTCCCTCCTCTACAACAGAGAACGACGGTACGGTTGCTACACTTCTTGTGGATTCATTTGTTATCTCAACATCTGTTATAAAACCAGGTTTTAAATTATTTTTTTCACTAATTTTAACTTCAACCTCTATAACTTTATCTTTTTTTCCACCCAATAAACTTTCACGAGCTACACTAGAAACTCTAGAGACAACTCCCTTATAAGTTAAATCTCCCTCAGAAGATGAAGCTCTGACTATAGCTCTTTGATTTAGTGCAACGCTTGGCGCTTGATACATTGGAATTTCAACTTTTACTATACTTTCCCCTTTGGGAGATATAGATAACAACCTTTGACCATTGAAGGTGTTACTTCCCTCCATCACATCTATTCCTGTAATAAGTCCAGCCACCGGTGCTTCAAGTGGTTTTTTTAACTGCTCAGCACGACGAACTAAAATCTCATTATTAAGTTGCAATTTCTCTAAACTTGACGCCAATTTTGCCTCTTCAATTGCTAACTCTCTAGTCAAACTTTCAAAACTTACAGCTGAGAGTGCTAACTTTTGTCTATTCAAATTCAGATCTGTCTTCAAATCTTCAAGCTCAACCAACTTTTTATCAGCTTCAGTTACAGCTCTATTTGCCTCTGTACTAGAAACTCCATCAGCAGCTAATAACTTTTTATAAGCCTCAGCTTTATCTCTTAAAGTTCTAGCCTCCGCTGTTATAACTGGGAGTCTTCTTTCATCCCCTTTTACCTTTTCCTCCAAATTTTTCATTTCAAGTTTTCTATTATCTAACTCTAACTTTAAAGAGCCTCCTTCAAGGTCAGCTATTCTAAGTTTAACATCCTTTATATCCAGCTCATTCACTCTAAGTTCCTTGTCATTTTCAAGTATACTTTTAGTACTGAAACTAAGTAACTTATCTCCAGTATTCACTTCTTCTCCAACTCTGACAAAGATGGACTCTATCAATGACGGTGCTTCGATATACACAGGTACCACTTCTCCAGGTGCAACTATCCCTGCGTAAAGTGTGGAACTAGATAAATTCCTGATATCAATTTTTGTAACTTTTACCTCTTTTTTACCCACCCTATTTACCACAGCGTAACCACTTAAAGCTAATATTACAGCAGTTATACCGATTATAATTTTCTTATTCATAAAATTCACCTACTTACCTATAAAGATTTTCATACTCTATAACTGCTAAAACTAGTGACCGCTGAAGCTTGTAGTAGTCCTCTTCAGCTATCCTCAACTGATTCACTGAATTTAAATAATCAAATGTTGTCACTAGCTCATTATCATATCTTAGGTTATCTATTTTCAAATTTTCCCTCAATAGCTCCACTCTTTTCTTTTGAGCTTCACTTTGACCAGCCAATGACTTTATCTCTCTGATTTTATTTCTCATATCCAACTCTATTCCACGGATATTGTTATCATATTTTATTTTAGCCTGTTCTAAAGCGTATCTCTTTTGGTCAACTGAATCGAGAGTTCCTCCCCACTCAAATCTATATTGAAATCCGACTTCAACCATTCCCTCATTTTTAGTGACAAGTTTATCTCCAACTTTCTCTTTAAACTTATGAGACGGTTTCACATAAAAGGATGGATAAAGGTCTGCTTTTGCAATTTTTACGTCATATTCAGCTATATCCACCATCAGTTCCTGTGTTTTTCCCAATGTCGTATTTTTAGGATCTTCCGCTTTTTTTATAACTCCTATTGACTTCAAATATTGTTCTGTATCGAACTCATCCAAAGTTATTTTTTTATCTAAATCATATCCAAGTAGTTGCATCAGTGCCTCTTTTGCCCCTTGCTCTTTTTGAGCATTTTGAAGATTTAATGATCTATTGTTCTCTATATCAGCCTCAACCTTCAAAACTTCAGACTTTGGTATCAACTTGTTCTCTTTATATAACCCATCAAGTCTATCTCTCTGTTTTTGTAGAGCTGCCAATGTAGCCTCTGTAATCTCATATTGTTTTTTGTAGTTTAATGCCTTAAAATATTCATCTACTGAGATCTCCTGCCAAGTATATAGAGATAACTTTGAATTTTCCTTAGCCATCTCCAACTCTTTTCCAGCTTTTTTATATCCATATACCATTTTCCCACCTTGGAAAATTGGAATGTAAGCCTCTATCTCCTTGAATCCTATCCCTTCATCTTTTACAATTTGCCAATCCTCCTCTGTAGAAAGGTTTATTGGTGGTAAAATTAAGTTCTTTAATGCTTTATTTTTCCCCTTCTCCTTTATTTTCACATCCAACTCTTTAACCCTAACCTCTGGGTTGCTAGTTTTAACTCTATTAAGAATCTCGTCCAATCCAAGTTCCTCTGAGTATGCTCCGAATGATAGAGCTATAAATCCAGCTATTAGACTTTGTTTCCTCACTCTTTGTTTCCTCCTCTTCCAGCCTCATAATACTAGTCATTCTCTTTATTTCTCTCTCTCCAACGAGTTTTTTCAAGACTTCTAAATCATCTGAACTATAACCTCTTTTCTCCACTCTATGTACATCACTTCCCAAAACATCTATCTGATTTTTTTTTAGTAGTTTCAATATATGTCTTGGTTTTTTTCCACCTATATTCATTTGTAATCTACAACCCATTTTTCTTAATTCCAACAAGTTTTTTTCTTTAAACTGAGTATATCTCTCCACGTGTGCAAGTATTGGTATAATACCCCTATTTAAAATTTTTTTAATCATATATATTCCTATACGTGGCATTGTAAGAGGAGAAAACTCAACTAAAAGAAATTTTCCCTCTATCAAATTATATTTTTTTTCCTCTAGTATTTTAAAAATACTTTCATCTAGGTATACCTCATTCCCTCTTTGTAACTTTATATCTAAACACAAATTTTGACATCTCTCTTCCAATATCTTAAAATTTTTCTCATAATTTTCATTATAAAACTTACCTTTACCATAATGAGATGTCAAATAGAACTCTTTAAAACCTAAACTCATACCTTTTTTTAGAATTTCGATAGACTCTTCTAAAGTTTCTGGACCATCATCTATACCAAAGAGTATATGAGTATGAATATCTACCATCTTTTCCCCTTTTGATCTCCACTTAACTGCCTCTTATAGTTTCTTTTTATCTTTTCTATGACACCTTTAATACCTTTTTGTGGCTTATAGACTTTAGTAAAAGCTTCTATCTCCTCGCTGTAATAGTCCTTATAGTATGAGTAATTATTATTGTAGTAACCATAGTTTCCATATGAAAGTCCATTTTTATCGACCTTATTTACAACAAAACCATATATATTAGCTTTAGCATTTTCTAACATAGTTTTTCCAAACTCCAACTCCCTTTTTGCAACTTGATCATATGCTACAATGTATACAACTCCATCACAATGTTTGGATAGTATCGCTGCATCGCTTGCTACAATAAGTGGAGGTGTATCCAACACTATTGTGTTATATTCTTTTTTTAGCTTATCCAAAAGTGTTTTCATCTTATCGCCTAGAAATAGCTCTGTCACATTATGAGCTACATTTCTGGTTGGAAGAATATCTAAATTTTCCTCTATATTTTTTAGAATTACATCCTCTACCTCACATTCTCCTGAAAGAACCGATTCAAGACCTCTTTCAAAACTTATTCCAAAACTTTCATGAGCTCTAGGTCTTCTAATATCACAATCTATCAATAAAACTTTCTTTCCTGTAATAGCGATACTCATTGCATAGTTAGATGCTATTGTACTCTTTCCCTCCTTTGGTGTCGTACTTGTTATCAAAAGTGTTCTCTCCATCTCCTTTTCATTCAAAAAGTGAAGATTTGTCCTAATCACCCTAAGAGCTTCATTCATTTCATGATTAGTTGCATCTTTAAAAAATAGCTGTCTTTTAGTTTTCATTTTTACCCCCATCAACCAAAGAGATATTAAAATCTGGAACCATTCCAAGCATAGATGTCCCTAAAACTTTCTCTATATCTTTTGGTTTACGCAGTTTACAAAAGAAAAATTCAACTACAAATGCAACCATACATCCAATCATACCTGATAGAACAAAAGAGATTGCTAGTATCAGTCCTCTTCTTTTAGGTAACGCTTCCTTTGGAACCTCTGCTGATTCAACCACTTTTATATTTTGAAAGTTCATCACCTCACGAACTTTCAATATAAATTCATTTCCTATTTCATTGACTATCGCTGAAGCTTGTGACGGATCCGAACTCTTATATGTCAACTTCAAAAACTCGGTGTTCCCAACAGGATCTATTGTTAAGCTCTTTTGTAAACTTTTTATATCCATATTTAAATCGTATTTTTTTATTGTATTGGCTAAAATCGTTTTACTTTTTGCTATCTCAGCATAAGTTGCCACAAGCTTCTGATTTACTGACAACTCTCCATTTTCTAATGAACTTGCACTAAAGTTTTTACTACTGGATACCATCATAGTCATCTCAGCTTTATAGATATTTGGTCTAGTTGCTGCAAAAAAAACTCCCAGTGCAAAAACTGGTACAGCTATTAATACAATTAACTTCCATCTCCTAAGAAGAGTAAAAACCAAATCCATTAAGTCTATCTCGTCATCCTCGTAAAATTCATCAGTATAAAACTCATCTCTTTTTCTCATAATTTCTCCTCATATCTTAATTGTTCATATCCTATTTAAAATACTCCCCAAACATCTCTAGCATGATAATAATATCTGGATCATAGTACACACCACTAAATTTTTTTAGAACTCCTATCGCTTCCTCATGATTTAAAGTTCTTTTATAAGACTTTCTATTTCTTAACGCATCATATGAATCTGCTACACTCACAATTCTTGCCTCTATTGGTATCTCTCTCTCTTTTAATTTAAAAGGATACCCTTTCCCATCCCATCTCTCATGATGGTACGCTACAATATTTTCCACAACACTACTTCTGTCTCTATCTTTTAAAATTTTTAATCCCAACTTAGTATGATTTTTTAATACTTCAACCTCTTCATCTGTTAAACGCTCTTTTTTCTTCAATATCTCACTACTTATTAGTGTTTTCCCTAAATCATGGAGGTAAGCTCCTCTTTTTACTTCTTTACACAGCTTTTTATCTAAACACATCAATTCCGCCAGAATCTCTGAATATTCCGCTATTCTAAACGAGTAGTCTCTTATCTCCTTATCAAAATTATACTCATTTATCGCTCCCTTTGTTTTCTCCTTTTTGAAAATTCTATTTTTTAAAGCAGCTAATCCGTACACACTATCCAACCCCCTATTTATTTTTTGGCGCTCTCTTCTCAATCTCTCCTCCAAAATAAAATATAATATTTTTCTTTTACTATTACATTTTTTAGTGTATAATAGTAAGCATATTTTCGTATATATACTTTTTTTTAAAAAAATATATTCAAAAATCTATATATTGAAAGTTTAAATTTTTTTCACTATAATCCTATACAAATACAGTATACAAAAAGACGGAGGATACGATAGTGGAAATTAATTTAATTGAAGATGAAATTATGTTGCTTGATTCCAATTTTTTTATTGTAAAAAAAGGTGAAGTTATTGTAAGATATGTTTTTGAAGATGGAAAAATTTTAAATTTTGAATTCCCTCTAAGAGCTGGTGAAGTCAATGGTAATTTTTTCAATCTTTTTCCTGAAGATTCACCTTTTTACAATGAAGTTACACTTGAAATTCAAGCCACTCAAGAAAGTGTCATTGAAGTTTTCGAACTTAACTCAAATAAAAAAGATTTTGAAATATTTAATAAAATAATCTTACAACTTGCAAAACAACTAGTTATTAAATCTTGGTTCCAACTATACTCAAAAGAAAATTTTATTCTTTTAATTTTAAGAATCTATACGCAAAAATATAATAAGCTTTTAAAAAAATATGTAAAACATGAAATATTTAATATAAGCCGAAGTCAATTTTACTTACTATACTCAAAATTAAAAAAACAAAAAAATATTATTGAAAAATTAGGTTATATTAAAGTTTGTTAAATTTAATTTTTAGGAGGATTGATTCTTATGAATGCAAAATCTTTAAAAAGAGTTGATGTTAAAGTTATAAAATATTTATATCACAACCACTCTTTAGAAAATGAAATTTTAGCTAAAACTTTAAATATGTCTGTTTCCAATCTTAGACTTTCAATTGCTAGGATTAACACTTATTTAACAGAAACAGGTCAAGGTAGATGCTATATAAAAAAAGAGATAGCTTACCTTGAAGTAACTACCAACAACCTGAAGGCTATCTTTTCCTCGTTAGATTGCCTTATCTTCTCATCAGAAGAGAGACAAGAGTTTCTAATTGCAGATTTATTATATAAAAAAAATCTAATATTAAATGACTATCTCACAGTTTTTGATATAACTAGAACAACTATCTCTTCCGATATAAGAGGAGTAAAAAAATTTCTGAAAAAAAACAATTTAGAAATTTCTTCATTACCTTTTAAAGGGTTATACTTAGAGGGAAGTGTTATCGACAAAATAATTTTTTCAATAAAATATACTTTTAAACTTCTTTTAGAAAAAGATTATGATATATTCTTCAATAAAATATACTATAAATATTTTGATAGCAAGAGAGAAAAAGAACTCAGATCTCTCACTAATTCTATAATTGAGACTATAAATAAAGTTTATAATATACATCCAGACTACTACTATAAAAAATCTATAGTAGCTACACTTTTATATATTGATGTTCTTTCTTCTCAAGGAATTGAAATTGATAAAATAGAACCCCATCAAAAAAGTAAGCAGCTATTTACCGAACTAAAAAAACTTTTACTTGAAAATTCTAATATTGATAAGTTCTCCTTTTCTGATAATGCTATCAATCTTTTAGCTTACGCTTTAATTGGAACCTTTCCTAACTACTCTTTTAGGAAGGGATTTTTAAACAATGACAAATATCATAGCTTCATTAATTTTTTAAAAGCTAATTCTACTTTGAGTTTAAATAAAGAACAAACTACAACTATTATAAAGCTTTTAAAATTTTTTGAATGCAAAAAAGAGTTCAATATAGTGTCCCATAATAAAATGCTCAATTATAATCTGGATTACAATTTTTTAAATTTTGATTTAGAAGCTGTTCTCTCAGAGTATTCAATCAATATCTCTGAAGAGGACAAGTATTACTTAATTTTATTTTTAAAAAATCTTAATGTTAATAACGAAAAGATATTAATTCTAGATATTACTCATGACTGCTGGATAGGGAAAATCATAAAAACTCAAACTCAAATAAAGCATCCCACATCCATGATTAAACTTAAAAATCTGTCTCAATGTGACTCAACTTTTATTCGTAATTTCAACCCTAGTCTTATTTTATATAACGGTTTCAACTTTGATGAATTTTATCCTGAAATTCACATTGATCACCAAGAAATTCTTTTATAGATTTATATTTTTACTCTTAGTCCCTTAGTATATTAAATATACTAAGGGACTTTTTAATTTTAGAAGTTAAACTTATACCCAAATCCTAAAGTCACTCTTGAGTAATCATAATCTTTCTTAAGTTCTGCTGCTGAATCTTTTACTTTGATTTTTGCTTCATTCACTTGATACATTGCATCAACAAAGAAATTTTTATATTCTACTCCCAATCCAACACCATAATATAATCCATTATTTATTTTAGTATCTAATTTTGTTCCATCCTCAGCTTTTGAATCTCCATTTATAAAGTTAAATGAGTATCCTAAATTAGCTTTTAAATATGGTTTTAAATCTCCACCTAATACTGGTAAACTATATTTTGCTCCAACATACACTGGTAATGAATCATAGCTCGCTAGCTTAATATGGAAAGTATCTATTCCATCTTGATAAGTCTTTTTCTTAGATTTTCCATGATTTTGATATAGCACTCCTAATCCAACTTCAAAATTTTCTACTACTTCTACTGTAGTTTCAAGACCTACTTCATACCCTACAGTCTTTGTCTCTCTCTTATTCATAGAATTACCTTCAAACTTTACAGAATCATATTTAGCTCCTAAATCTCCACCTATTCTTCCATAGATATTATAGATTGATTCTCCTTTTACTACTTCCTCTTTTTTTTCTGGTTCTGCTACTAATGGCATTGCAACTATTGTATCAGGTTGTTCTACCTCGACTACCTCCTCCTGTACAGGCATTACCTCTGGTAGCATTTCTTTTGCCATTACTGTATTTGCTACAACTAATAGAGCTCCTAATAGTATTGTTTTTTTCATGTAAATCACTCCTTTATTTTATAATTAAAGGAATGACCTCTCTATTATAGAGAGATCACACCTTTTGGTAGCATATTGTTATATATATTATGAATTTCAACTTCGCAACTTAAATCATATCTATCCAAAATCTTATCTTTATTCCAAAGTTCTACTGTATAAAAATCCCCTTTTTTCTCAAAATATGCTTTATTTACATTATAAATTAAGATAGCTTCTCTCTCTTCTGTCATTATTTTTAGTCTAAAAACGTTACCTCTTCCTAATTCTTCGTCTTTAGAATTTTTAATCACTACCTGAAAGCTGTTATCTTTTTCTCTAAAACCTTCCAAAATAGTCATTACACCTACATCCTTTGTCACTGGAAGTTTTTCTGAGTATACCTTCGTTGTAAGTTGTAAGTTATTTGCAGATATTAACATATCTTCTGAGTTTATTTTATCTCCAATTAGTCTAACTTTTACCTTCATTTTTTTTAATGCTTCCTCCTTTTTCTTTTCTATCATATAAATTTAACCAGGGGATTTTAGGCTATCAGTGTCAACAATGTCTTTGTTAACTCACTGATATTAACCTTCTCATCACATTTTGCTTTGTAAAATTCTGAGAAAAACTCACCGTCATGAGCTAAATCCTCATCATGGCTCTTTATTGTATATATAAGTTCTGCCTCAGTTAACTCTCTTCCCAAATACTTTGTATTTAACATTATTCTAAACTTTAAAAATATTGTCAACATAGTAGCTTTCATCATAAAATATTCTGGATTATAGTACATCTCCTTATTGAAAGTAAGACATAAGAAATAATTTTGAAGAATTGTATTATAATCCTCTTTCCACACTTTTTTTAACTCATCTAACTCACTCTTTGTTAAAGTAAATGAATCTGAAGCCAATATCTTCTTATCCATCTCCAAATTTCTATTCAGACCAATCAATCTTAAAAGATTTATATAGTATATTCCCACTGCTTTACTTCTTTTTTGTTTCTCTAATATTATTCTTACAATTTCGTCCTCTAAATTTTCATTATTAGGTACACTTGGAATAAACTCTTTAAATTTTTCTACACTCTCTTTAAAATCATATTCCTCTATATTAGCCCCATATAACTCTGATATTAGTTTTTCCAAATACTGTAGTTTTGTATACAGATTTTCATCTAGATTCAAAATATCGATTGTCATCTGTTCCAACTCATAGTATCTTGATGAAATCTCTGTTTTTAAGTTATTTTCTGGAATTATAAAAGATACCGATCTAGGTTTCATAAAGAAATAGTCCTCTTTTTTTATTTTCTTTATATAGAACTTTTCTTTACTAAGCAGAAGTTTTGCGGAAGATCTGCACGAGAATCCCATACCAATTTCCATTCCTCTACTAGTTAATTTTAAATTTCTTGGGTATATTTTGCAGGTATCACTTAAACACTCCCATCCAAACTCCTGATGAACTCTACATTTTTTATCCTCTGTAATAAGTTTGCAATACCCATTTGCAAACTTACTCACATATGTTCCACTCTCGTGTTTTCCCATATATGTGTCTATATCTTCTTTTTGTTTCTCTAAATTTTTCTTTGTCTCCAGATACGACTGCTCATCTATATCTATTCTCCACTTACTTTGACAACACTCTCCACTCATCGAACATTTATATTTCTCTAATATATTTGGTATTAATATATATTCATAATCTCTAATTTCCATTTTCCTCTCCGTTCATTTTTATTATTCCTAATTTTCCATCTTTTTCAAACAAAAGTCTCTCATTTTCAACTACACTTAAATTGTCGTATTCTACAGGTAAAATTTTTGTTCCATTTTTATCAAAAAGACCTATTTTTTTATCTTTCACAACATAAATATATCCTTCATTTACATACACTTCATCATATATTAACGGAACTATCTCCTTTCCGCTCTTATCAATTGCCCCATAACCATCTGAAGAAGCTACCACTCCAATACTTTCTTTAAAATTTTCTGCAATAGAATACTTAAAGGGAATTTTTACTTTTCCATCTTTATCTATATAACCATATTTTTCATTCTTTTCTGCTACCATATATCCTTCAACATACTCTCCTATATCGGTATATGGCAATTTTTTTTCCTTCAATGTAGTCAAATCTAGAAGTTTCCATTCACCATTTTCTTTCAATTGTAAAAAATCTCTATATTTTGAGAAATAAAATCCTCCCTCATATTTCAAAGGAATTATTTCTCTTCCAGTATCATCAATATAACCAATTTTATTATCTTTCATTACCATAATTGTATTTTCAGATTCTTTACTGTAGTTTTCATATTCTATTTTTTTTTCTATTTTTTTTTCTATATTTATTAGATAAGTTTCATCTTCAATATAACCTATCACTATATTTTCATCATTTAGGTTAACAAGTTTATCATATTTAGCGTCTACTAGCGTCTGACCGTTGTTTCCTAATATTCCCCATTTATTATCTATTTTGAAATATATTGTATTCCCAACCCCTAGCTCAACCTCTTTGAAGCTGTTAGGAATCTCTTTTATTCTTGCATTCATATCTCTATCTAGTACTTCTAATTTTTCTTTATTTATAATCAAAATTCTATCATTTTTATTTTCTATTCTATCGTTTATTGGTTCTACTACTACATTGAACTCTGAATCTACTACTCCATACTTCCCATTTTTTAAAATCTTATATAAATTTTCTCCGATAATACTCATACCATCTAATCTAAATAATTTGTTATTCTCCACATTATAAGCCATTAATTCATCCTCTTTTAATAGTAAATACATCTTGTCATCTAAACTTATAATTTGATCATACTCACCATTTTTAATAATTTTTCCATCCTGAGTCATAATTCCATATTTATTATTTAATTTAAAAACCAAATAGTCTTTTTCTAATCTACTTCCACTTTCTATATTCAGAATTTCTTCCAAATAGTGTATTTTTTCATCTTTTTTTAACTCATTCTTTTTATAATTTTTTTGAAATACCAATATTGTTACTGCTATTAATATCACAAATCCTAATTTCTTTTTCATTTTTTCTCCTAAATTATAGATAAAAATCTGGGAAGGGATTCCCCTTCCCAAATTTTAAATCTTAATATAACTACTTATTAGATGAACCTAAACTTTTTGCTCCATCTTGGAATCCTTTTACAGCATTACTGCTTCCAAAGAAGCCATTTGTAGCCTTTATACCTCCATCAGTATGTGTTTTTTCCCACTTTCCTGTCTCTTGATTCTTTGTATATCCATTGTTTGTTATTGGTTTATCTGGTGTTGAGTCCGCTACTGCCTTTCCTGATCCTGTACTTGGTGCCTTTTGCGGTGCTGATACATCTGGTGTAGTTTGTGA
>CAKOHT010000018.1 GCA_934085975.1 uncultured Cetobacterium sp.
TTAAGCCCATAAACGCTGAAAGTACTTGGGGGGCAGCCCCCTGGAAGGATAGGAAGTTGCCAATCTTTTTTTATTTTGGAGTAAAGAAAAAATTGTTGACAAAAATAGAAAAAAGTGGTATTATCATCTATGTCTTAAAAAGAAAGCAATAAATAAGGAAACTCTTGTTTACCATACAAGAAGTTATAATGTATGGGAGGATTTGTGATATCCGTTAGATGAGTGGAGGTGTAAAGAGTGAGAGTAAATATTCAATTAGAGTGTACAGAGTGTAAAAGAAGAAACTACAGTACTTCAAAGAATAAGAAGAACACTACTGAAAGATTAGAATTAAATAAATACTGTAAATGGGACAAAAAAGTAACATTACATAAAGAAACTAAAAAATAATTCTTAATTTGAGAAGCTTTAAGGCTTCTTGGTTAATTATTTGAAGTAATTCAATTTGCAACAACATGCAGGTCAATGGCTCAATTGGCAGAGCATCGGTCTCCAAAACCGAGGGTTGGGGGTTCGATTCCCTCTTGACCTGCCATTTTTTTTATAAATTAAAATTACTGGTGGTGCAAAATGGGACTAATTAATGATGTGAGAAGAGAGTATTCTAAGGTTCAGTGGCCTAGAAGAAAAGAGATTGTTGCGGCAACTAGTTGGGTTGTTGCTATGAGTGTATTTTTAGGAATATACTTAGGAGTTTTCGATATAATTGCTTCAAGACTTTTAAAGATGCTTGTATCTCTCTTTGGAGGATAAAATGGAAAAAAGCTTAGTGAAAAAATGGTTTATGATTCATACTTATTCGGGGTATGAGAAAAAAGTTAAAACGGACTTAGAACAGAAGATAGAAACTTTGGGATTATCTAATATAGTAACTAAAGTTTTAGTTCCTGAAGAGGAAACTATCGAAGAGAGAAGAGGAAAGAAAAAAGTTATTTCAAGAAAACTATTTCCAGGGTATGTTATGCTAGAAATGGAAGCTACTAGAGAGGAAAGTGGAGATGGAATCAACTTTAGAGTGGACTCTGAGGCTTGGTACGTTGTTAGAAATACTAATGGTGTGACAGGATTTGTTGGAGTGGGATCTGATCCAATTCCAATGGAAGATGAGGAAGTTGAAAACATCTTCTCTGTTATAGGATACAAAAATGATGAGGATGAGAAAGCAATAAAGGAAGTTATAAAAGTCGACTATGAAGTGGGAGACTATGTAAAACTTCTATCCGAAGGATTTGAAAATCAAGAGGGAAAAGTTGCAGAAATCGATATGGAACATAGAAAAGTTAAGGTGATGATGGAGATGTTTGGAAGAATGACTCCTATTGAAGTTGACCTTAATAGTGTAGAAAAGGCTTAATTGATTTAAGTCAGTGGGAGATTGAAAGATCAATACCACAATTTTATGGAGGTGTAATTTAAACAATGGCAAAAGAAGTAATCGGATTAATAAAACTACAATTACCTGCTGGAAAAGCTAACCCTGCTCCACCAGTAGGACCAGCATTAGGACAACACGGAGTTAACATCATGGAATTCTGTAAAGCGTTCAATGCAAAAACACAAGATAAAGCAGGATGGATTATTCCAGTTGAAATCTCTGTTTATAACGACAGATCTTTCACATTTATCTTGAAAACTCCACCGGCGTCTGATTTATTAAAAAAAGCAGCTGGAATTCAATCTGGAGCACAAAATTCAAAAAAAGATGTAGCTGGAAAAATTACTACAGCTAAATTAAGAGAGATTGCTGAAACTAAGATGCCAGACTTAAATGCTGGATCAATAGAAGCTGCTATGAACATAATAGCTGGGTCAGCTAGATCAATGGGAATTAAAATAGAGGACTAATTAAAAGTCAATTCTTATTTATGTGATATTAAGTGGTAGGATATAATATCCGTTTAACCACAGGAGGAGGAAATTTTCAATGGCAAATAAAAGAGGTAAAAAATACCTAGAAATAGCTAAATTAGTTGAGCAAGGAAGACTATATGAGGTTAAAGAAGCTTTAGAACTTGTAAAAAAGACAAGAACAGCTAACTTCGTAGAAACAGTTGAAATTGCATTGAGATTAGGAGTGGATCCTAGACATGCAGATCAACAAGTTAGAGGTACTGTTGTACTTCCACATGGAACAGGAAAAACAGTTAAAATTTTAGCAATAACTTCAGGAGCTAACATAGAGAAAGCTTTAGAGGCTGGAGCAGACTACGCTGGAGCGGAAGAGTATATCGAAAAAATTCAACAAGGTTGGTTTGACTTCGATATCGTAATCGCAACTCCAGACATGATGCCTAAATTAGGAAGATTAGGAAGAGTATTAGGAACTAAAGGTTTAATGCCTAACCCTAAATCAGGAACAGTTACACCAGATATCGCAACGGCAGTATCTGAGTTCAAGAAAGGAAAACTTGCATTTAGAGTAGACAAGTTAGGATCAATCCACGCACCAATTGGTAAAGCTGATTTTTCTGAAGAAGCTTTATTAGAGAACTTTACAGCGTTTATCAATGAGATTGTGAGACTTAAGCCGTCTGCATCTAAAGGGCAATACTTAAGAACTGTTGCAGTTTCTTTAACAATGGGACCAGGAGTTAAAATGGATCCAGTTTTAGTTGCAAAAAATGCTTAATTAATATTTGCAAAAATTTAAATTATGTGTTATAATTATAAAGTTGTAAAATTATGGCTTAAAAAGTTGGATAAATAATTAAATATAGATCCAAACCAAAGACCGTAGGTGACGCAAGTCTTAAATATCCTACCGAGGTTGGAAGAAGGTATTCACTAACCTCAATAGTTAGATTTTGAACCTCCGTTCCTACCTTGGAGCGGAGGTAATTTTAGAGTAAAAGAGGAGGTGAATCAATAATGGCAACTCAATTAAAAAAGGAGCTTGTAGCTGAATTAGTTGAAAAAATTTCTAAAGCTCAATCAATCGTTTTAGTTGACTATCAAGGTCTTAAAGTTAATCAAGAGACTGAGTTAAGAAAACAAATGAGAGAAAACGGTGCTGAGTACTTAGTTGCTAAGAACAGACTGTTCAAAATAGCACTAGCTGAGGCTGGTATCGCTGATAAATTCGATGATTTACTAGAGGGGACTACTGCATTTGCATTCGGATATGCTGATCCAGTAACTCCAGCAAAAGTAGTTTACGATGTAGAAGCGGCTCAAGCAAAAGCAAATGCAAAAGCTAAGAAAACTATATTCACTATAAAAGGTGGAGTGTTAACTGGTAAGAGAGTTGAAGCTTCAGAGGTAGTAGCATTAGCTAAGTTACCTTCTAGAGAGCAACTTCTTTCTATGCTTCTTAACGGAATGCTTGGACCGGTTAGAAAACTTGCTTACGCAACTGTGGCAATCGCTGAAAAAAAAGAAGCAGCTGCTGAGTAATCGCACGTTGATTTTAGAGTATTATTGATTTAATAAAAAGAAGAAAATTTTAAGGAGGATTTATAATGGCATTCAATAAAGAGCAATTCATAGCTGACTTAGAAGCTATGTCGGTATTAGAATTAAGAGAATTAGTAACAGCTTTAGAGGAGCACTTCGGTGTTACTGCTGCTGCACCAGTAGCTGTAGCTGCTGCTGAAGGACCAGCTGTAGAGGAGAAAACTGAGTTTGATGTAGTTTTAACTTCTGCAGGAGCTAACAAAATAGCTGTAATCAAAGAGGTAAGAGCAATTACTGGATTAGGATTAAAAGAAGCTAAAGAGTTAGTAGATAACGGTGGAACATTAAAAGAGGGAGTTTCTAAAGACGAAGCTGAAGCTGTAAAAGCAAAATTAACTGAAGCTGGAGCTGCAGTAGAGGTTAAGTAATACCCCTTTACAAAGTTGCATAAGCAACTAGTTATACTTAAATAAAAAAAATAGGCACTCTAATGGGTGCCTTTTTACTCATTATAATGAAAATTATTAAATAATCTATTAAAAGTTAGTTAATACTTAATCTTTTGAAAATAAAAAGCTTTTATTTTCCAAAGATTAGGTATTGATCACTATATGAAATAGTAAGGAGTGTGAATTAATGGGGAAACTCGTTGAAAGATTGAATTTTGGAAGAATCGAAGAAAGAGGTACCATGCCTCATTTTTTAGAGTTCCAACTGGATTCCTATGAAGATTTTCTACAAGCTAAGGAGGCTCCACTTAACAGAAAAGATAAGGGGCTTGAATCTGCTTTTAGAGAAATATTCCCTGTTGAATCTTCAAATGGAGATATAAAATTAGAGTATGTTTCTTATGAGTTACATGAAGCGGAAGCTCCATTGAATGATGAGCTAGAATGTAAGAAAAGAGGGAAGACTTATTCGGCTTCTTTAAAAGTAAGATTGAGACTTACTAATAAAAAAAGCGGAAATGAAATCCAAGAAACACTGGTTTATTTTGGAGAAGTTCCTTTGATGACTGAAAGAGGAACATTTATAATAAATGGTGCTGAGAGAGTTGTGGTATCACAGTTACATAGATCTCCAGGAGTATCATTTAATAAAGAGGTTAATATTCAAACAGGAAAAGATCTTTTCTCTGGAAAAATTATTCCTTACAAAGGAACTTGGTTAGAGTTTGAAACGGATAAAAATGATTTTCTAAGTGTAAAAATTGATAGAAAGAAAAAAGTTTTAGCAACTGTATTCTTGAAAGCAGTTGATTTCTTCGATACGAATGAAGAGATTATGGATGAGTTTTTAGATGAGAAGGAGATTAATTTATCTGAGTATTACTCAAGATATTCGAATAAAGAGGAATTAATTAGTGTTCTTAAAACAAGAATCGAAGGAAGTTTTATTAAAGAGGATGTCTTTAATGAGGAAACTGGAGAAATTTTATTTGAAACTAAGCAACTGATAACAGAGGCTGTTATATTTGATTTAGTGGACTTAAGAATAGAAAATATTTTAATTTGGGAAGTAAAGCCCGAAGATAAGGTGTTTGCAAATACAATAGTAAACGATACTGGTGACACAAAAGAAGAAGCTGTAACTGAGGTATTTAAAAAATTAAGACCCGGAGATTTAGTAACTATTGATTCAGCTAGATCTTTGATAAAGCAGATGTTCTTTAATCCTCAAAGATATGACTTAGAGCCTGTTGGAAGATATAAAATGAATAAAAGATTGAAATTAAATCTTCCAGAGGATGAAATTTTATTAACTAAAGAGGATGTAATTGCAACAATAAAATATGTAATAAGCCTAAACAACGGAAAAGGACATACAGATGATATTGATAACCTATCTAATAGAAGGGTTAGAGGTGTTGGAGAGCTACTGTTAATGCAAATTAAAGCAGGACTTTCTAAGATGGGTAAAATGGTAAAAGAAAAGATGACGATTCAAGATGTTGAAACATTAACACCACAATCCCTGTTGAATACTAGACCATTAAATGCTTTAGTATTGGACTTCTTTGGATCAGGACAACTATCACAATTTATGGACCAATCAAATCCACTTGCTGAATTAACACATAAAAGAAGAATATCAGCACTAGGACCTGGAGGACTTTCAAGAGAAAGAGCAGGATTTGAGGTTAGAGACGTTCATGATTCACACTATGGAAGAATTTGTCCTATAGAAACTCCAGAGGGTCCAAACATTGGACTAATAGGATCTTTAGCTATATATGCTAAAGTAAATTCATACGGATTTATTGAAACTCCATATGTTAAGGTAGAAAATGGAGTTGCTAATTTTGACGATATTCATTATTTAGCAGCAGATGAAGAAGAAGGATTATTCATAGCCCAAGCGGATACTAAACTTGGTGAAAATGGAGAACTTTTAGGAGATGTTGTATGTAGATATGGACATGAAATAGTAAATATTTCAGGAGAAAAAGTTCATTATTTAGATGTATCACCTAAACAGGTTGTATCAGTTTCAGCAGGATTAATACCATTCCTTGAGCATGATGACGCCAACAGAGCACTGATGGGATCAAACATGCAAAGACAGGCTGTACCATTACTAAGAACAGAAGCCCCATTTATTGGAACTGGACTTGAAAGAAAAGTTGCAGTAGATTCAGGAGCAGTAATTTCAGCTAAAGTAAAGGGTAAAGTTGTTTACGTAGATGCAAAAGAAATTGTAATAGAAGATGCAGAAGGGAAATCTTACAGACATAGACTATTAAACTTTGAAAGATCAAACCAAGCAATGTGTTTACATCAAACGCCATTAGTTGACTTGGGACAAGAAGTAGAATTAGGACAAGTAATTGCTGATGGACCTGCAACAAAAGGTGGAGATTTAGCTCTAGGAAGAAATATTCTGATGGCATTTATGCCTTGGGAAGGATATAACTACGAGGATGCGATTCTTATATCTGATAGATTAAGAAAAGACGATGTATTTACATCTATACACATAGAGGAATATGAAATAGAAGCTAGAAATACTAAATTAGGTGACGAAGAGATTACAAGAGAGATACCAAATGTCTCTGAGGAAGCATTAAAGAATTTAGATTCAAGAGGTATAATTGTTGTTGGATCAGAAGTTGGACCAGGGGATATCCTAGTAGGAAAAACTGCTCCTAAAGGTGAATCAGAGCCACCAGCAGAAGAGAAGCTTTTAAGAGCTATCTTTGGAGAGAAAGCAAGAGATGTAAGAGATACATCATTAAAAATGCCTCATGGATCGAAGGGAACAGTTGTTGAAGTTCTTGAGCTATCAAGAGAAAATGGAGACGAGTTAAAAGCTGGAGTAAACAGATCGATAAGAGTATTTATTGCTGAAAAGAGAAAAATAACTGTTGGAGATAAAATGTCAGGAAGACACGGTAATAAAGGTGTTGTTTCTAGAGTGTTACCAGCAGAAGATATGCCATTTTTAGAGGATGGTACACACTTGGATGTTGTAATCAATCCACTGGGAGTTCCTTCACGTATGAATATTGGACAGGTTCTAGAGGTTCATTTGGGAATGGCTATGGGTAAAATAAATGGTGGAACTTATTTATCAACTCCAGTATTTGATGGTGCAACGGAAGAGCAAGTAAAAGATTATTTAGAAAAAGCTGGATATCCAAGAAAAGGTAAGGTTACTTTATTTGATGGAAGAACTGGAGATAAGTTTGATAATCCAGTAACAGTTGGAAGAATGTATATGTTAAAGCTTCATCACCTTGTTGAAGATAAGATGCACGCAAGAGCAATTGGTCCTTATTCATTGGTAACACAGCAACCTCTTGGAGGAAAAGCACAATTTGGAGGACAAAGACTTGGAGAGATGGAGGTTTGGGCTTTAGAGGCTTACGGAGCTTCAAATATTCTTCAAGAAATGTTGACAGTTAAGTCTGATGATGTAACAGGTAGAACAAAAACTTATGAAGCAATTGTAAAAGGTGAAGAGATGCCAGAGGCAGATTTACCAGAGTCATTTAAGGTTTTATTAAAAGAGTTCCAAGCATTAGCACTAGATGTAGAACTTTTTGATTCTGACAATGAGTTAATTAATGTTAACGAAGAGTTAGGAAAAGACGAAACAATCGTTGAGTTTTCTTTATCTGACCAAATAAACTAAATTTAAGTAAAATTGAATATGATGATAGATGAAAGCTTTATCTCATTTAAGGAGGCTTTGTATTTAATATGGGAATTAAAAGTTTTGAGAAGATTAGAATTAAACTAGCTTCTCCAGAGAAGATAGAAGAGTGGTCGTACGGAGAAGTTACGAAACCTGAAACAATAAACTATAGAACATTAAATCCAGAGATGGATGGATTGTTCTGTGAAAGAATATTCGGACCGTCGAAAGATTGGGAATGTTCTTGTGGAAAATATAAAAGAATGAGATACAAAGGACTAGTTTGTGAGAAATGTGGAGTTGAAGTAACTAAGTCTAAAGTGAGAAGAGAAAGAATGGGACACATAGCATTGGCTGCCCCAGTAGCTCATATTTGGTATTCTAAAGGAACTCCAAATAAGATGTCTCTTATTTTAGGAATTTCTCCAAAAGAGTTAGAATCAGTTTTATATTTTGCTAGATACATAGTAACGGCTAGTGAAGAACCAACTTTAAAAATTGGTAAAATCATAACTGAAAAAGAGTACAAGCTATATAAGCAGATGTACGGAAAACAATTTGAAGCAAAAATGGGAGCAGAGGCTATTTTAAAATTATTAGAAATGATAGATTTAGAAGAGTTAAGAATAGAGTTAGAAAAAGAACTTGAAGATGTAAATTCTGCACAAAAAAGAAAGAAGTTAGTTAAAAGATTAAAGATAACTAGAGACTTTATAGCATCTGGTAACTTACCTCAATGGATGATTTTAAAGAATGTTCCAGTGATTCCAGCGGATTTAAGACCAATGGTTCAATTGGATGGTGGACGATTTGCTACTTCTGACTTAAATGATTTATATAGAAGAGTTATCAATAGAAACAATAGATTAAAGAGACTTTTGGAAATAAAAGCTCCAGAAATTGTTGTAAAAAATGAGAAAAGAATGCTTCAAGAAGCAGTTGACGCTCTAATTGATAACGGAAGAAGAGGAAAGCCAGTTGTTGCTCAAAATAACAGAGAGTTAAAATCACTTTCTGATATGTTAAAGGGAAAGCAAGGTAGATTTAGACAAAACCTACTTGGAAAAAGAGTAGATTACTCTGCAAGATCGGTTATTGTTGTGGGACCTTCGCTAAAAATGCATCAATGTGGAATTCCTAAAAAGATGGCTCTTGAGTTATACAAACCTTTCATAATGAGAGAGTTAGTAAAAAGAGAGTTAGCTTCTAACATAAAAACTGCTAAAAAATTAGTTGAAGATGCAGATGATAAAGTTTGGGATGTAATTGAGGATGTTATCCAAGATCATCCAGTTTTACTAAACAGAGCTCCAACTTTACATAGATTATCAATACAAGCTTTTGAACCTGTGTTGATAGAAGGAAAAGCAATAAGACTGCATCCATTAGTATGTTCAGCGTTTAACGCGGACTTTGATGGAGACCAGATGGCAGTTCACTTAATGTTATCACCAGAGGCTATAATGGAAGCAAAACTTCTTATGTTAGCTCCAAATAATATCATATCTCCTTCGAATGGAGAACCGATAGCTGTACCATCTCAAGATATGGTTATGGGATGTTTCTATATGACAAAAGATAGAGCCGGTGCAAAAGGAGAAGGTAAGTCGTTCTCTAATAAAGAGCAAGTTTTAACAGCTTATGACAGAGGTATTCTTGACACTCATGCTGTTGTAAATGTTAGAATTGATGGTAAAATGGTTAAAACTACGGCAGGTAGAATTATGTTTAATGAGATGTTACCTGAAGTGAATAAACAATATGATGTAACATTTGGAAAGTCTCAGTTAAAGAAACTTATAGGTAAATTATATGAAATGCATGGATTTACTAAAACTGCAGAGCTAATAAATGATATCAAAAACTTTGGATACCACTATGCAACATTTGCTGGAGTTTCAGTTGGTATTGAGGATTTAGAGATTCCAGAAACTAAAAAATCAATATTGGAAGAGGCAGATCAAAAGGTTGCAGAAATTGAAGCGGACTATAAAGCTGGAAAAATCATAAACGAAGAGAGATATAGAAAAACTGTAGCTCTTTGGTCAGAAACAACAGCTAAAGTAACTGATGCAATGATGAGTGGACTAGATCAATTTAATCCAGTTTATATGATGGCGAACTCTGGAGCCAGAGGATCGATTGCACAGATGAGACAGCTTGCGGCAATGAGAGGAAATATGGCAGATACGCAAGGTAGAATTATCGAGGTTCCAATTAAAGCGAACTTTAGAGAAGGGCTAACAGTATTAGAGTTCTTCATGTCATCACATGGAGCTAGAAAAGGTCTAGCTGATACGGCACTAAGAACTGCCGATTCAGGATATTTAACAAGAAGACTAGTTGATATATCACATGAGGTTATCGTAAACTCAATCGATTGTGGAACTCACGAAGGTATTGAGGTAGCAGAGCTAGTTTCGGATGGACAAGTAATTGAGAAGTTATCAGAAAGATTGATAGGTAGAGTTCCTGCAGAAGATGTAGTGTACGAAGGTGAAGTAATTGCTAGAAGAAATGAGATGTTCACGAAAGAGCAAATCGCTAGAATTACAGAATTAGAGATAAAGAAAATAAAAATAAGATCTCCGTTGACGTGTGACCTTGAAAAAGGGGTTTGTCAAAAGTGTTACGGAATGGACTTAGCTAATCATAAAGAGATATTGTTAGGAGAAGCGGTTGGAGTTATAGCAGCTCAATCAATCGGAGAACCTGGTACACAGCTTACAATGAGAACATTCCACACTGGAGGAGTTGCCACAGCCACAGCTGCTGCAACAAGTATCAAAGCTGAAAACACTGGAAAAATAATATTTAAAGATATAAAAATTCTAGAAAATCAAGAAACACAAGAAAAAATTGTCGTTTCTCAATCAGCTAAAATTTTAATAGGAAACTATGATTACGAGATTGCTTCTGGATCTATTTTAAAAGTTGAAGAAGGACAGGAAGCAAAACCGGGAGATGTTTTAGTAACATTCGATCCATATCATATTCCTATTATTGCAAACCAAGATGGAAGAATTGAATATAGAGAGTTATATGTAAAAGAAAACTTTGACGAAAAGTATAATGTTACAGAATATATGGCTATAAAAACTGTAGAGTCTGGAGATTCAAACCCAAGAGTAGTTATATTTGATGAGGATGGAACTGCGAAGGAAAGTTACTCGATACCATTTGGAGCATACTTAATGGTCAGAGAGGGCGAGTCTGTAAGAACAGGGCAGATTATAGCAAAAATCATTAAAGAGGGAGAAGGAACGAAAGATATCACTGGAGGTCTTCCGAGAATTCAAGAGCTATTTGAAGCTAGAAATCCTAAAGGAAAAGCTATTTTATCAGAAATAGATGGAAAAGTTGAAGTAACAGGAAGAAAGAAGAAAGGTATGAGGGTAATAATCATAAGATCTACTTCTGATTCTGAAAACTTTAAAGAATATCTGGCACCAGTTGGTGAACATTTAGTTGTAACAGATGGAATGTTGATTAAAGCTGGAGATAAAATAACGGATGGAGCTATATCACCATTTGATGTTCTAAATATCAAAGGATTAGTTGCAGCAGAGCAGTTTATACTAGAATCTGTACAACAGGTATATAGAGACCAAGGAGTTACTGTAAACGATAAACATATAGAAATTATTGTTAAACAGATGTTTAAGAAAGTTAGAATAGTAGAATCTGGAGCTTCATTATTCCTAGAGGATGAAGTTGTAGAGAAGAGAGTTGTTGAATTAGAAAACAACAGATTAAGAGCTGAAGGAAAAGCAGAGATTAAATATGAACCTGTTATTCAAGGTATCACAAAAGCAGCTGTAAATACTGGAAGTTTCATATCGGCAGCATCATTCCAAGAGACTACAAAAGTACTTTCGAATGCAGCAATAGAAGGTAAAGAGGACTACTTAGAGGGACTTAAAGAGAATGTAATTATAGGTAAAAAGATTCCAGCTGGAACTGGATACAAAGCTTATAAGAACATAGTTCCGGTTGAGATAGAGGATTAATAAAATAGGCGACTTTGTCGCCTATTTTAGCATTTTATTTGGAGAGGTTGATGTTATGAGAAGTATGACAGGATATTCTAAAGAATATTTTGAAAATGAAAAATATGCTATATCTTTAGAGATAAAAAGTGTTAATAATAAGAATTTAAATTTAAAAATAAAATCACCTCACATACTAAATTTTTTGGAAAATAAAATCAGAACAGAGGTTGCTTCTAGAGTCACAAGAGGAAGTATAGATTTAAAAATCGAATTTCAAGATAAAAGAGAAGTTGATAATTTATTTGAATACGATAAAAATGTAACAGCTTCTTATTTGAAAGTTTTAAATGCTATGGAGAATGAATATAAAGAAAAGTTTAGTAATAAACTCGATTTATTGGTTAAGAACCTAACTGTCATTAAAAGAAATGATTTAGAGATAGATGAAAAAGAATATGAAAGTTTTGTAGTAAAAAATCTCCACTTGTTACTGAATTCTTTTATTGAGATGAAAGAAGCTGAAGGAACTAGAATGAAAAATTATTTTTTACAATGTATTGATGTTATAGAAAATAATGTTCATGAAATAAAAAAATTAAAAGAAAATATTGTTATAAATTATAGAGAGAAGCTTTTAGAAAGGCTGTCTAAAATAAGTGATGTAGAGTTTAATGATGAATCTCTTTTAAGAGAAATTCTTTTATTTACAGATAAATCTGATATTTCAGAAGAAATTTCCAGATTGGAAAGTCATTTAACTCAATTAAAAATAGAGTTAGATTCTTTAAATACAGGCATAGGAAAAAAAATTGATTTTATTCTTCAAGAGATTTTTAGAGAGTTGAATACTTCAGGAGTAAAGTGTAATTTATATGATATTTCAAAATTAATTGTAGAGTGCAAAAATGAGATAGAAAAAATTAGAGAACAAGCTCTAAATATTGAATAAAGGAGAATAAAAAATGAAAAAGGGTGAACTATTTATTGTATCAGGACCAAGTGGTGCTGGAAAGTCAACAATATGTAGAATAGTTAGAAAACAGCTAGGTATTAATTTAGCAACTTCAGCTACAACTCGTGCTCCGAGAGAGGGAGAGTTACATGGAAGAGATTATTATTTTCTATCGGTTGAGGAGTTCAAAAATAAGATAGAAAATAATGAGTTTTTAGAATACGCAACTGTTCATACTAACTATTATGGAACTTTAAAATCTGAAGTGGAATCAAGATTAGCATCTGGTGAGAATGTAATTCTTGAGATAGATGTTCAAGGAGGACTTCAGGTAAAAGCAGTTTATCCAAATGCTCATCTGATATTCTTCAAAACACCAACAATGGAAGATTTAGAGAGAAGATTGAGAGGAAGAAAGACAGATAGTGAAGAGACTATACAGCTTAGACTAAAAAACTCAATAAAAGAGTTAGAGTATGAAAAAAACTATGATATAACAATTGTTAACCATACTGTTGAAAAATCATGTGATGAGCTAATAAAAATTATAAATTCTAAAAATTAGGAGGATTTTATGAAAAAGGTAATTACTTACGACGAACTATTAGAGAAAATACCTAATAAATATACATTGACAATAACTGCTGGAAAAAGAGCAAGAGAAATTGGAAAAGGAGCACCAGTACTTACAAAAGTTTCTAAAAAAGATACTGTGGTAAAGAAAACTTTTAGAGAGATTATAGATGGAAAAATAACTTTTGGTGAGCAAGTGGAGGATTTGGTAAATGAGTAAGAGTAGAAATATTTTTCTACTCTTTTTGCTTTTTTTGTTATTTCTAGGTTGTGAAAAAAAAGTAAAAAGGGTAGATGATGAAAGATTTGCATTTGGAACTTTCTTTAAGATCTCTATTTTTTCAAATAATGAAAAAATAGCAAAGCAATCTATTGCGGATGCTTTTATCGAAATAGAAAGAATTGATTCGAAGTATAATAGTAAAGTGAAAGGTAGCTTAACAGATAATTTGAATACTTTTAAAAAAGAAACTTTTGATGAAGAGGGAGTATTTTTATTGAATGAAGTCAATAAAGCTTATGAATTATCTGACAGTAAATATGATGTAACAATGGAACCTTTAATGACAGTTTGGGGATTTTCAGAAGATGTGCCTCCAAGAACGAGTATTCCAACTAAAGAAGAACTTGATGAAGCAGCAAAAAATGTTGATTTTTCTCAAATTAAAATATCTGGTAATGATATAGCTATTAATGGAGATAACATAAAGATAGATACAGGGTCTTTTTTAAAGGGATATGCAGTAAAAAAGGCTGGTGAAAAATTGAGAGAAGCTGGAGTAAAAAGTGGTTTCATTTCAGCTATATCGAGTATAGAAGCTATAGGTGTCAAGGGAGATGGAAGTCCGTGGAAAATAGGAGTTCAAAACCCTAATAACCCTTCGGAAATTCTTGGAATTATAGAGCTTAATAATCAGAGTATGGGAGTTTCGGGAGATTATCAAACCTATGTAGAAATAGATGGAAAAAGATATCATCATATTTTAGATAAAGAAACAAAATATCCAGTAGAAGATAAAAAAATGGTAGTAGTTGTGAATAAAGATTCTTTAGAAGCTGACTTATATTCAACAACATTTTTTGTAATGCCGATTGAAAAAGTTTTAGAAAAAGCTAATAATACAGCTGATTTAGATGTTTTAATAGTTGATAAAAATGATAAAATTTATCTTTCAGAAAATTTAAAATTTCATAAAAAGTAAATTTATATAGAGAAAAAAAGAACTTTATTTTTTCTTGAAATATCTTAAACTTTCTCGTATACTTTAATCATATTAAACATACTGGGAGGTTTTAAAAGTGGAACAAATGATCTATTTGGGAATTTTCGGTGGAATTATAGCACTATTTGCGGCATATTTTTATTCTAAGAAAGTTCAAAGTTATGAGATTAATATTCCGAGAGTAGCTGAAATTACAGAAGCAATCAGAGAAGGAGCAATGGCTTTTCTTTCGGCGGAATATAAAATTTTAATTTGGTTTGTTGCAGTAGTAGCGGTTTTACTTGGAGTATTTTTATCTCCAATGGTGGCATTGACTTTTGTGATAGGAGCATTGACATCAGCTTTAGCAGGAAATATAGGTATGAGAATAGCAACAAAAGCTAATGGAAGAACGGCTATCGCAGCTAAAGAGGGGGGACTATCTAAAGCGTTAGATGTGGCTTTTGCTGGTGGAGTAGTTATGGGACTTTCAGTTGTTGGATTAGGTATGTTAGGTTTGACAATACTAATTTTAATATTTAACTGGAATATAGATGTTATAGCTGGTTTTGGAATGGGAGCTTCATCTATAGCATTATTTGCTAGAGTTGGAGGAGGTATTTACACTAAAGCTGCTGACGTTGGAGCAGATTTAGTAGGAAAAGTTGAAGCTGGAATTCCAGAGGATGATCCGAGAAACCCAGCTACAATAGCGGATAATGTGGGAGATAACGTAGGGGACGTTGCAGGAATGGGAGCAGATTTATTTGAATCTTACGTTGGTTCAATAATCGCAACATTAGCTATTGGTTATGCAATGGAAACAAGAGAATATCTATTAGCTCCAATTATGATAGCTGCACTTGGAATAATTGCATCAATAATTGCAACATTGACAGTTAAAACAGAGAATCCAGATGAAGTTTATCATAAACTTGAAAATGGAACTAGAATAGCTGGAGTTTTATCTTTGATAACTTCCTATGGGGTTATTAAATATCTAAATTTACCAATGGGTGTATTCTGGGCAATAGTTGCAGGGTTAGTTGCAGGGCTAGTGATAGCTTACTTCACAGGACTTTATACAGATACTGGAAAAAAAGCGGTAAATAGAATTGCAAATGCAGCAAAAACAGGACCAGCAACAACTATAATTGAGGGATTAGCTGTGGGAATGGAATCGACAGTTGC
Source organism: uncultured Cetobacterium sp. (assembly GCA_934085975.1). GTDB lineage: Bacteria > Fusobacteriota > Fusobacteriia > Fusobacteriales > Fusobacteriaceae > Cetobacterium_A. The sequence goes on from CAKOHT010000018.1 coordinate 15,441, forward strand.
ACCAATGATAATAATATCAATAGCGATTATAGTGGCATATAAGTTTGCAGGATTATATGGGATATCGATAGCGGCAGTGGGAATGTTATCGACAACAGGAATGGTTGTAGCAGTTGATGCCTATGGACCGGTTGCAGATAACGCAGGTGGTATTGCGGAGATGTCTGAACTACCTCATGAAGTTAGAGAATGTACAGACAAATTAGATGCAGTAGGAAACTCAACAGCAGCGGTAGGAAAAGGATTTGCTATAGGATCAGCAGCTTTGACAGCGTTGTCATTATTTGCTGCTTATAAGGAGTCGATTCAAAAATTATCTGGAAAAGTACTTACTCTTGATATAATAAATCCTGATGTAATAGTTGGAATATTTATAGGTGGAATGTTAACATTCCTATTCTCTGCTTTAACTATGACTGCAGTTGGTAAAGCAGCTATGGAAATGGTGGAGGAAGTGAGAAGACAATTTAGAGAAATTCCAGGAATCATGGAGAAAAAAACAAAGCCAGACTACAAAAGATGTGTTGAAATTTCTACACATTCATCACTGAAAGAGATGTTATTACCGGGAATATTAGCTGTTTTAGCACCTGTAGTAATAGGGCTATGGTCACCAGAAGCACTGGGAGGATTGTTGGCAGGAGCGTTAGTGACAGGAATATTGATGGCGATTATGATGGCAAATGCTGGTGGAGCTTGGGATAATGCTAAAAAGCAAATAGAGGCAGGATATAAAGGTGATGGTAAAGGATCGGATAGACATAAAGCTGCTGTTGTAGGAGATACTGTTGGAGATCCATTCAAAGATACATCTGGACCATCTTTAAATATATTGATAAAATTAATGAGTATAGTTTCTTTGGTTTTAGTACCATTGTTTGTTTAAAATTAAGTCCTAGTTTAACTAGGACTTTTTTATTGAAAATAAAAAGGAAAATATAAAAAAATTAAGAAGAACTATAGGAACTATTTTATAAAAACCTCTAAAAAATAAAAAGCTTATAAAAAAGTGGGAATAATAGAGTCAAAAAAAGGTAAAAAATAGACATTTAACTTTCTTGACTTTAACTAGTATATTAGATAGAATTTGAATACAAAACATAGGGATGTAAAAGATTAAAATATAGATTAAAAACTCATTATAGGAGGGAACTATGAAAAAAACAAAAATAGTATGTACAATAGGACCAAAAACGGAATCGGTTGAGGTATTGTCACAGTTACTAGAAGCCGGAATGAACGTTATGAGAATGAACTTTTCTCATGGAAGCCATGAGGAACATGGGCAAAGAATCATTAATTTAAAGCAAGCAATTGCGAATACAGGAATCAATGGAGCTATATTACTAGACACTAAAGGACCAGAGATAAGAACAATCAAATTAGCAGGTGGAAATGATGTTTCTTTAGTAGCAGGACAGAAATTTACTATAACTACTGATGAGACAGTGGTTGGAGACTCTACAAGAGTCGCAGTAACATATAAAGGGTTAACAGATGACTTAAAAGCGGGAAATATAGTTTTAATTGACGATGGGTTGATTGAGATGGAAGTTGAAGAAGTCGTTGGAAACGAAGTCAGATGTATTGTAAAAAATAATGGAGACTTAGGAGAAAATAAAGGTGTTAACTTACCAAATGTTTCAGTTCAACTACCAGCTTTATCACCAAAAGATATTGGAGATTTAAAGTTTGGATGTGAGCAGAATGTAGATTTTGTGGCTGCATCATTTATTAGAAAAGCTGATGATGTGAGAGCTGTTAGAGAGGTACTAGACGCTAATGGCGGAGAAAAAATAAAGATAATTTCTAAAATAGAAAATCAAGAAGGTTTGGATAATTTTGACGAAATTTTAGAATTATCTGATGGAATAATGGTAGCTAGAGGAGATTTAGGAGTAGAGATTCCTGTAGAAGAGGTTCCATTTGCGCAAAAGATGATGATAGAAAAATGTAATTTAGCAGGAAAAGTTGTAATAACAGCTACACAAATGTTAGATTCAATGATAAAAAATCCAAGACCTACTAGAGCAGAGGCAACAGATGTAACTAATGCGATATTAGATGGTACAGATGCAATAATGTTATCTGGAGAAACAGCTAAAGGAAAATATCCAGTTGAAGCTGTGACAGTGATGAGAAAAATAGCTGAAAAAACTGACCCATTGGTAGCTTTTGACATAGAAAATGAGGATGGAGTAACTATAACTGAAGCTATGGCTAGAGGAACAGTTGATGTAGCAGAGACATTAGGGGCTAAGTTAATTGTATCGGGAACAGCATCTGGAAGATCGGCAACTGCATTGAGAAGATATTTCCCAGAAGCGTTTATATTGGCGATAACGAATAATGAAAAGACATACAATCAGATGATATTAACAAGAGGAGTAATTCCTTGTTTAGATATGACAGCTAAAAATTTAGAGGAGTTCTACCTTTTAGCTGAAGCAAAAGCAAAATCATTAGGGCTTGTTAAGTCAGGAGATATAATAGTTGCTTCATGTGGAGAAGAAGTATTCAAAGCAGGAACAAGTAACTCTATGAAAGTAATCAAGGTAAAGTAAACATTATATAAAATTTAAGACTTAATTTTAAAGTATAAACTTTTATAAAATTCTAAGGAGGATTTAAAGCAAATGACTAGAATAGTTGAAGTTAAAGGAAGAGAAATTCTTGATTCAAGAGGAAACCCAACAGTTGAGGTTGACGTAATATTAGAGTGTGGAGCTATGGGAAGAGCTGCAGTTCCATCTGGAGCATCTACAGGAGCTTATGAGGCAGTAGAATTAAGAGACGAGGATAAATCTAGATACTTAGGAAAAGGTGTTTTAAAAGCAGTAAAACATGTAAATACTGAGCTTAAAGAGTTGGTGATTGGTATGGATGCAACTGATCAAGTGGCTATCGATAAGGCTATGATTGAATTAGATGGAACTCCAAATAAAGATAGATTGGGAGCAAATGCTATATTAGGTGTTTCTCTAGCAGTAGCAAAGGCGGCAGCAGAGGCTTTAGGGCAACCATTATACAAATATTTAGGAGGAGTTAACGCTAAAGAGTTACCTTTACCTATGATGAACATATTAAACGGAGGAAGCCATGCTGATTCTGCAGTGGATGTTCAAGAGTTTATGATTCAACCGGTTGGAGCTAAAACATTTGCAGAAGCTATGAGAATGGGAAGTGAAGTGTTCCATCATTTAGGAAAAATTTTAAAAGCTAATGGAGATTCAACAAACGTTGGAAATGAGGGTGGATACGCACCAGCTAAGATTAATGGAACAGAGGGAGCGTTAGATATTATCTCTCAAGCTGTAAAAGCGGCAGGATATGAGTTAGGAACAGATATCACATTTGCTTTAGATGCGGCAGCGACTGAGTTTTGTGTAGAGAAAGAGGATGGAACGTTTGAGTATCACTTCAAAAGAGAAGGTGGAGTAGTAAGAACTACTGAAGAGATGATTGAATGGTATGCTGGATTATGTGAGAAGTACCCAATTAAGTCTATTGAAGATGGATTAGGAGAAAATGACTGGGCAGGATTCCAAAAATTAACTGCAAAGATTGGAAAGAAAATTCAAATTGTTGGAGACGATTTATTTGTGACTAACACTGAGAGATTAGCAAGAGGAATTGAAATGAAAGCTGCTAACTCAATCTTAATTAAATTAAATCAAATTGGAACTTTAACTGAGACTTTAGATGCTATTGAGATGGCTAAAACAGCAAATATGACAGCTGTAGTTTCTCATAGATCAGGAGAAACAGAGGATGCTACAATAGCTGATATCGCTGTTGCAACAAATGCAGGACAGATTAAAACTGGTTCAACTTCAAGAACTGATAGAATGGCTAAGTACAATCAACTGTTAAGAATTGAAGAGGAATTGGGATCAGTTGCTCAATACAAAGGAATAGAAGTATTTTACAATACAACAAAGTAATTGATTGATTTTATATGGAGAGAGACTCGAGAGTCTCTCTTTTTTATTAAATCTTTAAAAAAGGGACCCTTTGTGTTACAATAGAAATAAAATTAAATTATGGAGGAAATAAAAATGTCAAATGTTTTTGAAGTTTTAAAAGATCGTGGATACATAAAACAAATGACTCACGAAGAGGAGATAAAAGAGTTACTTGAAAAAGAAAAAGTAACTTTTTATATAGGATTTGATCCAACAGCGGATAGCTTACACGTAGGACACTTTATAGCTATGATGTTTATGTCACATATGCAACAACATGGACATAGACCAATAGCTTTAATAGGTGGAGGAACTGCTCAAATAGGGGATCCGAGTGGAAGAACTGATATGAGACAGATGATGACAGATGAAATTATAGCTCACAATGTGGCGTCTATAAAAAAGCAGATGGAGAAATTTATAGATTTTTCTGATGATAAAGCACTATTAGTAAATAACGCTGATTGGTTAAGAGGATTAAATTATATTGATTTTATAAGAGACATAGGTTCTCAATTTTCAGTAAATAGAATGTTATCTGCAGAGTGTTTTAAATCTAGAATGGAAAATGGAGGATTATCATTTTTAGAATTTAATTATATGTTGATGCAGGGGTATGATTTCTTGGTTTTAAATAGAAAGTTTGGATGTACTATGCAGTTAGGCGGAGATGATCAGTGGTCTAATATGATTGCAGGGGTAGATTTGATTAGAAAGAAAGACAGAAAATCTAGTTATGCAATGACATGTACTCTACTTACAAATAGTGAAGGACACAAAATGGGAAAAACAGCGAAAGGTGCACTGTGGTTAGATCCTAAAAAAACATCACCATATGATTTTTATCAATACTGGAGAAATCTTCCTGATGCAGATGTAGCTCAACCTTTAGCACTGCTGACATTTTTACCTATGGATGAAGTTAGAAGACTTTCATCATTAGAGGGAGCAGAAATAAACGAAGCTAAAAAAGTATTGGCTTATGAAGTTACGAAAATTGTTCATGGTGAAGAGGAAGCTGAAAAAGCAAAACAAGCATCAGAGGCACTGTTTGAACAAGGTGGACTTGATTTAACAAATGTTCCAACATCAGAAGTGACAGAGGAAGTTTTGGGAAAAGGTGTAGTTGATTTAATGGTAGAACTAGGCTTACTAAAAACAAAGAGTGAAGGAAGAAGATTGGTTCAACAAAACGGTTTGACTATAAATGATGAAAAAGTAACGGATTTTGCTACGTTAATAACAAAAGATTTGTTTATAGATGGGGCTATGATGCTAAGACAGGGTAAGAAAAAATATAATAGGGTTGTTATAAAGTAGTGATAGTAGTAAGAGAAACCACGACGGATGACATAGAAAATATATATAACCATCTTAATTTAAACTATGTAAAGAAATATTGTAAAAATAATGAGGAAGAGCAAAGAAAAAATCATGAAAGATGGTATAGATTTTTAATAGGTTCTCCTAATTATGCAATGTTTACTGTCGAAGATTTGAAAGGAACTTTCTTGGGAAATGTAAAGTTTCAATTGGACGAAGATTTTGAAGGTACAGAGATTTCCTTGTATTTAGCTGAATGTATAAGAGGAAAAGGTTATTCTACAGCAATAGTGAATGCAAGTATAGATGAATTGAGATTCAAATATCAAAATTTAAAGTACGTTGCAGCATATATTTTAGAAGAGAATGATAGATCAATTTTATGCTTTGAAAGGGCTGAATTTCAATTTAAAGGTCAGATTGAACATGGAGGCATTGATTATTTTTTATATATGAAAGTTTTTGAATAGCGGAGGATATTTTGAGAAAAAAAGAAAGGGCTTTAAAAGTAATAGAGATTTTACAAAAGAAATTTGGAGATCCAAAATGTGCTTTAGATTATAAAACTCCATTTGAACTTTTAGTGGCTGTTATATTATCTGCTCAGTGCACAGATGTCAGAGTTAATATTGTAACAGAAAATATGTATAAAACTGTCAATACGCCGGAACAGTTTGCTGAAATGCCATTAGAAGAGATAGAGACATTGATAAAAAGTACAGGTTTTTATAAAAATAAAGCTAAAAATATAAAGTTGTGTAGTCAGCAACTTCTTGAAAAATATAATGGGCAGGTTCCCAAAGAAATGGATAAATTGGTTGGTCTAGCAGGTGTCGGACGTAAAACAGCCAATGTGGTTAGAGGAGAGATTTGGAGACTGGCGGATGGAATAACAGTTGATACCCATGTGAGAAGGTTGAGTAACTTAATAGGGCTAGTTAATGAGCAGGATGTAATAAAAATTGAAAAAGATTTAATGAAAATAATACCTAAAGAGTATTGGATAGATTTTTCACACTATTTAATTCTTCAAGGGAGAGACAAGTGTATTGCAAGAAGACCGAAGTGTTTGGAATGTGAAATAAAAATGTATTGTAAACATGGAGAAAAAATATAAAAAAAGTATACAAAAAAGTTTTTTAATTGTTGACATATTCGGTAAAGAATGTTATTATTTTGGTGTAAAAATATAAATGGTAACTTAAGGAGACGATAACTATGAGAGTTTATCTGGATAATAATGCAACTACAAAAATGGACCCTAAAGTATTAGAAGCAATGATGCCCTTTTTAACAGAGGAGTATGGCAACGCATTTAGTATGCACATTTTTGGAAAGGAAACGGGAATAGCTGTTTCAGAGGCAAGAGAGAAGATTGCGACTTTATTGAAAGTTAAAGCGGAAGAGATTATATTTACTTCTTCTGGAACTGAATCAGATAACATTGCAGTTAGAGGCGTAGCAAAAGCATATAAAAACAGAGGAAATCATATAATAACAAGTACAATAGAGCACCCAGCTATAAAGAATACTTTTAAAGATTTGGAGCAAGATGGGTATAAGGTGACATTTGTACCTGTTGATAAAAATGGAGTTATAGATGTCAAAGCTCTGGAAGAAGCGATAACGCCTGAGACAGTTTTAATATCAGTGATGCATGCCAATAATGAAGTTGGTACAATTGAACCTATAAAGTTAATTGGTGAAATAGCTAAGAAAAATAGAGTTTTATTACATGTAGACGCTGTTCAAACTGTTGGAAAAATTCCTGTTTACCCAAAAGAGTTAGGTGCAGATTTACTGACATTCTCAGGACATAAGTTTCATGGACCTAAAGGTATCGCAGGTCTTTATGTGAGACAAGGAGTTAGAGTTGCTAGAACAATAACAGGTGGAGGGCAAGAGAAAAAGTTAAGACCTGGGACAACAAATACACCTGCAGTGGTTGGAATGGCGAAGGCGTTAGAGATTGCTTGCGAAGAGATGGATGTTGAAATAAAAAGAGAAGAGAAGCTAAGAGATTATTTTGAAGATGAAATTGTAAAAAGAATTCCAGAGGTGGTAGTAAACGGAAAGGCTGTGGAAAGACTACCGGGGACTTCGAGTGTAACTTTTAAGTATTTGGAAGGTGAATCAGTTCTATTGTCTTTAAGTTATTTAGGGATTGCTGTAAGTTCTGGGTCAGCGTGCTCATCTGATGAATTACAGGCATCTCATGTTCTACTAGGAATGGGAATTGAGCCAGAGTTTGCTCATGGAACTATAAGATTTAGTATAGGAAAATACAATACGAAAGAGGAAATAGATTATACTATTGAACAAGTTGAGAAAGTTGTAGAAAAATTAAGAATGTTATCCCCTTTATGGAATGAATATAAAAAATAAAAATAATTAAAAATTAAGGAGAGAGATTATGCAATATACAGAAAAAGTAATGGAACATTTTATGAACCCTAGAAATGTAGGAACAATGGAAAATCCAGATGGATATGGTAAAGTTGGAAATCCTTCTTGCGGTGATATTATGGAAATATTTTTAAAAATAGAAGATGATATAATAACAGATGTAAAATTTAGAACATTTGGATGTGCGTCAGCAATAGCAACATCATCTGTTTCGACTGAAATGGTCTTAGGTAAAAATATACATGAGGCTTTGGAAATAACTAACAAAGTAGTTGCGGAAGCGTTAGGTGGATTACCGGCTACAAAAATGCACTGTTCTGTTTTGGCGGAAGAAGCTTTAAAAGAAGCTATAGAAGACTACTTGGCTAAAAAACAAAAATAATGTATAATGTTTAGGAATTACAGAGATGTAGTTCCTAATTTTTTTATTTGGAGGAAGAAGCTATGAAAAAAATAGTTGTAGTTTTTATATTGATTGCATCAACGTTGTCTTTTTCAAAGAGTACTCAAAGTAAAATAGCAAAAGATAATATTCCAGATTATAGAGCTTATGTATTGGGAGATGATGAAGGTAATGTTTTTTACCAAGAAAACTCAACTCAGAAATATCCATTGGCTTCTGTGACCAAAGTCATGACAATATTGGTGACTTTGGATGAAATAAGAAAAGGGAATATAGGTTTATATGATGAAGTGACAGTTGATTGGGAAATTTTAAGTGTTGGTGGAAGTTCAATCCCAATGAAAAGTGGCGAAAAGTTAACAGTATTAGACTTGCTTAAATCGGCAGCTATAAAATCTGCCAATAACGCTGCTTATGCACTGGCTAAGCATTCTGGGAAAGGAAGTATTCCAAGATTTATCGATATGATGAACGCAAAAGCTAAAAGTTTAGGTTTGGAAAATGAACTGGAATTTTATACTCCTGCGGGACTGCCAGATCATATGACTAGAAAAAAATTGGATATGGGGACAGCCAATGGAATATATAAATTGTCGATGGAGGCTTTGAAATATCCGGAATATATAGCTATTGCGAGGCAAAAAACAGCAGAAATAAAAGATGGAAGTTATAAATTAAAAAGTACAATTCATCTTTTAGGAAAAGAGGGTATCTATGGTTTAAAAACAGGATATCATACAAAATCTAGGTTTAATATAGTGGTCTTAAGTGATAAAGATAACGCTAATATAGTAACTGTTGTGATGGGAGGAAAATCTTCTAAAATAAGAGATAATAAAATTTTGGAATTAAATGAAAAATTTCATGAAAATTATAAAAATAAAGATGTTATTAAAGAAAATGTTCCAGTTATATCTATCCCGATTATCGGAGGCTATATTTCAGAGGCAAAGGCTTATGGAACTAAGTCTTTTTCTAAAGTCGTGAAAAAAGATGCAGATATTTCAATAATAACTGAAAGGGAAAAAAGCTTGTTGACCCCTATAAAAGCTGGTACAGTTGTAGGAAATTATAAAGTATTAGTGAATGGTGAAGTGGTATTTAAAGATAGATTAATTATAAAAAAAGATATAGAGAGAAAAAAGTTTATAGATAAAATAATGGATATTTTTTAATAAAATAAAAAAAGATGTTGACGAAGTTTAAAATTTATGATACTATAATTTTTGTCAGCGGGAAACACCGCCGACAAAAATTGTAGAGAAGGACATTAGCAACCGAATAGAGAAAATAGTCAGAAGTTATGAAAATAACAGATGCCAGAAATGGCAAACCAATAAATGGTGTAAACGTAAGTCTTAGGACTTTAAATATATTTGAATGAAGAGTTTGA
>CAKOHT010000019.1 GCA_934085975.1 uncultured Cetobacterium sp.
GTCAAGGTTTTTCCTTTGACGCCTTTTCTATTTTTTTAATAAATTTCCTAATATTGCAAATCTGATGGTAAGATTCGCTCAGAAAAAAATTGCTGTAATTGAGAAGCTACTCGTGTCCAAGCCTGTACATGTCGACCTTTTTCCCATTTTTATCTACTGTTGCTAAATACAGCATTTTAAATAATGCATCATCTGTTGGAAATATTGATTTTGATTTTGTTACTTTTCTTAGCTGCCTAGTAAAATTTTCAATAGAATTTGTTGTATATATCAACTTTCTAAGCTCTGGTGGATATTTAAAAAAACTCGATAGTTCATGCCAATTAGCTCGCCAAGATCCTATTGCTCCAGGATATTTTTTACCCCATTTTTCTTCAAATTTATCTAGGTTACCAAGCGCTATTTCTTCTGTAGTTGCTTTGTAAACTTCTTTTAAGTCTGATGTAAAAGATTTTAAATCTTTGTAACTTACAAATCTTGTTGAATTTCTAATTTGATGGACTATACATTTTTGTATCTCTGTATATGGATATACTGCTTGTATAGCTTCAAAAAAACCTTTTAAATTATCAATAGAAATAATTAAAATGTCTTCAACTCCTCTATTTCTGATTTCAGTTAAAACACTTAACCAATATTTGGAGCTTTCATTAGCCCCGATCCAAAGTCCCAGAACTTCTTTTGTTCCATCAATTTTTACTCCAATAGCAACATAAACTGCTTTTTTAAGAACTTTAGGTTCAAAAATTCCCTCTCTATCTCTAGGAATATCGACAACAAATTCTCCATCAGAAGCAGTAATAGTTTTAGGATAATAACCATTTCTAGAGTTTGTAGTCTCTTTATTCGGGTAATCATATTTTGAGTATCCTAACTCATCCTCGATTTTAGCTTCAAGCATAGATTGAACAGTATCAGCCATTAAATCCTTGAGAATTTCTTGCCATAAAAAACCTCCTAGATTTTAATGATATTACATCATTAATCTAGAAGGTCTGCAATTATTATTTACACAAAATTATTTATACTACCAGATAATAACTTTAAAAAGGGAAAGTACTCCCAGAGAGTTAACTTTCCCTTTTTTCTTTTAAATTGAAATATTAATTATTTAATAGCCCTTTATAATCCTCTTGTGCAGTAATAAGGCTTAGTTAGGTTATTTTCTTTAAAAACTTCACATTTTGCACATATGCACTCTTTCTCTTCCGAAATACACTTACTTTTTCCAAAGGCACAAAATAACCCCTCAAAATGTTCCACTGTTTCAAAATCTTTAGGATGAACAACTATTTCCATTATATTTTTAGGCATTTCTTTTAATTTGCAACCCATAGTATATGATTTACAATCTTTACATATACATTTTTTTACATTATCAATGCTTTTTTTTACTTCCATAAACAATCCCTCCTAAAATATTTTATATTTATTTATAAATCTCTATAAGGTATTTCAATTATTATACTGAGTTTCCTTTATATAATCTTCATATTTTCATCAATTTAATATTTACTTTCATTCTTGAAAGTTTTAGAATCAAAATAACTATATAATGTATTCTAAGATACACAATTAATCACATAAGATTACTAAAATCTAGAAGGTTTTTTTATTAATTTTTTCTAAAGTTGATGGCTTCCAATAGGTGTTGTTTTTCAATATTAAGAGACTCTTCCAAGTCTGCAATTGTTCTAGCTACTTTTAAGATTTTGTGATATGTCCTCATAGATAAATTCAGGTTTCTAATAGCAGTTCTAATAATTTGTTCACATTCAGTATTCAAAACACAGTATTTTTCAATTTCACTGTTGCACATATCGCGATTGAGTTTACCAGTAAAACGAAGATTTTGTATTTCCCTAGCTTTAACCACTCTAGTTCTAATATCTTTAGAGGTGTCACCTCGTTCCTCATCTAAAATCTCTCTATCATTAAGTCTATAGATTTCTACATATAAATCAATTCTGTCAATTATTGGACCAGAAAGTTTTTTTGAATATCTTCTCATATCGTATGGAGTACACGTACAAAGTTCTTCATCAAAAGCATTACCGCAAAAACATGGATTGCACGCTGCTACAAAGATTAGATTAGCTGGAAACTCCATTTTTCCCAGACTTCTAGTTATAGAGATTCTTTTTTCTTCTAAAGGTTCTCTTAGTCCTTCAATAACCACTCTATCAAATTCTGTAAATTCATCCAAAAATAAAACTCCATTATTAGCTAAACTGATTTCTCCAGGCTTGGGTATTCGCCCTCCACCGATTATAGATGTTGTTGTAGAGGTGTGATGAGGGTCTCTAAAAGGTCGATTAATAATAATCGGAACTCTTTCACTGAGCTCGCCAGCGATACTATAGATTTTAGTGGTTTCAATAATTTCATCTTCGGACATAGGAGGAAGTATAGTTGTTAACCTTTTTGCAAGCATAGATTTACCACTTCCAGGAGCACCAATCATAATTATATTATGTCCACCAGCCGCAGCAATCTCAAGAGCTCTTTTAGCCCTAATTTGTCCTTTGACATCCCACATATCTAGAGAATAGTTAAAAGATTTTAATGTATTTATGGTTCTTTTACTGCGAGTAATACCCTCTTCAATAAATTTAACAACATCTCTTAAATTTTTTACAGAAATGATATCGATATCTTTTATGATAGATGCCTCTTCTAAATTTTCTTCTGGAATAATGACACCTTTGAATCCTTTACTTTTAGCCAATAAAACTCCACTGATGATGCCTTCCGCTCTTCGAATTTCTCCAGTCAATGAGAGCTCTCCCATCAATAGATATTCTTTTAAAATCCCTCTATAATCCGATAAAAATTTCATCCCAATCATTATTCCAATAGCTATAGGGAGGTCAAAATGTGAGCCTCTTTTTTTTATATTAGCAGGGGTTAAATTCACTACAATTCTTTTGGGTTCCAATAAATATCCCATGTTTTTTATTCCAGATTTTATACGATCTCTACTCTCTGATATAGTTGTATCACCTAAACCAACTATATTAAAAATAGGAAGACCATTAGTGACATCTACCTCAACTTCAACTAAAAAAGGTTCAATTCCTAAATAACTTGAACTTAACACTCGAACTAACATAAAAAACCTCCTCATATATGAATATTATAAAACGTAAATAGACTAAATTCTGACAAATTATTGAGGTGAATATTTCTATATGACTACGGATATTTTATAATTTTCTTTTTTTATAAATAAAAAGTAAAAAAATAAATAAAAAAAGTTTGACATATTTACAAAAAAGGTGTACTATATTTTTGTTGGAACAAAATTGTAATTATTATAAAAAAGTAATGAAAACAATTTTTCTTTAAAATAAAGAATATAAATTTATAGAAAGAAAATAATTGAGGAGGATTTATAATGGCAAAAGTAAAATGTACAGTATGTGGAGAAGTATTTGAAGAGGCTTTAGGAGCTTGCCCTTTATGTAAGGTTGGTTTAGATAAATGCGTTGCTTATGATGAAACAGCAGGAAGAGTATGGGCAACTGAGCATAAAATAGGAGAGGGATTAGCTTGCGGAGATGAGGAAATTATCGAAGGATTAAGAGCAAACTTCAATGGGGAGTGCATGGAAGTTGGAATGTACTTAGCAATGGCTAGAGTAGCAGATAGAGAAGGATATCCAGAAGTGGCAGAAGCTTACACAAGAATAGCTTTTGAAGAAGCTGGACACGCTGCAAGATTCGCAGAGTTATTAGGAGAGGTTGTAACTGATTCTACAGAGGAGAACTTAAAAAGAAGAGTAGAGGCTGAATATGGAGCAACTTCAGGAAAGTTTGATATCGCTAAAAGAGCTAAGCAATTAGGATTTGATGCAATCCACGATACAGTTCATGAGATGGCTAAAGATGAAGCTAGACATGGAAGAGCTTTCTTAGGATTATTAGAGAGACATTTCCAAAAGTAATAATAAAAAGTTAGAGTGCCTAATATGTTTTAGGCACTCTTTTTCGTTATATTGAAGTTTTTATTAGATTGTGGTACTATTAAAGTATTATAAAAGAATAAAAGGTGAGATGATTGGGGAAGATAATTTTTGTGACAGGCGGAGTGAGAAGTGGAAAAAGTTCTTTTGCTGAAAAAAAAGTTTTTGAGCTAGAAAAAGATAGGATTTATGTGGCTACAGCGATATCTTTTGATGATGAAATGAAGGAGAGAGTGCGATTACATAAAATTCAAAGAGGGGAGAACTGGATAACGATAGAAGCCTATAAAAATATATATAAAATTTTAGAAAAATATAAAGATTCAAATGGAGTTGTATTGTTGGATTGTTTAACAAATTTAATTACAAATAACATGATTATAGATAGAGAAGTCGATTGGGAGAATGTACCTCAAGACACTGTTGCAAAGATTGAAGATGAGATAAAAGATGAGATTAAAAAATTGATAGATTTTGTAAAAAATAGCACACTAGATATGGTTATAGTTTCTAACGAAGTCGGTATGGGATTAGTTCCTCCATATGCTTTAGGAAGATATTTTAGAGATATCAGTGGCAGAATGAATCAATTGGTTGGAAAAGAATGTCATGAGGCTTATTTGATAGTTTCTGGATTAGAGTTAAAATTAAAATAGAGTTTGGAGGAAAAAATGAAAGGGTTAGCTTTACTTTTTAAATTTATGACAAGATTACCATTTCCTGGAGGAAAGACTTTTGATTCAAAAGCTTTAGGAAAAGGAATGAAATGGTTTCCAATAGTAGGGTTAGTAATAGGAGTTATAAACTTAGTTGTGGCAGTGGTTTTGGAAACTTTTATTCCATCACCTATCTTGATTGGAATAATTTTAGTGACATTGGATGTGATAATGACAGGTGGGTTACATTTAGATGGTTTAGCAGATACTTTTGATGGGATATTTAGTTATAGAAGTAAGCAAAAAATGTTAGAAATTATGAAGGACTCCAGAGTTGGTACGAATGGTGTTTTAGTTTTAATACTTTATTTCATATTTAAAATTGCTTTTTTAGTAGAAACATCAGAACTGTTTGGAATAAATCAAGGTGTAATAATGCTAATTGTGCCAGTATTAGCTAGAATAAATAGTGTGGTTAATTGTGCACTTGAACCTTATGCTAGAGTAACTGGAATGGGAAAAACTTTTGTAGATAATACAGATAAAGGTGGTTTATTGATATCGTATATACTGGTTACAGCGATATTATATGGAGTAGCCGAATTTTTTATGTTACCTTTTGTAACTTTATTTATTGTTTTAAATATATTAATTGTCTGTGGTTTTTTCTTTGGAAAATTGATGACAAGAAAGATAGGTGGTATAACGGGGGATACTTTAGGAGCATTATTAGAGTTATCTTCAGTGCTTTCGCTAGTTTTAATGTATGTAACTTTATAGGTGAAGTTAATGGGGAAGATTATATTAGTCAGACACGGTGAATCAAAGCTAAATGTTGAAGGGGTTTACTATGGTATTTTAAATCCGGAGTTGACAGAAAAAGGTAAAGAACAGGCTAAAAAAACTAGAGAGATTTTAAAAAATATAAGTTATGAAAAGATATATACAAGTGACTTAAAAAGAGCTATAGAAACAGCGGAAATCGTGAATTATAAAGAGTTGGAAATTTCAATAGATGAAGAGTTGCGTGAATTGAATTTCGGGATATTTGAAGGGCGCAGTTATGAAGAACTTTTGGAAAAATATCCGGAAGAGTTAAAAAAAAGTCAAAAAAATTGGGAGAATTATAATTATATAACAGGTGAAAGTGTTTTAGAGCTTCAAAAAAGAGCTATTAATTTTATAGAAAAAAAAATTGATTTGGAAAAAGACACAGTTTTAGTTACTCATTGGGGAGTAATAAATACTATTTTAAGCCACTATTTTTCTAACGGACTAGAATCCTATTGGAAATTTAGCGTAAAAAATGGTGGTGTAGTTATAATTGAATTTTCTGAAGGATATCCCATATTGAAGGGATTAAACATAGGGGGCTAAAGTTGAACAGAATAAAGGAGTTTCAAAAGGGTATAGTTGGTGCTGATCTAGACGCTATAAAAGAGTGTAAAAAAGTATTGGATTCAAAAATGAAACCTGAGAAAAGTTTGGGTATTTTGGAGGAGTTAGCAATAAAAGTGGCAGGAATAACTGGTCAGCCTTTAAATGAATTAAAAGCTGGATGTCATTTTATAGCATCATCTGACAATGGGGTTATTGAGGAGGGAGTTTCATCTTGCCCGATTGAATATACGAGAATAGTTTCAGAAGCAATGCTAAATTCTTTTGCAGCTATTGGAATTTTGTGTAAAAGTTTGGGGATACCTCTAAATTTGATAGATATAGGAATCAAAGGAGAGATACCTAGAAGTTATGAAAACTTATATGTAAAAAAAATAGCATACGGTACTAAAAATTTCACTAAAGAACCTGCAATGAGTTTAAATGAAGTAATGGATGCAATTGCAGTTGGAGTGGATATGATAAAATCTAAAAAAGAGTATGATTTTTTCTCTAATGGTGAGATGGGAATAGCTAATACGACAACAAGTTCAGCGATTTTATACGCTTTAACAAAAGAAAATATAGAAAAAGTTGTAGGTTGCGGTGCAGGACTTTCAGATGAGGGATTAAAAAGAAAGAGAAAGATTATAGAAGAGGCGTGTATTAAGTATGATTTATTTAATAAAGAGCCAATAGAAGTTTTAAGATGTGTTGGAGGTCTTGATATAGCGTGTATGGTCGGACTTTATTTAGGAGCTGCACTGGAGAGAAAACCGATGTTAATAGATGGATTTATCTCAGCGGTAGCTGCTTTAGTAGCAACTAAAATAGAACCGAAAGTAAAAGATTACTTGATAGGAACTCATATGAGCGAAGAGCCGGGAATGAAAGTGGTTATGAGGGAGCTGAATTTAAAAACATTTTTACATATGGAAATGCGTTTAGGAGAAGGAACAGGAGCAGTTTTAGCGTATCCTATTTTGAAAGCAGCAGTGGAGATTCCTAAAATAATGAAAACAAAAGATGAGGTCTATGAAATATTTCAGTAAAGTAATAAGGGGTGATTTATTTTGGAAAAAAACCAAATGCAAGGGCACCGAAAGAGATTACGAGAGAAGTATTTAAAAATTGGGTATAAAGGTTTAGAAGATTATGAGGTTTTGGAGTTGTTACTAACTTATTCAATAAAATTAAAAGATTGCAAAGGGATCGCAAAAAATTTATTATTAAAATTTAAGAGTATAGATAAGATAATAAATGCTGAATTAAATGATTTAAAGGAAGTTGAAGGTATTGGTTCAGAGACAGCCCTATATTTAAAAGTGATTGGTGATACAATGTCAAATCATTACTTTAAAAATGTAAAAAAAGCTGATTTAACAACTTTAAAAGGGAAAAATGATTTAATAAACTATTTAAAGGATGATGTAGGCAGTTTAAAAAGTGAGGAGTTTAAAGTAATCTATTTGAGCAGTGACAATAAAATTGTTAGTGACGAAATACTGTTTAAGGGAACAATTGACAGAAGTGTGGTTTATCCTAGGAAGATAATGGAAAGAGCAATAGATAATAGAGCTAAAGGAATAATATTTGCCCATAACCATCCAAGCGGGAACTTGACTCCATCTAAGAAAGATATCGAAGTAACGTTAGAAATGCAAGAGTTGCTTGAAAAAGTGGATATTAAATTATTGGATCATATTATTGTTAGTGATGAGTCCTATTTTAGTTTTTATGAAAATGGACTAATTGAATATTATTAAAAAGTTTAGCCCTCTTACATCAATTAAGAGGGTCTTTTAGTAAGGAGGAAAAATGTTAGACAAAATAATTATAAAAGGAGCTAGAGAACATAATCTTAAAAACTTTGATGTAGAGATTCCAAAATATAAATTTGTTGTTGTAACGGGGGTAAGTGGGAGTGGAAAATCATCTCTGGCATTTGATACTATATATTCAGAAGGACAAAGAAGATATGTAGAAAGTTTATCAGCTTACGCAAGACAGTTTATAGGACAGATGAAGAAACCAGAAGTTGATAGTATCGAAGGATTAGCTCCAGCTATTTCAATCGAACAAAAAACTACGAATAAGAATCCGAGGTCAACAGTTGGAACAGTGACAGAGATTTATGATTATATGAGACTATTGTTTGCACATATAGGTAAAGCTTATTGTCCAATATGTGGGAAACTAGTCGAAAGACAAAGTGTTGATGAGATTGTCGAAAACGTATACGAAAAATTTAATAATGGCGATAGATTAGTAATTTTAAGTCCGGTTATCAAAGATAAAAAAGGAACTCATAAAAATCTATTTTTAAATCTTGTAAAAAAAGGTTTTGTAAGAGCAAGAGTCAATGGTGAAGTTTTATATATAGAAGAAGAGATAGTTTTAGATAAAAATAAAAAACATAATATTGAGGTTGTTGTAGATAGAATTGTAGTGGATAAGGAAGACGAGGAGTTCAAGTCCAGATTAACCCAGAGTATCGAACAAGGTATTGAGTTATCAGAAGGAAAGATAATTATAAATTGGAGAGATGGAGAACAGTTATACAGTGAAAACTTCTCATGTCCAGAACATGAAGATGTGAGTATTCCAGACTTAAATCCGAGATTATTTTCTTTTAACGCTCCTTTTGGAGCCTGTCCTGAGTGTAAGGGAATAGGTAAAAAATTGGAAATTGATGAAAGTAGATTGATCGAGGATGAAAATTTATCTATATTAAAAGGTGGTATATATATACCCGGAGCAGCTTCAGCTAAAAAAGGTTATACATGGACAATATTTGAATCAATGGCAAAAAAATATAAAATTGATTTGAATAAACCAGTAAAAGATTTGACTAAAAAAGAGATGGATATAATTTTTTATGGAACTGATGGAGAGAAATTTAGAGTGGACTATACATCCAAAGAGTTTAGTTTTCATGGGGAGAAGGATTTTGAAGGAATTGTAAAAAATTTAGAAAGAAGATACAATGAGTCTTTTTCAGATAGTTCGAGAGAAGAGATTGAAAATAGATTTATGATAGAAAGAGTATGTAAGGTATGTCATGGGAAAAGATTAAAACCAGAAGTTTTAGCAGTGACTGTTTATAATAAAAATATAATTGAGATAACAGAACTAAGTATAAGAGACGCTTTAGATTTTTTTGAAACTATAGTGTTGACAGAAAAAGAAAAACAAATAGCTGCAGAGATTTTAAAAGAGATAAAAGAAAGAATATCTTTCATGATAAATGTTGGTTTGGACTATTTGAGCTTAGCTAGAGAAACAAAAACATTATCTGGAGGAGAATCTCAAAGAATTAGATTGGCAACTCAGATAGGTTCGGGACTAACAGGGGTATTGTATGTTTTAGATGAGCCAAGTATTGGATTGCACCAAAGAGACAATGATAAACTGCTTGCCACTTTGAATAGATTAAAAGAGTTAGGAAACACACTTATAGTTGTTGAGCACGACGAAGATACGATGTATCAAGCCGACTATATATTGGATATGGGACCAGGAGCGGGAGTATTTGGTGGTGAAATAGTAGCTGCAGGAACTCCACAAGAGGTTATGGAAAATGAACTTTCTATGACAGGAAGATACTTAAAGGGAGAAATAGGTATAACTGTACCGAAAAAAAGAAGAGAGCCAAATGGATATATAGTTTTGAAGGGTGCAAAAGGAAACAATTTAAAAAATGTAGATGTTGATATACCTTTAGGTGTTTTAACAGTTGTAACAGGAGTGAGTGGAAGTGGAAAATCAACACTGATAAATCAAACCCTTTATCCAGTTCTATTCAATAAGTTAAATAAAGGGAAGCTGTATCCATTGGAACACTCATCTATCGAAGGATTAGAGAATTTAGATAAGGTTATAGAGATAGATCAAAGTCCTATTGGGAGAACTCCAAGATCGAATCCGGCAACATATACAAAAGTTTTTGATGATATAAGAGATATTTTTGCTCAGACTAAAGATGCAAAGGCAAAAGGTTACTCAAAGGGCCGTTTTTCTTTCAATGTGAAAGGAGGAAGATGTGAAGCTTGTCAAGGTGCTGGAATTATAAAGATAGAGATGAATTTTTTACCAGATGTTTATGTTGAATGTGAAGTATGTAGAGGAAAAAGATATAATAGAGAGACATTGGAAGTCTATTATAAAGGAAAAAATATATCAGATGTTTTAGATATGAGCGTGGGAGAGGCATATGATTTTTTCAAGACAATACCAACTTTAGAGCGAAAGCTAAAAGTACTAGTAGATGTAGGTTTAGATTATATTAAGTTGGGGCAACCGGCAACGACACTATCTGGTGGAGAGGCTCAGAGAATAAAGTTAGCGAGTGAGCTAGCTAAAGTTTCGAAAGGAAAAACTATATATATATTGGATGAACCGACAACAGGACTTCATTTTGAAGATATAAGAAAACTTTTAGAAGTTATTAATAGATTGGTAGAAAAAGGGAATACGGTTGTAATTATAGAGCATAATTTAGATGTGATAAAAAATGCAGATTATATAATAGATATAGGACCTGAAGGTGGAGACGGTGGAGGAAAAGTAATTTTAACAGGAACTCCAGAAAAAGTGGCTTCTTCTAAAAAAGGATATACAAGTAAATATCTAAAAAAAGCGTTAAAAGGGGAGAGATAGAGTAATGTTTGAATACCTAAATGGAGTAATAAAAATAAAAAAACCAGAATATCTAGCAGTTGATGTGAATGGAATAGGGTATAGAGTCTACATAACTTTAAAAACCTACGATCAGGTGCAAGTGGGAGAAAAAAGAGAGTTGTATATATACAATGTAATAAAAGAGGATACATTTAAGTTGGTTGGATTTTTACAGGAGAGAGAGAGAGTTCTCTTTGAAATGTTGATAGGAATTACTGGCATAGGACTCTCATTAGCACTATCTATAATGTCAACTTTTTCAATAGATAATATTAGAGAGATTGTTTTAACAGAGGATTTTCAAACATTAAAAAGGGTTCCAAAATTGGGAGAGAAAAAATCAAAACAAATAATAATAGATTTGAATAATAAAATTAAGCTTTTAAACTTAATGTCTATGGAGGATCCATCAGGGGATGTATTGAATAATGCTATAGAAGAGGAGTTATATATGGCGTTAGACTCTTTAGGATACAGTAAAAAGGAAATAGATTCTCTAATAAGTAAAGATGAATTAAATAGCTATTCCACTTTAGAAGAAGCAATTAAGGGAGTTTTAAAGAAAATTCAATTAAGGGGATGATTTTATGAGAAAAATCTACGTTTTAGATACAAATGTTTTGATACATGATCATCGTAGTATCTATAGTTTTGAAGACAATGAAGTTATTGTTCCTATATTTGTAATAGAGGAGATAGATAACTTAAAAAGAAATAGTACAACGGCAATACAAGCACGATTAGCAGCAAGAGAACTAGATAACATAAGAAAAAAAGGATGTATTGCAAAGGGTGTAGAGTTGGAGAAAAAGATTTTTTTCAAGGTAGAGATAGAAAGTGATTTAAGTTTATTGCCACAAGCATTGAAAAAAGATTCCATGGACAATATGATAATTGCAACAACTTTAGGAATTAAAAATAAAAATCCAAATATGAAGGTTATATTGATAACTAAAGATATAAATATGAGAATAAAGGCGGATTCTCTGGGATTAGAGGTTCAAGACTACGAGACAGATAGAACGGACTATACAACATTATATGTTGGATATGAAGAGATAGAAGTTTCTAGAGAAGTATATAACAAATTTGATAAAGCTGGAAAGATAAACGTTTGGGAATTGGGGGATGAGCACCATTTTACAGAAAATATGTTCATTAAGTTTAAGTGTGGAGAGGATAAAACTTTTGGAAGATATATAGGTGGAAAAATTAGAAGAAATTTGGAGGGACAGATATCAGCTTGGGGAGCGAGAGCGAGAAATGATGAGCAAGAGTATGCAATGGAACTCCTAATGGATGAAAATATAAAAGTTGTAACTTTGGTAGGAAGAGCTGGAACAGGAAAGACATTATTAGCAATAGCAGCAGGCTTAGAGCAGGTCGTTGAAAGAGGTAAATATAAAAAACTTCTGATAGCTAGACCAATAATACCTATGGGAAAAGATTTAGGTTACCTACCTGGAAGTGAAGAGGAGAAATTAAGACCATGGATGCAACCTATATATGATAATATAGATTATTTAGCTGGAGAAAAAGGTGAAAAAACTGGGGAGAAAGTAATTTTGGGGCTTCAGACCATGGGACTTTTAAAAATAGAAGCTCTCACATACATAAGAGGAAGAAGTATTCCAAATGGATACATAATAATAGATGAAGCACAGAACTTGACTCCTCTTGAGGTAAAGACAATAATAACAAGAGCTGGAGAAAATACAAAGATAGTTTTAACGGGTGATCCAGATCAAATCGACAGTCCATATTTAGATTCAGATACAAATGGACTTACATATTTGTCAGATAAATTGAAAAATGAAAGTATAGTAGGACACGTTACTTTGAAAAAAGGTGAACGTTCGGCATTAGCTGAGTTAGCAGCAAAACTTCTGTAAATTTTTTCTTTTATTTTATCAATATATATATTATAATAATGTATAAGATAAAAGACGAAATTTGAGAGGAGTAAAGTTATGGAGACACTTTTAACGTTGTTTTTATTTATTTTTGCTGTAGCTTTAATAGTATTAGTTCTTGTTCAGCCAGATAGAAGTCACGGTATGTCAGGGAGTATGGGAATGGGAGGTTCAAATACAGTATTCGGAGTTTCAAAAGATGGAGGACCACTAGCCAGAGCAACTGAAGTAGTAGCGTTTTTATTTATACTTTCAGCACTTCTTCTGTATCTAGTAAAATAGTTAAAAGAGTTAAAGGCGTGTTGGGGTACACAATACGCTTTTTTATTATTTAGGAAATTATAATTTTTTGAAATTGTCCTTAAAAATTGTAAGAACTAAGATTTAGCTACTAAAT
>CAKOHT010000020.1 GCA_934085975.1 uncultured Cetobacterium sp.
TGGTACCCCGTAGGGGAATCGAACCCCTGTTTATAGAGTGAAAATCTATTGTCCTTACCACTGAACGAACGGGGCAGGTGTACCAATTATTTTGTTGGAGCGGGAGACGAGGGTCGAACTCGCGACATTCAGCTTGGAAGGCTGACGCTCTACCAACTGAGCTACTCCCGCAATCACAAAAGTATAGTATCATAATCTAAAAAAAATGTCAATGCAATTTTTTAAAAAATAAAAAGCCAATGGTTTTGGCTTTTTACTTGAAATATATGGTTTAAATTTCTTTTATAATGAAGTTGGCACATTTATTGTAGATTTCATCACTGACAGTAGCAACGATTAGTGTTCCATCAGCTTCGTAAGATTCACTTTCGATAATAGCATTTCTATGTAAGTAAGCATTAATTGAAGTATCTGAATATGGAATTAAAAGCTCTACTCTTTTCATTGTTCTAGGTAAAGATGTTGTAATTTTATCCATTAATAAATCGATATTAATTTCATTTTTAGCACTAATTTCAACAATATCCATATGGCTATATAATTCTTTTAATTTTTCAATTTGTTCCTCAGTAGCTACATCACATTTATTTAAAGCAAGTATAGTTGGTTTATCGATTGCACCTAATTCTGTTAAGACATTTTCAACAGACTTAATTTGCTGAACAACAGTGTCACTTGAAGCATCAACTAAATGAACAAGTAAATCAGAAAAAATAACTTCTTCTAATGTAGATTTAAAGGCTTCGATTAAATCATGAGGAAGTTTTCTAACAAATCCAACAGTATCAGTTAAAGCAGTAACTCTTTTATCTGGAAGAATCATAGTTCTAGTAGTAGCATCTAAAGTTGCAAAAAGCATATTTTCAGCAAAAACTGCTTCCTTTTTAACAGTATTATCACTTGGATACATTTCTACAAGAAGATTTCTAAGTGTTGACTTTCCTACATTGGTATACCCTACTAAAGAAACTCTAGGAATACCCGAACTTTCTCTTTTAGTTCTTTGAAGAGCTCTAATTTTTTTTATTTTTTCTAATTCTTGTCTGAGAGCAAAGATTTCATCTTTAATTCTTCTTCTATCTATCTCTAACTTTTTTTCTCCAGGTCCTTTAGTTCCAATTCCTCCACCAGTTCTAGACATGATGCTACCTAAACCAATAAGTCTCTGGCTTCTATATTTAAGTTGTGCCAATTCAACCTGTATTTTAGCCTCTCTAGTTCTAGCTCTTCTAGCAAAGATTTCAAGAATAAGGATTGTTCTATCAATAACCTTACAACCTGTAACGGCCTCTAAATTTTTGATTTGAACTCCACTTAACTCCTCGTCAAAAATTATTAAATTAGTATTTTTAATTTGTCTCAACAGAGCTAACTCTCTGACTTTACCGCTACCGATATAGAAAATATTATCAATTTTTTTTATTTTTTGAAAAATTCGACCAGCAACACTAACGTCGCAAGCTCTAGCTAATTCCTCTAGTTCGTCTAAACTCTCCTCAGAGTCGACACCAACAACAATAGCATATTCACTATCATCTTCAACAACATCACTTTTTCTGAGGTCGGATTCAATTTCTAAAACTTTGTCCAAATAATCCATTGGCATAATTTTATCTAGAGATAAATTTTCAATCTCTTCGTAAGTAAGTTCTTGATTTTCTATTTTACAATATCCTATATTTATTCCCGTTATCTCTGTTTCTCCAACACCGATAGCTAATATAGCATCCAATTTTAATTTTAATAAGGCTGAAATATCAATCATAGAAAGTTTAGAATATCCATTGGGATGAGTATGAATAACCTTAACTCCACTTAATTTCTTACTAGAGATTGCTAAAATAGGAAGTTCAACACTGTTACTGTCTCCAATAGCAACCTCCAATACTTTTCCTTTTCTATCAATTGAAACACTAATTTCACGATTTACAATCCTAGTTATATCAGTCATAAGTGCAACAATTTCAGGACTAACAAGTTTTCCCTTCTCAACAGTCATACTATAAATAGTGTTTAATTCTGCTAAAATAGAATCTCTAACTCCTTCAACATTACCTTTTATCATATTTCACATCCTTGGTTTTAATATAATTAAATTTTCATACTAATTTTACTACATATATATGAAAAATACAAATTTAATAGTATTTATACAAAAAAAGTTGTAGATTTGATGAAAATGTAGTATTAATTATATTATTGATTACTTTATAAACAAACTTAAAAATTGGGAGGAAAAAATGAGAAAAATAGGTCTTTTACCAAAATTGATTTTAGCAATTATAATTGGTATTGGAGTAGGTATGTTAGGCATGGAGGTACCAATAAGGTCATTAGCCACATTTAATGGTATTTTTGGAAACTTTTTAAAATTTTCAATACCACTTATCATAGTTGGGTTTGTGGCACCGGGAATTGGTGAATTAGGAACTGGAGCAGGTAAACTATTGGGAATTACAACAGGGATAGCATACATATCGACAGTTTTAGCTGGCTCATTTACATATTTTGTAAATACAGCAGTATTTAAGATGCTTTTAAAAACAGGTTCAATGTTGGAAACAGCGGATAATCCAGAGCATGCATTATTATCAGGATATTTAACAATAAATATGCCACCGATAATGGATGTAATGACAGCACTGTTAATAGCTTTTATTTTAGGAATAGGAATTGCAATCGTAAAAGGGAATGCAATGAGAAACGTAATGAATGAGTTTCAAAAAGTTGTAGAAGCAATTATTAAAAGTATAATTATTCCATTTTTACCATTGCACATAGCTGGAATATTTGCAAATATGACTTATGCTGGGCAAGTTGCAACAATATTGACAGTATTCTCTAAAGTGTTTGGTGTAATTATTTTACTACATCTGACAGTTTTATTAATACTTTACTTTATTGCTGGAGGAATGGTAGGAGCAAATCCAATTAAACTGTTAAAGACTATGTTACCGGCATATTTTACTGCTATTGGAACACAGTCCTCAGCTGCTACTATACCTGTAACACTGAATCAAACTAAAGAAAATGGTGTAAATATGGGGATTGCAGAATTTGTTGTGCCTCTTTGTGCAACAATACATCTTTCAGGTAGTACAATAACTTTGGTAAGTTGTGCTATGGCAATAATGATGTTAAATGGAATGACTATCGCTTTTGGAACAATGTTTGGATTTATATTAATGCTTGGAGTTACAATGGTTGCTGCACCAGGAGTTCCTGGAGGAGCAGTTATGGCTGCATTGGGAATTATTGAAACAATGCTAGGGTTCCCACCAACATTGACATCTATAATGATAGCCCTTTATTTGGCACAAGATAGTTTTGGAACAGCATGTAATGTAACTGGAGATGGAGCGATAGCTATTATTGTAAATAAAATTGCAGGATTCAAACTTGAAAAAAACTCAAAAGAAATTTTCGACAATATTTAGTATCTAAAAACGAAATTTTCAGTAAAAGTATGAGTTAGAAGGGGGTGTTGAAAAAAACACCTCTTTTTTATATTATAAAATTTTTTTTTATGTAAAAAATGTGTAAATTTTAAGTTAAAAAATAGTTTTTTATTTTACATTTATTAAAATACGTGTTAGAATTTATCGGATTGACTATTTAAGCAAAAAATTGAAATAAAAAAGTAAAAGTTTAGGAGGAAAAATGTACTTAGATATCTTTTTTAAGGTTCTAGGAGGACTGGGTCTGTTTTTATATGGAATGGAGAACATGTCTAAAGGAATGCAAAAAATGGCAGGAGAGAGATTGAAAAAAATTCTTGCTATGCTGACAACAAACCGTTTTATGGCAATAGGAATGGGAGTGTTTGTAACAGCACTAGTTCAATCTTCATCTGTAAGTACTGTAATGACAATAGGTTTTGTTAACGCATCGCTATTGACATTAAAACAAGCACTAGGGGTAATACTAGGAGCAAATATAGGAACGACAATAACTGGATGGATACTAGTTTTAAAAATAGGGATATACGGGCTTCCAATGGCTGGAGCAGCAGCAATTTCAACAATGTTCTTTACAAGCGAAAAGGCAAGAACAAGAGCAATGGCGATTATGGGATTGGGACTTATATTCTTTGGACTAGAATTGATGAGTGATGGTCTAAAACCATTGAGATCACTGCCAGAGTTCGTATCTCTTTTTCACGCATTTACAGCAAATACATATTTTGGAGTATTAAAAGCAGCAGCAGTTGGTGCTTTACTTACAGCAGTTGTACAATCCTCTTCAGCAACATTAGGGATTACAATAACATTAGCTGTACAGGGACTAATTGACTATCCAACTGCGGTAGCACTAGTTTTAGGAGAGAATGTAGGAACAACAATAACAGCTTTATTAGCATCATTAAATGCCACAGCAAATGCGAAAAGAGCAGCCTATGCCCATACAATAATTAATATTGTAGGAGTTTTATGGGCGACGACAATATTTAGATTTTACTTAGGATTCTTAGAACATATTTTAGATCCTGATAATAATTTAACAGCAGCTATCGCAACAGCTCACACAATGTTTAATATTCTTAATGTATGTTTATTTATACCATTTATAGGATATTTAGCTGACTTTTTATGTAAAGTTGTAAAGTCAGATTCTCGAATTGCAAAGGAGAGAGTAACACATTTGGATATTTTGATGGCGGATACACCATCAGTAGTAGTTGAACAGACACAAAAAGAGATTTTAATTATGGGAACTCATATAAAAGATATATTTACCAAATTGGACAATGTTCTTGCGGGAAGAGAGAAGCTAGATAATCAAGTTGAAAAGATAGAGAAGCTAGAAGACACATTAGATTTATTCCAAAAAGAGATATCGGATGTAAATTTCCATATTTTAAGTAAAACGTTGGATTATACAAATGCTGAAGACACTAGAGAAAATCTGCAAACTTGTGATGAATATGAAACTGTGAGTGACTACTTGTTGAGAATTGCTAAGACAATGAAAAAAATGCAGGATAATGGAATTGAGTTGAGCGAATATAAGAGAGCCACGTTGAATGAATTACACAATAATGTTGAAGAGTTGTTTGATGATATAAATAGAGCTTATGAATTAAGAGATAGAGATTTATTTATGGCGACAATAAAAAAATGCAATTTTATAAAAGAAGAATACAAAAGAGCAAGAGCGGAACACTTGGAACACGTTTCAGAAAATATAATGCCAGCTATGCTAAGTACAGGATATATGGATATCTTAAACAACTATAGAAGAATAAAAGATCATCTATACAATATAGTTGAAGTTTTTGCAAAAATAAACTAAGATAAGAGGGAGGAGGAATCCTCTCTTTATTATTTTTAAGAGGAGAAATGTATGAAGACATATTATTTTGATAACTCAGCAACAAGCTCGCCGAAACCAGAAAGAGTTTTAAGGGCTTTAGATTTAAGTGTAAGAGAGTACAATGCAAACCCAGGAAGAGCAGGGTATAGAAAAGCTGTAGAGACTGGAAGAAAAATCTATGAAGTGAGAGAGAAAATAGCACAATTTTTTAATGTAAAAAATAGTTTAAATATAGCATTTACAGCGAATGCAACAGAATCTTTAAACTTCGCAATAAAGGGAGGAATTCCTGAAAAATCACACGTGATAACAACTAATTTTGAACATAACTCTGTTTTAAGACCGCTATTTTATATGCGAGATGAGAAAGAGATAAAATTAACTTTTGTTAACACGTATGATGAAATAGAAAAAAAAATAACTTCAGAGACAAAAGCTGTTGTAATTAACCATATATCCAATGTGAATGGAACAGTACAAGATATAGATGTCATTGGAAAAATATGTAAAAAATATAATCTTTTATTTATATTGGACGCTTCTCAAAGCGCAGGATATTCATATATAGATATGGAAAAATATAATATTGATATACTGTGTTTAACAGGACATAAATCACTTTTTGGAATACAGGGAATAGGGGCAATTTGCTTAAAAGAGGGAGTGGAAATTAGACCACTTTTAGAAGGAGGAACAGGAAGTTTTTCAAAACTTTTAAGGCAACCAAAAGAGATGCCAGAACTTTTGGAGGCAGGAACGCTAAATACTCCTGGAATAATGAGTTTAGGAGCTGGAATAGACTTTATAAATAAAATTGGACTAGATAAAATAAGAGAGCACGAAAATAGATTGAGTGAAAGATTTTTAAGTGGTTTAAAAGATATAGAAAAAATAAAAGTTTATAAAAGTTTAACAAATGAGCAAGGTCCTGTCATAAGTTTAAATATAGATGGAGTTGATAGCGGGGATTTAGCTCAAATTTTAGATGAAGAGTTTGGTATTTTTGTGAGGTCTGGCTTTCACTGTGCACCTCTAGCTCATAAAACTATTGGAACTTATGAACAGGGAGCGGTAAGATTTTCTTTTGGATATTTTAATACATATGAAGAGATTGAGTTTGCACTATCTGTGTTAAAAAATATAGCTTTACAAATTTAAAGAGGTGTGATATACTTTCAAAAGTGTAAAAAAATAAGGAGGAGAGAGATTGAAAAAATTGTTAAGTATTTTTGGATTGAAAAAAGAAAAAAAGAAAAAAACATTATTTTCATTATTTTTATCTTTTAAATTTAATATATGGAATAGAAGTTACATTAATTTGTAATTTCTATTCCTTTTTTTTTTAACTAAAATTATTAAGGAGGAAAAATGAGAGATTTTATTTCAATGAAAGATTTTACAAAAGGTGATATTTTAGAGGTTTTAAGAGTAGCAAAAGAGTTAGAGAAAAAAAATGAAGAACTTTTGAAAAATAAAATAGTTGGAAGCTTATTTTTCGAACCTTCAACAAGAACAAGGTTATCATTCACATCAGCTGCT
Organism: uncultured Cetobacterium sp.; assembly: GCA_934085975.1. GTDB lineage: Bacteria > Fusobacteriota > Fusobacteriia > Fusobacteriales > Fusobacteriaceae > Cetobacterium_A. The sequence goes on from CAKOHT010000020.1 coordinate 6,853, forward strand.
TATAGATTAGGAGCTAAAGTTTTAGGATTTGATTCACCAGATGCTACTTCTTTAAAAAAAGGGGAATCGTTAAGAGATACGATAAAGATGACAGAAGCTTATTCTGATGTAATTGTTATGAGACATAATAGAGATGGAGCGGCTCGTTTTGCAGCAGATATAGCAAAAGTGCCAGTAATAAATGCAGGGGATGGAGCTAATGAGCATCCAAGCCAAACCCTTTTAGATCTATATACAATTGAAAAAGAATTTGGAAGTATAGAAGGAAAAAAGGTGGCTTTTGTAGGAGATTTAAAATATGGAAGAACAGTTCATTCATTAACAAAAGCATTAGAGATGTTCAACTGTGAGTTTTACTTTATAGCACCAGAAGTAATCCAAATACCAGAGTATATTGTAAGAGAGCTTGAGAAAAAAAATATAAAATATCATATATTAAATGATTATAAAGATGTATTAAAAGAGATAGATGTATTATATATGACAAGAATTCAAAAGGAAAGATTTGATAATCAAGAAGATTATGAAAAAGTAGCTGGAGTTTATATTATAGATAAAGAAAGTATTGTAGGTAAATGTAAAGAAGATATGATAGTTTTACATCCGTTGCCTAGAGTAGATGAAATAAAAATAGATTTGGATGAAACAAAACACGCTAAATATTTTGAGCAAGCAGCAAATGGAGTTCCAACAAGAGAAGCGATTTTTTCAATAGCTTTAGGATTAATAGAAACATTAAAGTATGAGAGGCTAGAAAAAGATATTAGAAAATCAACTGAAATTATTTGTAGTAATGAAAAATGTATCACAAAGTTTGAGAAAACAGAAAACAAATATGTTTTAGATAAAGAACATGAATATTGTTATTACTGTAATAGAGATATAAAAAAATAAAATATTTTAAGATAGATTTGGGAGGAAAAAATGTTTTTAGAGGATTGTAAAGTATTAGAAAATTATAAAGTTGGAGAAGACTACTACTTAATAAAAATAGAATCTGAGAAGGCTTCTCAATATTCAAAAGCTGGGCAGTTTTTTATGTTAAAATTAAAAAATGAAATAAGAATTTTAAGAAGACCAATCAGTCTTCATTATGTAGATAAAGATAAAAATATTTTAGAGTTTTATTATGAAGTAAAAGGTGGAGGGACAAAGGAGTTTGCTACACTTGAAGTTGGAGAAATTTTAAATATTCAAGGACCTTTAGGAAGAGGATTTACAACAGAAGTAAAAAATAAAAAGTGTGTTGTTGTTGGTGGAGGAATGGGAATCGCTCCAACAAAGCTACTAATAGATGAGTTAAAAAAAGAAAATGAAGTTATATTTGTAGCTGGTGGAAGAGGGAAAGAAGCTTTAAATATATTAGAAAATTTAAATTTAGATGGAATAAAAACATATATAACAACAGATGATGGTTCTTTAGGAGAAAAAGGAAATATAATATCTGTTTTAAGCAGAGTTTTATCTGATGAAAAGATAGATATGGTTCAAACTTGTGGACCTCATAAAATGATGGAAGCAGTAGCAGAAACAACGCTAAAAGCAGATGTGTTTTGTGAAGTATCTTTAGAAGAAAGAATGGCATGTGGAGTTAAGGCATGTGTTGGATGTTCAATAAAAACATTAGATGGGATGAAAAAAGTTTGTCATGATGGACCGGTTTTTGATTCAAAAATAATAGTGGATGTAAATCCTAAAGAAAATACAGGGTGTAGCTGTGGAAACTAAGGGAGTGGAAAAGATGAATAGATTAAAAACAAATTTTTTAGGAAAAGAGTTTAAAAATCCAATGGTAACATCATCAGGATGTTTTGGTTTTGGATTAGAGTATAAGGATTATTTTGATCCAAATGTTTTGGGAGGAATTGTAGTAAAAGGAATAACAATGGAACCTAGAGATGGTAACTATGGAACTAGAATAGCAGAGACTCCAGGAGGAATGCTAAACTGTGTTGGACTTGAAAATCCAGGGATTGATTACTTTGAAAATGTAATTGTAAAAAATATAAAATCATCAGGAATTGAGTCTCCAATAATCGTTAACATAAATGGAAAAGTAATAGAGGAGTATGTTGAAATAGCTAAAAGAGTAGAAAATATTCCAGAAGTTGATATGATAGAATTAAATATATCATGTCCAAATGTAAAAGATGGAGGAATGGCATTTGGTGCTAAGCCAGAAGTAGCTGGAGCTGTGACAAAGGCTGTTAGAGAAGTAACAACAAAACCTTTGATTGTAAAGCTATCACCTAATGTAACGGATATAGTTCATATAGCAAAAGTTGTAGAAGAAAATGGTGCAGATGCGGTATCTTTAATAAATACTTTACTAGGAATGGCAATAGATATTAAAAAGAGGAAACCTGTATTAGGAAATACTTTTGGTGGGTTCTCAGGACCTGCAGTAAAACCAGTAGCCTTAAGAATGGTATATCAAGTATATAAAAATGTAAATATACCAATAGTTGGAATGGGAGGAATCTCTTCTACTGAGGATGCAATAGAATTTATGATGGCAGGAGCAACAATGGTTTCATTAGGAACAGGATTATTTTCAAATCCAATTTTACCAGTTGAGATAAAAGATGGATTAGAAAAATTTTGTGAAGAGAATGGATTAGAAAATATACAAGAGATTGTAGGAGCAGCACACAACTAATAGATAAAAATAACGGAGGAAAAATGAATATTAAAGATAGATTAATAATAGCATTGGATTATTCAAATATGGAGGATGCTAAGAATATAGTTGAAATTTTAGGAGAAACAGTTTCTTTTTATAAAGTGGGATTAGAGCTATTTTTAAACTCAAAGGGAGAGATGGTAGAATATCTTACTCAAAAAGGTAAAAAAGTATTTTTAGATTTAAAATTCCATGATATTCCAAATACAACAACAATGGCATCATTATTTGCAGCTAAACAAGATGTATTTATGTTTAATGTGCATGCAAGTGGTGGAAGAGCTATGATGGAATCAGTTGCAAAAAGAGTAAAAGAGGTAAATCCGGAAATACTATCAATTGCTGTAACAATTTTAACAAGTTTTTCAGAAGAGGGATTAAAAGAAACTTTTAAAAGTGAATTAACATTAAAAGAGTTAGCTTTAAATTTAGCTAAATTAACAAAAGAAGCTGGAATGGATGGAATTGTATGTTCGCCGTGGGAAGCAAAAGCTATTAAAGAACTATGTGGAGAAAACTTTAAAACAGTATGTCCTGGAGTAAGACCTAAATGGTCAGTTGCTAATGATCAAGAGAGAATAATGACTCCTAAAGATGCAATACTAAATGGATGTGATTATCTAGTTGTAGGAAGACCAGTAACTAAAAATGGGAATCCTGTAGAAGCAGCTAAAAAAGTATTAGCTGAAATAGAGGAGGGAGTAAAAGAGGGAAGTCTATGTTGCTAAAAAACTGTAGAGTTTTATATCATGGAGAAGAAGATATAAAGGATATTTTAGTAGAAAAAGGAAAGATTGCTAAAATATATAGATGCTCAGAAGTAGAAGAGTTAGACATAGATGAAATTGTAGATATGGATGGAAACTGGGTTTTACCTGGAGTAATAGATGTGCATACTCATATGAGAGATCCAGGATTATCTTATAAAGAGGATTTTGAAACAGGAAGTAAGGCATGTGCTAAGGGTGGAGTAACAACATTTATAGATATGCCAAACACAGTTCCAAATACAACAACAAAAGAGATTTTAGATGCTAAAGAGGGCAATTCTAAAAATAGAAGTTATGTAGATTATGGATTTCACTTTGGGGGAAGTAAATTAGATAATAGTGAAGAGATAAAAAAGGTAAGAGATAGAGTAGCTTCAACTAAAATATTTCTGAATATGTCAACAGGTGATATGTTAGTTGAAGAGGAGAAAGTTTTAGAAAATTTATTTAAAGAATCTAAAATAATATCAGTTCATGCAGAGGAAGAGATGGTAGATAAAGCTATAGATTTAGCTAGAAAATTTAGAAAACCACTATATTTATGCCATCTTTCTAAAAAGAGTGAGGTAGAAAAGTTAAGAGCTGCAAAAAAAGAGGGATTAAAAATATATGGAGAAGTAGCACCACACCACTTATTTTTAGATTCAAGTATGGCAAACTCATTACTTATAATGAAACCAGAGCTAAAAAGCAAAGAGGATAACGATGCTCTTTGGTTAGGAATAGAGGATGGGACTATTGATACAATAGGAACTGATCATGCACCACATACTTTAGAGGAAAAAAATTCTAAAACAACATATGGAATACCAGGGGTGGAGAATTCTTTAGAGATGATGTTAAAAGAATTAAATAAAAAAATAGACATGAAAACTTTACAGAAAGTTATGTCAGAAAATCCAGCTAAAATATTTGGGATTGCTGGAAAAGGAAAGATAGAAGTTGGGTATGATGCAGATTTAGTTGTAGTAGATTTAAATAATAAAGAGATTATAAAAAATGAAGATGTAATCTCAAAATGTGGATGGACACCCTATAGTGGGATAGTAGGAGGGGGAAAAGTACTATTGAATATGGTGAGAGGTCATATTGTTTATGATGGTGAAAATTTTATAGAAAAAATTGGTGAAGGAGTGAAATATAAAAATGTCTAGAGAAAAAAATATAGCAAAATCGTTGTTGGGAACAGAGGTAGTTAGATTAAGTGTAAAGGATCCATTTACTTTTGTATCAGGAATAAAAAGTCCAATCTATTGTGACAATAGAAAAATGATAGGATTCCCTAAAGAGAGACAAGTTGTAGTAGATGCTTTTATAGAAGTTTTAAAAGAAAAAGACTTTGATATTGTAGCAGGAACAGCAACAGCAGGAATTCCATGGGCAGCATTTATAGCTCAAGAGATGAATGTACCAATGGCTTATATTAGAGGAGAAAAGAAGGCTCATGGTGCAGGAAGACAAATTGAAGGAGCTGAATTTGAAGGGAAAAAAGTAATAATAATAGAAGACTTAATATCAACAGGAGGAAGCTCGATAAAGGCTGTAGCAGCTGCAAGAGAAGCAGGAGCTATAGGTGTTGAAGTGCTAGCAATATTCTCATATGAGTTTGAAAAGGCGTATAAGAATTTTGAACAAGATTATATCCCTTGGACAGCACTTTCAAATTTTGCTTCCTTAATCAATGTTGCGACAGAGGAAAACTACATAGATTCAGCAGAGGCAGAAATAGCTTTAAAGTGGAATAAAAATCCCGATACTTGGGGAAAATAAGAGGTTTACTAAAAAATAAACAATTAAAAAAGGCCTTTTTAAAAGGCCTTTTTTAACTTATTTATATTTCGGGGGAATAAACTATGAC
>CAKOHT010000021.1 GCA_934085975.1 uncultured Cetobacterium sp.
GTTTTAGCTTCACCTGAGATTCTAAAACTATTTATGTTGTTAGACTCTGTCTTCAAATCCTTAATCTGTATATTACTCAATGGAATTGTTGTATTAGGAGTTATTTTAGCTCCTACTTTAAACATTTTTTCGGTATTCGTTGGATTTAAACTTACATCTATTTTAGCTCCATTAGGATTTTTGAATTCTATCAAGCTTTCCGATTTTTTTGTATCTCCTGGAAAGAAATCTCCAAAATCTAATACGCCTTTACCTGGTAATATTTCAAATCCAACTTTATTTATTATATTGAAATCTATATAGTATAGCAGTTGCCCATCTGACGTATGGATTTCTAGTCTTAAAGTTTTATTGTAGTTCACGCCTCTTATTTTTTCAAATTCAAACTGATTCTTATTAGCATCCTGAGTCGAATTATATTTTATGCTTACTCCTGCTTCTGAAATCTCCTTTTTTGTTTTAGTTAACTCTTCAAACATTGTTTCAAAAAGAGTCCTATTTCCATCTTTTAAAACCAATTTATTTTCATTTTGAATCAGTCCATAATACCCATTTGTTGAATAAACCTTCTGTGATATTGGAGTATTTAAAAGATCAATTGTTTCATTAAAATTTGCTAACTCCATCTTCAAATCCACATTATTTATTATTGTAGAGTATTTTTCTACACCAGCTCTTGATTTAGCTCCTATTGACACCAAATTTAAATTTTCCCCTTTTATATAATTCCAAGACACATTAATCCCTTTAAATAGCGTTTTTAATACTATTGTTGCATTTATTTCACTATTAGCATTTTCTCCATTATTTGGAGCATAAATATAATAATAATTTGTATCTTCTGCTTTAATTCCTGTATTTAGAGTAAAAATTTCTGTATAGAACTTGATTTGTTTTTCTACTCCTAAACTATCCATAACCTTTAAAGTTATCTGTTTTGGAATTTTTAGTTTTAAATTAATATTTCCATTATCTTTTTCAAGAATTCTCAAATCATAATCTTTGGTACCTATATTAAATTTAAGTTCAATATTTCCTGAGTGGTCTCTCACAAAATTTCCACGCAATGTTTTTATAGAATAATCAACTTCTGTTGGAGAAATTTGAGATATATTTTTATTGTAGTATGCCTCACCATTAAATTCTGGAATTGTTATATTAAACTTATTTTCCATAAGTGGATGTTTCATTTGCAGTGTAACATTTTTTGCTTCCAAGTCCCAACGGTCTAAATAAATATCTGTTCCATACTTACTTTTTGTTGGATTTTGATACCGAATTCCCGTTGTTACTCCATTATTGTCATAATTAAATATTTCAAGTGTTTCATTAAAGTTTCCATTTTGATCTATCTTTAACTCAACAATTTGACTAACCTCTCCAAGACCATTATTGAATATTACTTCTAATCTATTACCTCCAAAGTTATCAGGAACCACTGGTATATATTTACCGCTAATTTTTCCTAACTTATATTGACTATTTTTTATCTCTGATGTTATAGCTTCATCACTCTTATTCAAATATTCCATTAACGGAGAAGTTGATACAGATGAATTAGAATGAATTCTAAGTCTACCTAAGGAAGAGTAAAACGACCCTACCACAGGGTTACTTAATTTTATATTTACTTCTCCTTTTGTTACTATTGTTTTTCCATTTACAGTTATCTTAAATACACCTAAAGTAGCTTCATTATATCTATAATTCATTTCAATGGTATAGCTATAGTTTTCATCTTTTAATTTTTCAATTTTTAATGCTCCGTCGCTGGTTAAACCAATTTTAAATGGTAACCTACTATCATCTAAAATAACTTCTTGTGGGTATGTTCCTCTTAGATTTCCTTCAATTTTTTCAAAATTTACTGTTGATGATTGAACTTTGAACGAGATATTATTTAAAATACTTTTACTATTCAAACTAGTAGTATTTGGCAAATCTCCAGTTATCTTTTCCAGTGTTAGACCATTATCAGAAACAATACTACCATTTCCAGTTTTAGGAAAAACATGAACTTGATTTTTTGAAATATTTGTTAAATTAACCAATCCAGTACCTAAAAGTTCTCTTTGATTACCTATTGAAATTTCAACTTCACCACTATAATTTTTATTATCATTTCCTTTATATGTAAAGATAGCATTTTCTTGGTCCCCATTATTAAAATCAGTTAAATTAACACTAAACCCTTCCAGCATATTATTTCCAGATACACTTCCTACTGGCAATGCTAAACCTTTATTATTATCGTTTCGATTCGAAAATATTTGTTTTCTATTTTCTTGTGACAAAATATTTCTTCCAACATATGTTACATAGGAGGAGATCCCAACAGGAGGCTTTAAATTATTTGTTACTTTAGTCATTTCTGAGTAATTTATTCCATCATTTAACCAGTTAGATAAATTATTTGTTAAATGAGTTCCTCCCACTAAATTAGAAAGATCAGATTTTTTTTTAGCAATATTTACAATTCTACTATCTAATTCAACTTTTATTTTTCCTATTGATTTTCTAGAAAAGAAAATTTTATAAGTTCCTGTTGTTTCACCAACAACTTTAGTATTACCCGCATACCCACCAATTCCTACTCCTCTATAACCAATAGTTTTAAGCTCTCCATATAAGTTAGATTCTTTAATATTTTTATTCTCCCTTTTAAACAAGTTAAGCTTTTTATACCAACCGTCAGTTGGAGGTTGCGTTTGTAATCCTAAGTAAGTTCTCCAAGAAGCTTTTTTATTTTCAATAAACTCTTCTAAATTTAAAGTGTTTGCATAATATACGTTCTCTTCCGTTATTAAATTTTGTCCAATAGTGTAATCCTCTAATGGTTTTTCCAAAATATTTTTTTGAGGATATTCCGTTATTATAAATGTTTTTTCTATAGTATTCCCACTTTTTTGTAATTCTACTGTCACTTGATACTTTGTTATCTTCGGAACATATCCCCCAACACGAATTACTCTTATATAGGGCTTACCCTTATCGTGATCTGCTGGATCTTCATTGGTCAAAAATACGATATTTCCTTTTGCATAATGCTCTCTTGGAAATAGCTTTTTTACATGTCTTTCCCCATCAAAAGTTACCGCTTTTACACGTGCACCACTTCCAAACTGATTAAACTCTTCATTTATATACATTCTTCTAGTTCCATAACTATCTTCAGGTATGTTAAAATTTTCCGTTGGCAAAACAGTTTTAGTGCTTGCTTTTTCGGCTTTTTTACCTCTGTACATTTTTTCTATTCTACCACTATTTAAAACCACTATTTTTAACTCTTCAACACTATTGCTGTTATCAACAACTAACTCCTTGTTTTCCATATTAAGCTCATAGCTTAAAATATTTTTATCCAAACTTCTTTTAACTCTATTTCCTTTATTTAAAATACCTTTTAACGTCCTTACAACTTTTATCTCTTTTTGTTTTTCTGAGAAAATATTCATCATTTCATCTGTTAATTTGAAAGCTATTTGGGAGTTTCCATTTACAGTTTCTCCCTGTAGTTCAGATATATCAGCAGCTTTAAATCTATCTACTTCATACACTTTTTTTATCTCTCCAGAAGATTTATCCAATTTAGATACTATAAAACTTTTTGTACCTATTGGAGCTCTATCTATCAAAATAAAATTATCTGTAAATCCATAACTAAAATCTGCAGTTTCTATAGAGTAATCTTTAAATCTATTCAAATTAGCAATTGTTTTCTTTCCATTTACACTATATATATCTGGAAGGTCCTCAATACTTTTAGAGACGTAGTATGTTTCATTTTCTTTTAGATTTTCTTCTGATGGTAACTCTATATAATACTCTGTATCACTTATTTTGTATCCTTCCAAGTTTTTAAGGTTTAATTTATCAACAGATATGTTCATTTCAGCGTGTTCTCTATTTTTATTAGCTTCTACCGTTTTTACTTCTTTATATGGATTTTCAGTTATTAATTGATTAGGAGCTTCTGGAGGCTCTGCAAAACTTAAAATAGTTGATAAAGTCAGTAAAAATCCTATTAAAATCAAACTTATTTTTCCATGTCTCTTATTCATTACTTTTCTCTCCTTTAATTTTTTTGATATACTTTTCTACATCATCATTTTTGAGATTTCTTATAGACTTTGATTTCACTTCAATAACATCTGACGTATCATTTTTTAGTTCGCCTATATAAATAGATTCGTCATATTTTCTAATATTTTCGTATTTATCTTCGGTAGATATATATGCGCTTAAGAAAGCATAGTTTCCTATTTCATTATTTCCACCTTTATATTCATTATTTCCAATTTGCTCTATAAAATCATAATCACCTGATATTTTTTCATTTTTCAAATTGTATAGACTATATTTTTGTTCTTTGTATCCGATAAATATTTTATCTATAAAGGTTGAGATTTCATCAAAGGTATTAGGTATTATTATTTCACCTTTATAATTCATGATTCCAAATTTATTTTCATTGGAAAAAATAAGTATTTTTTCATTTACTTTGTAAACTTCATCAATATTCAAAGTAGTTTTAGTTTTTAAATCACAAGAGGAATAGATACTGCCTTCCTTCATAATAAATGTATTATTTTCACCCATATAAATCTCATCATACTGTAAAGGTAGTACTTCCTCTCCCTCTTCATTTAAGACACCTATTTTAGTATCTTTTTTAGCGAGTACTTTTCCGTCTATAAAAGTTCCAAGAGCATCATACTCCATTGGAATTAAAATATCACCATTGGAATCAATGTATCCATATTTTCCATTTCTCACAACCAAAATAGGTTTATCTTTTTTTATTTCTCCTATATCATCTAGTCCTTTGATCTCTTTTATATATTCATTATCATTAACGATTACTAAGTTAAATTTTTTATCTTCTTGTACATATATATTTGCGACATCTGTTTTTGAGTATTCATTTTTTATCTTATTTATTTTTTCAGCTATTTTTTTATTAAGAAATAGATTAATTGCAACAAAAATAAACAATAGAATCAATAGAATTTTTCTAAGTTTATTTTTTTTATTTCTTCTTCTTCTCATAATTTTCTCCAATGTAACCAGTCATATTTAACTTAAAAAGAGTAAAGAAATTAACCTTTTTATCCCTCTCTTTTTTGGGAACTCCTACCTCTTTCACTATCATTTTTGCTTTGTATACTCCTTTAGAAGCGAATTTAGGTGGCTTAATTGAAACACGTATCTCTTTTTCTTCTAGAGGGTTTAGTGCGATACTATTTGGATATATTTCACCCCATTGACTCATATCATTTTTTTCACTTTTTTCAAAATAAACTCGATATTTAATTGTTTTCCCAGATCTGTTATAGAGTTTAAAGCTTTCATTGGCTCCATTTGTTATATCCTTTTCAAATTTTGTAGGATAGATATTTATATATGAGTAACTTATGTTTGAAAAAATTACAAATACTAGTATCAATATCTTCATCAAAAACACCTACTTTATTATTAAAGTTTTTCCACTTATAATTAAATCTATATTTTTAATGTTGTTATCTTTAGCCAATTTTTTTATAGATTTTCCATATCGTAGTGCAATAGCTGATAGAGTATCACCTGGTTTAATTTTATATATAATCTCGTTATCTCTAGGTATTTTAATTTCATCGACAACCTTGTTATCTTTTGATATTTTTATAATTAAATTATTTTCTTTTTGCTTTATTTCTGCTTTAAGTTTATTGGAATTTTCAGCATAAACTAAGGTTGCCGTAAATAACATAATCAATAAAACATTTTTATAAGTCCTTTTCACCTTTATTCTCCTTATTCTCTTTTATTTTCAGGGGTTGCCCATACTGTTCAACTATAATAGGAACATATCCGATATATTCTCCCTCTAAATCTTCAGCGCTTATCATTTGATCATTTAATTTTCTTCGTTCAATTATCGCAAATATTTTCACTAACTTTCGTTCTCTAGTCATTCTAAAAGTCTTATCTGAATCTTCCATCATATATTTATCTATTTGAACCCATCTTTTTTTATTTGTCATGAGTCCTTTTTTAGGGAATTTGAATATAAATTTCTTATTTCCATCAACTTCCAGATTATCAGTTGTAACTTCAATCGTTCCTGTTCCAACGACTACATCACCAGCAGCTTTCGTATTGACATTATCAAATCTAATAGGTTCATGAATTTTTAAAGTTATTTCACTGTAACTTTTAAAATAAGTTAACAACATCAGTATTAAAAATATATTTTTCATCTATTTCCTCCTTATAAATAAAAAGGAAAGAAAAAGGGAAACCTTTTCTTTCCTTTACTTCTTTTATTCCCCTACTTCAACTGTTACATAGATTGTTTTATTATGTTTTCCCTCTTTTGAAATTTTTTCACCATATATTTTTACATAGTTATCTTTTGAAATTTTTTCATTGATATATTTAGGTGAGTGTATATATGTGTCTGGGTTTCCGTCTCCATCTATATCAATGATACTTTCACTATATTTTATAGAGTAATAATCTTTTTTTTCAGGGGCTCTATTTAATTCCACTTCAAAAGGAATCTCTTTTATTTGATTTCCAATAACTGTTGCTTCTATATTAATATCAGATATCACTTCCAAAGGAATAAATACATCTACCTTAGCTTCCATCATAACAGTGTACGTTTTTTCTAAATATCTTAAATCTTCACCGTCAATATCTGTTCCCGATTTCTTTATCTCTGGAATTGCAAAATCATCATTGGGATTTTCAGGATTTACTATTTCTGGAGGTAATGGTATTGGTGGAATAAATTCCCCGTTCCCCTCACTTGAAAATCCATTTTTAAAGAAGATTAAAGAAACTAAAATAATCAATACCTTTAAATTTTTCATAGAATTTATCTCCTTAATCTAGCCATATTTTTTTTATGTTCTGAAGTATTTATAGCTATATTATCATTACTTATTTTTAATAAAACAGTATTTATAGAGTTATCCTTAGAATAATGTAACTCAATCTCTTCCTTAATTGTTTTTAAATCATATTTAGTACCAATATATGTAACTTCTATATAATATTCTTTTGGGAAAAGACCGCTTATATCAAATAACCCTTCATTATCTGGCGCTGCAGTTTCAACAACATTACCGTTCAAATCTTTTAGTTCTATTATGAGGTCATTATAGAATTCAATTTTTTCACTACCTTTTAGATTCAAGCTTTTATCTAGTTCTACATTACCACTTAAAGTTAACATTGGTTTTATTGGAATATATGCATCAACAGTAGATGAGAAATTACTTCTCACCTTTATCTTGTTGTTTCCAAGAGTATATGAAGGTTTTTTTATAGTTACTTTCATATCATAAAGAATTCCGTTTCCTATACCGTAAAACATTCCTTCTCCCACTTCATTAGTGACAACAACTTTATCCCCTATATTAACTTCAACCCCAGGAACAATCTCCTCTCCTATATCATAAATATCATTGTTATTACTATCTATGAAAGTAATTACTCTTACTCTTGAGTTATCCATAGTATTTAAATTAAGAGTAGGATTTTTTAAATCTATTACCTTATCAATTCCAATTCGATGGCTTCTAGCACCATTATTGCTTAAGTTTGTATCTATTTTTAACCAGTTATCAAGTTTTACAGAAAATTTAAAACTAACTTTTTCTTTATCTCGTTTTGAATAAGACAATTCTGTTGAAAAATCAACAAATCCTCCCAAGTTATTGTTATATAGGCTAATCTTTGATTCATACTCCTCACCATTTTTAGTCCATATATTTTCTAACCTTCCTGTTAATCTCTCCCAACCGCTGTAGTAAACACTTGCGCGATATTCGTTATTTTTACTATTATTTATATCAAGCGATGTTCCAGCACTAAATAAAAATTTATTCCATGTATAATCACTGTCTATAGTAATTTGCTCTGATTTTTCATCAGTTTTATATCTATATTTTTTCAGTTCATACTTATACCCCACATCTACATTGCTTAAGATATCGTATTTTAAATCAATCTTATCTCTATTTTTTTGTTCATAAAATTCTCCAAACTCTTCATGTTCATATATCAATTTCCACTTCAAATAGTTAAATTGATTTAAGTATTTGTACGAATATCTTTTTTCTAAATCGATATACTTTTTCTCACTATTAATCTCTTTGTATAAACTATAGTTATCCAAAGTTTTCATTCCCGAAAGTTTAAAGGTATACGATAACGCATTATATGTTCCACCATATACTAAATCTAATTTTGCATTATTTAGATATCTTACTCTGGATTTTATATTTCCTGTGTAATCTCTTCCTGATTGAATATCTTCTATATCTCTAGAATATCCGAATCCGACAGTAAAATTATTAGTAACTCCATAGAATACATCTAAATCAGTTTTATATTTGTCGTATTGGCTATTTTCGTTTAAAGCCAACTTGTATTCAAACTCATTCTTTTGTTGTAAATTATAGTCTTGAACTGTTTTTATCTCTTTTTCATATATTCTTCCATCTGGTTCATATACTTTTAAAACATAAGTTCTATCAGTTCTTATTAGTGAGTTCTTAAATTCAACGATACCGTTATCATCATCTTTTATATCGATAGGAGTTCCCATATATAGTAGCTCTACTCTACTTCCTAGAGGCACACTTTCTCTAATTACAACCTGCCCTCCTGTAGTCTCATAATATCCTTTATTTTTATAGAAGAATAACCCCCACTCTCTATTGTTTCCACTTCTTCTATTCTCAATATCTAAATTATGTCCCTTCCAAATGTCAGGATATTCTAAACGAACTGTATTTAGTTTTTTCTCTTTTAAATCATAGTCCGCTTTGATTTCTCCGTATAGCAAACCACCTTGATACCCTAGATTTCCATCCCAAGAATCTTTATATTTTTTTTCTCCGGATGTCTTATCAAAATTTTGTCCTAACTGAATTCTAGCGTACCCTAAATCAAACAGCTTTCTTTTTGAACTATATACGATATCCTGTTCGTCACTTTTTCTAAAAAGTTTATCTTTTGATATATCCAAAAGTTGCTTTATTTCACTTGGAGTATCAAAAGATAGATACATTCGTATTGATAATTCATCTGAATTTATATTTAAAGTATTTAAAAATATCTCTGAAAACTTCTCAGATTGTATATAGATTTCATCATTATCTTTAAATATATATTCATTTTCTTTTAAGTTTATCTTTACCTCTTTTAGAGCTGATCCTAAATACAATACAATCTCATTGTTATTTTCAGTATAATTTTTAAAATTGATGTATTTAAAAAACTCTTTTAAGGGAAAAAAATATTTCTTATTTTTTTCATAAACCTTGTATGTTCTTGAAACAAGTTTCGAATTAATATTTAAGTCATACAGATTTTCTATTGATGAAACTTCATTATTTAATTCAGATTTTAAAACTTTAAATTCTTCTTCTGATATCAACCCTTGATTTTTTAAGTTTAAAAGCTCTTCAATAGTAAAATCTTCAGAATATGTTCGTATAGAACTTAAAATTAGCAGAGCTAGCATAAATCTGTATTTCATAACTAAATTCTCCCTCCCTAATTATTCCAAATTCCTCAAACGCTTAAAAGCTTGCACTCTTTAGCACTTAAAGAACTTGGAATACAGCATTGTATTCCAAGTCATAGTTAAATCATTAAGCTCCTGTTACTTGTCCAGTCAACGCTACTTTCAACTGTACTGATGTATCTGAGTATGTTCCTGTAGTTGTTGCGTCTGTTGTAGTAGCTTTTACAACCACTCCACCATTATAAATAGTTTTTGTAGCTGTTCCAGTACCATTTCCACCGATTAATGAATAGTCTAAAGTAACTCCTGTAGCTGTTCCAGCTGGTGTTGCCGTTGTTGCTGTATCTTTTTCTGCTCCACCTTGAACCAATTTTACCGATAAATCTTTGTCAAAAGCTTGTTTTACACCTGCTTTTTCAACATAAACCTCAAAATCTCCTTGAGCTGTTTTTACACCAGCCTTTTTCGCAAACATATTTGGCATTGTAAACGCAAATCCTGTTCCGTTAGCTGATGCTGCTGATTTTATATCAACAACTAAAGATAAATCCGCTGGGTCAAATACTTTTCCTGTAACCTCAATTCCTAGGTTTGCAGTCGCATTTCCTCCAGCAACTGGTACAATCACTTTATTGTCTTGAGCATAAGACATCGCTCCTAATACAAATAAAGCTCCTAATAAACATTTTTTCATAATTTTCATTCCTCCTAGTTTTAATTATTTAAATTTTATTTATATAAATAGACTTTATGTCTATATATATCACTCTTTTAAATTGATCTCTTTTATTACCTCTCTTGTATTTGAAGGTGTTCTATAAAAAACAATTTTCTTTAAATCCTTTGCTTTTCTTATCATTGGAAATGATAGTTTAATTTTCTTATCTTTTGTATTACCAGAAATATTACCCACATAGGAGCTACCATACAGAAAATTGTCATTTCCATATGCTTCCGCTCCAAAGTCAATACTCGCATAGCTATCATTTGATAAAACTCCGCTAACCGTAATACCCTTATCAACAATTTCTTCGATTTTTATATTCTTAAATTTTAAAGCTTCATCAAAATTAACATCCCCTACATATCCTTTAAGTTCAACTACGGGAGCAACTCCTATATTGCTTGTTCCAGCTGTAATACCCTCCTTATTTTTTGCCAAAGTTGGTATATTAATCGGTTGAAACTGCAGCTTAAAATCATACTCACCATTCTTAGTATTTTGAGGAACTTTTGTGAAAACTTTAACTGTCTCTTTGGATTGAGGATTAATTGTCACCACCTTAGGATAAACTTCTACAAAGTTTGCTCCATTATTTGAAGTTCCAGATAGTACATTTACCTTATATCTCTGCCGAGTCAAATGTTCATTTGTGATATAGAACTCTCTATACCCTCCGTTTTCACCGTCCATTCTTTGATTAAAATATATATTTTGTAATCTAAACGAATAACTATCTAAAGAGATAAAAGCAAATAAACATATTAAAATATTTTTTTTATATTTTTTTAGCCAAATCACAACATTCCCTTCCTTCTCTCATTCTTAAAACCCGTTTCTTCGCCTTTACTGAACTTAAGCTCCTTTTTAAAATTTTAGCTAATTTATAGTTAGGCAAGTCCACATTTTTTTCTAGATATTCTATTTCTCTACTACTCCATTCTCTAGCACCAACCAGTTTCATCTCTATTGCCTTTAACGAAATTTGATACTGACTCTTTTTTAAATGCAATGACAGCGAATCTATGTCGATATCATAAAAATTATACTTTAAATACTCAATCTCTTCCTCAGTCCAGTCACTCGCTTTTCTTTTATTAGTTTTTTTTATTTTTTCTCTCAACAAGAAGTTTTTCTCTATATTTTTTTTCAACTCTTTGAAAAGTTCCTCCGTTGAATTCCTTAAAAGCACCATTTTCGAATTTTGTAAGGATAGATAGATAATATTTTGCATAAAATTGATATTAACAATCTTACTTTCCTCTAACACATTCTTAAGTTCCTGTTTCTCTTTCGATGATAAATTCAAATTTTCAATCCACATTCCAATCACCCACTAAACAAAATTTAAACCATTGTGTTTATTTAGAGA
>CAKOHT010000022.1 GCA_934085975.1 uncultured Cetobacterium sp.
ACGTGTCCAATTGTTCCAATGTTAACGTGCGGTTTGCTTCTTTCAAATTTTTCTTTAGCCATTTGAAATTTCCTCCTGTTTTTCTTTGTTTTTTATAATTCTTGTTGTGACTCTATAGAGCCACAACATTATTAAACTTTATTCAAATTGAAATTAAAGAGATAAATACTATCTTCCTCTTTCCTCTTGGATAGCTTTTTGAACTGATGCAGGAACTTGTGCATACTCTTCAAATTCCATAGAGTAAGTCGCTCTTCCTTGAGATTTAGATCTTAAATCAGTTGCATATCCGAACATTTCTGATAGAGGTACTTTAGCGTTGATTATCTTCGCTCCATTTCTATCAGTCATTCCTCCAATCATTCCTCTTCTTGAGTTGATATCTCCTATGATATCTCCCATATACTCTTCTGGAGTTGTTACTTCCACTTTGAATATTGGCTCAAGGATAATTGGTTTTGCCTTTTGAGCAGCTTGCTTAAGTGCCATAGAACCAGCTATTTTGAACGCCATCTCTGACGAGTCAACCTCGTGATATGATCCATCATAAAGTGTAACTTTTAAATCAACCATAGGGTATCCAGCTACAACTCCACCTTCAAGAGCTTCTCTACATCCTTTTTCAACAGCAGGGATATATTCTCTAGGAATTGCTCCTCCTGTTATTTTGTTTACAAATTCAAACTCTTTACCTGGGTTAGGCTCAAGTGTAATCTTAACGTGTCCGAATTGTCCTTTTCCTCCAGACTGCTTAGCATACTTAACTTCTTGATCTTGTTTCATAGTTATAGTTTCTCTGTAAGCAACCTGTGGTTTACCAACTGTTGACTCAACTTTGAATTCTCTTTTCATTCTATCAACAATGATTTCTAGGTGTAATTCTCCCATTCCAGAGATGATTACTTGTCCAGTTTCCTCATCAGTTTTAACTCTGAATGTAGGGTCCTCTTCAGCAAGCTTTGATAAAGCTAGTCCCATTTTCTCTTGGTCAGCTTTTGTCTTTGGTTCAACTGCAACTGAAATTACTGGCTCAGGGAACTCCATTTTCTCTAGAACGATTGGTGCATCCTCAGCACATAGAGTATCTCCAGTAGTTGTGTCTTTTAATCCAACTGCTGCTGCGATATCTCCACAGTAAACAACTTCGATTTCCTCTCTTTTGTTTGCATGCATCTGAAGAATTCTTCCCATTCTCTCTTTTTTACCTTTTGTTGAGTTTAATACGTAAGAACCTTTTGTAAGAACTCCAGAATAAACTCTGAAGAATGTTAATCTTCCAACAAATGGGTCAGTCATAACCTTAAATGCTAAAGCAGCAAATGGAGAGTTATCTGAAATCTCTCTAGTTATTTCTAACTCTTCGTTTTTAACATCTGTTCCTTTTATTAAACCTTTATCTGTTGGAGCTGGCATATATGCTATAATAGCATCAAGTAACGCTTGAACTCCTTTATTTTTAAACGCTGTTCCACAAGTAACTGGTACTATTGCGTTAGCTAATGTTGCAGCTCTTAAAGCCACGTTGATTTCAGCTTCAGATATCTCTTCTCCACCAAAGAATTTCTCCATTAATGCATCTGAAGTTTCCACTACTGATTCAATCATAAAGTTTCTAGCTTCTTCAGCAGCATCTACTAACTCAGCTCTGATATCTCTAACTTCAAAATTCTGTCCATTGTCAGAATCTTTTGGCCATACAATCTCTTTCATTGCTAATAAGTCGATAACTCCTTCAAAGTCATCTTCGGCACCGATTGGTAACTGAATAGGTACTGGGTTAGATCCTAACTTCTCTCTAATGTCGTTAACGCACATTTCAAAGTTAGCTCCAACTCTGTCCATTTTATTAAAGAAAGCTATTCTAGGTACACCATATTTATCTGCTTGTCTCCAAACTGTTTCAGACTGTGGTTGTACCCCGTCAACTGCTGAGAATACAGCAACTGCACCGTCAAGTACTCTTAGAGATCTTTCAACCTCAACTGTAAAGTCCACGTGTCCTGGTGTGTCTATTATATTTATCCTGTGATTTTTCCAGAAACATGTTGTAGCAGCAGAAGTAATTGTGATACCTCTTTCTTGCTCTTGCTCCATCCAGTCCATTGTAGCGGCACCTTCGTGAACCTCTCCAATTTTATGAGCTACTCCAGTATAGAATAATATTCTCTCTGTTGTAGTAGTCTTTCCTGCGTCGATGTGAGCCATGATACCAATGTTTCTAGTCATTTCTAAAGAAACGCTTCTAGCCATTTTGTTATCCTCCTAAATTTTAAATTACAAACGAAATTAGAACTTGTAGTGTGCAAAAGCTCTGTTAGCTTCAGCCATTTTGTAAGTATCCTCTTTCTTCTTAATAGTAGCTCCCTCGTTATTTGCTGCTGCTATTAACTCAGCCGCTAACTTTTCAATCATTCCATACTCTTTTCTTTGTCTTGTATAAGTAGTTAACCATCTGATAGCAAGAGTTTGTTGTCTCTCAGGTCTTACTTCTACTGGAACTTGATAAGTAGCTCCTCCGATTCTTCTTGATCTTACTTCAATTTGTGGTTTAATGTTTTCTAAGGCTTGCTTAAATACATCATACCCCTCTTGACCAGTTTTTTCTTTTATTAAATCCATTGCAGAATAGAATATTCCTTCAATGATTGATTTTTTTCCATCTAACATGAAAGAGTTGATAACTTTAGTTACAACTTTATCAGAATATCTTGAATCAGGTAATACATCTCTTTTTACTGCTGCTCTTCTTCTTGACATTTACTGTCCACCTCCTTAATAATTATTATGCTTTCTTAGCTCCATATTTAGATCTTGATTGTTTTCTCTTAGCAACTCCAGCTGTATCTAAAGCTCCTCTGATAACTTTATATCTAACTCCTGGTAAATCTTTTGTTCTTCCTCCTCTTACTAGAACGATTGAGTGCTCCTGTAAGTTGTGTCCCTCTCCTGGGATGTATGAAGTTACTTCGATTCCGTTAGTTAATTTTACTCTGGCAACCTTTCTTAAAGCTGAGTTTGGTTTCTTAGGTGTAGTAGTATAAACTCTTACACACACTCCTCTTCTTTGTGGGTTTCCTTGTAATGCTGGTGATTTTTTACTCTCTTCTAGAGTTTGTCTTCCTTTTTTTACTAATTGACTTAAAGTAGGCATTTTACCCTCCTTCCTCTGAATTTTTTTATTTATTATTTTTAAATAATATTTAACTTAAGTATTATAATCGCTTTATTGCAAAAAGTCAAAGATAATTTTACCACAATTTTATTTTTTTACAACTGTTTTTTTAATTCCTCTAACTCTAGTGCTGTTTCATCCCAACTTTCCATAGCTTCCAAAATTCTTTCATCTCTCAAGTCAATCTCTTTTTGAATCTCCATCAGCTCATCTAAATTGTTATTTTTTCCAGCAATTTCATATCTCTTTTCTAAATTATTTTTTTCACTTTCTAATTTTTCAATCTCACTTTCTAGATTTTTATATTTTTTTTCTAAATTTGTTATTCTATTTCTATTTCTTTTTTGCTCTTCATAACTTAAACTCGCTGCTTCATCTTTTTGTTTTATATTTTCCTTTTGTGAGATATACATCTCATAATCACCTTTAAAAAGAGTCGCTCCCTCTTGAGTTACCTCATATATATTATCAACAACACTTTCTAAAAAACATCTATCGTGGGATACAACTATAATTGTCCCATCATAATCTTCTAAGGCTTCCTCCAATATCTCTCTAGAATAAATATCTAAGTGATTTGTAGGCTCATCCAGTATTAAAAAATTGGGTCTGGATAAGATTAATTTCATAAAAGCCACTCTAGCTTTTTCTCCTCCAGATAAAGACTTTATTTTTTTATTTACATCATCTGCTGAGAAAAGAAAACCTCCTGCTATAGTTCTAGCCTCTTCATCACTCATTGGAAAAGTATACAGTAACTCCTCAAGTATTGTATTTTCCATCTCTAACCCTTGATGATTTTGATCGTAGTAACCTATTTTCACTCTTTCGCCTATCTCGACTACCCCATTTTTAGCTTTTTCTAATCCATTAACTATTTTTAAAATTGTTGATTTTCCGACTCCATTTTTTCCAATTATTCCAATTCTATTTCCCTTATAAACTGTTAGGTTTAAGTTACTAAAAAGCTTCTTTTTTCCATATCTCATACTCAAATTCTTTAACTCCATAACTTTATCGACACTAGGAGTCTCAACTTCAAACTTAAGTTTAATTTTTCTTACACCTATGACTGGGTTGTCACTTTTTTCCATCCTATCTAAAAGTTTTTGTCTTCCTCTAGCCTGTTTTGATTTCTGTCCAGCTTTGTAACGTCTTACAAACTCCTCCATCTTTCTGATTCTATCTTGCTCTTTTTCAAAAGATTTTACTGCTCCCGATAAATATGCTTCTTTTTGAATAACATATTCAGAAAAATTTCCCTTATAAACTTTTAATCTCTTTCCCTCTATTTCGAACACTTTATTGACAATATTGTCTAAAAAATATCTGTCGTGCGATATAACAATAAACGCTTTAGAATACTCTTTCAAAAATTTCTCTAGCCATTCTATTGCCACTAAATCTAAATGGTTAGTCGGTTCATCTAATATAAGTAATTCCGGTTCTTCCAATAAAATTTTTCCCAGAGCTACTCTTGACTGTTGTCCTCCAGAAAGGTCTTTTATTTGTACTCTCCATATTTCCTCTGGAATACTTAAGCCTACAAGTATTTGCTTTACTTTATATTCAATCGCATACCCTTCTTCTTGCTCATATCTACTACTTAAAATAGCCAACTCTTCCATGTGTTTATCAAAGTTTTTCAAATCAGTAGTAATTAGTGTATTTAATATTTTTATTCTTTCATAGTCAGCTTTTAAATTAGAAAATACCCCCATCAATTCATCAAAAATTGTATTCTCTCTGTTTAAGTTTATATTTTGAGAAAGATATCCTATTTTTAAGCCTCCCTTCTTAGAAATCGCCCCTCTTTCATTTGTTTCTGGATTAGGGTCTCCCTCTTCTAAATCCATCAACATTTTTATTAATGTTGATTTCCCAGCTCCGTTCACTCCTATTATTCCAATTCTATCCTTTTCATCTATCGAAAATGTAATATCTTTTAGTAAAGACTCTCCTGAAAAGCCTTTATATAAATTATTCACACTCAGTAAAGCCATCATCATTCTCCTTTTTTATACATTCATATCTCCAATTATACCATAAGTTTAAAAAAGAGTGGAATTTATCTTTCCACTCTCTTATTATAGTATTCTAAACTCAAAACTGTGAGACAAGTTAAAACCACTAAAAGTCCCATAGGATAGAAATAACTGTATATAAAACTTAATTTAATACACATTGCTATTAAAATCGGTCCCAGTAATGCTACTATTGAAAATCCCAATGAATAATCCTGCAAAACGGGTGTTTCCAATTTTGGATCACATATTCTTAAAAGTAATATACCTGTTATAAAAACACCAGTTGATGTTCCAAACATAGCTAAAGTTCTTTCCAATTGATAATCTTTAAAATATTTTTTAGCTAATTTATATATTACTATCCAACTTATTGAAAATCCTACCAGAGCAGTAACTACAATCGGAATTATATAACTCATAACACCTCTTAAAGGAATTGTTGTCACAGCCGCAACTATCGCAAACTCCGTTAAAGTACCTGTTATTTTCCCCTTCACCCTAGAATCAATACTCCAATTTAACTCCATCTTATTCATTGCTTTCCAAATAAAAAACATCACTATCATACCAAATGACCAAATAGTTAACTTAGATAATAATGGAATCTGGAATTTTTTAAATATATCTAATATCATTATAGACAATCCTGAAGCAGCAAAAATAATTGCTAAATGATAAGCCAAGGTATCTACTGTTGTCGTTAGCATGGTCTCTTTTCCCAATATTGCTTGCTTTTCTCTATTTTTTATATAACCGCTTTTATACTCTGATAGCACCTCACTTGTTAAAGCATTTCCGAAATTTTTTTTAATTTGAAATATACCGAAAACAATCCCTGCAACTAACCCAACTGTTGCTAAAGTTACCGTCACTCCTTGAGCCAATTCCCAGTAACCACTCCCCACTTCTTTTAATGTGTTCGCCACCACTCCAGCAGTTCCATGACCACCTGCAAAAGCCGAGTTTAGTTCAGCACCAAAACTTTTATATAGTTTAATATTAAATACTCTATCAAAAATAAAATTAATAAAATACCCTATAAATAACTGAACAAACGTCACTAAAAATAATATTCCACCTGTATTCACTGTATTTTGAACAACTTTATTCTCCTTTCCAAGTTCCATTCCTAATGGGACAGATATCAAAATTGGTATTATTAAAACTCCAGGTATAGACCTTATATCATCTATCCAACTCTTAGGTATTATATCATAGTATCTCCCTAGGCAAGCAGGACCTAAAATCAAACCAATAATTCCTCCTATTATAGAAGCTGGAATAAACAGTTCTTGAAATATTTTAACTTTACTTTTTATAACTATCCCCAATATCAACAGTATACTCAAATATGCAGTTATATTTAAAAAGTTATTCATTTATAAACTCCCCTGATTTTCCCCCTGTTTTTTTACATAATTTTATATCGCTAATTATCATGCTCTTATCCATAGCCTTACACATATCGTAAATTGTTAAAAGTGTTGTGGATACTGCTGTTAAAGCTTCCATTTCAACTCCTGTTTTACCAAAAGTTTTAACAGTTACTCTAGCTTCAATAGCCAATTCTCCATCTAAAAAATTAAATTCAACTTCTACTCCAGTTAAAAATAGTGGATGACACATTGGAATTAAATCACTAGTTTTTTTAGCTGCCATAATTCCTGCTACTCTAGCTACTCCTAGAACGTCTCCTTTTTCAATAGTTCCCTCTTTAACCCTATTATAAGTTTCTAAATTCATTGTAATTTTTCCACTTGTTACCGCTACTCTCTTAGTTTCTTTTTTCTCTGTTACATCTACCATTATTGCTTTTCCATCTTCATCAAAGTGTGTCAGCATTTTTTACAAGCCTCCTATGAATTAATTCACCATCATTTTTTACTTTCAATATCTCTGCCACTATTTCAATGGCTATTTCATATGGACTTCCATCTGATAGTTTTAGTCCAATTGGTGAATATATTTTTTCTTCTGAAATTATTTCTCCACTTTCTACCAAACTTTTTCTTATCTCTATGATTTTTTTTCTACTTCCAATCATTCCAATATATCTGCTTCGTTTTTTTAAAACACTTCTCAAAGCTTTTTCATCCGTTATATGTCCCTTTGTGACAATGACAAAGTAGGAGTTCTCATTTTCACTCAATCCCTCTATAAGATCTTGATAATTTCCTATCTCTACCTTTGGAAAAATATTTTTACTCTCTTCTCTGTCATCAAAAATAACTCTTTCAAAATCGGAACTTTCAAGTATCTCATATAGTTTTTGTCCTATGTGACCAGCTCCTATTATAACAACCCGATTTTTTGGATTTATTATTTTTATATATCCTTCCACACTTCCACCACAACTCATCCCTAACTCAGCTTCTTTTGATAGATCATAGTTAAAATTTTTATTTTTATTCTCTTCTAAACACGTTCTAGCATCATTGATAACCTTATGCTCCACTAGGCCTCCACCTATAGTTCCCACAAAATCCTCTTTCCAAACTCCCATTAAAGTTCCTTCTTTTCTAGGAGTTGAGCCATTTGATTTAGTCAATGTAACTAATGCTACTCTTTCTCCTGATTTAACAACCTGAAAAATTTTCTCCAAAATATTTAAGTCCATTTTTCTCCCCTCTCTTTACAATTTCACACAAAATAGCTTCAAGAACAGAACCACCTAAGGCTCTAGCTTTATCAGATATTGTAAAACAATTGTCGTATTGGTTTAATCTTGGATCTATATCAGCAATCTTTAAGCCTTTTTTTATATCGTAATCATCTCTAATTATTCCTCTTAATAAACCGTCTATACTAGCACTGACCACATTATTATCAATAGTTCCTATTGGTTCATCTTTTTTTACAATATCACCAATTTTTTTTAAAGATTTAAACTTTCCAGACACTTCAGCATAAATAACTCTTTCAGTTGTAAATCCAGCTATATCTCCAGGATTCCCAGTATTTTTTTCAGCTTCGCCAATTTTTATAACTCGTCCTAAATTATGCCCTCTCATTGTCTCTATCACAGTTCCTACATCTTCTCCTGCTATAAATCCTGGACCTAACCCCACTGTTATTGGTGCCATTTTTATTGTTGTTCCCAAATTTTTTTTAGCTATAATAGCATCTATTACGATATCGGGTTTTAATTTTTTTATCCACTCTCCCAAAGGATCAATTGCTATTGGTATCTCTTTGTTTAGCCAACACTCATTAATTTCATCAATTGTTTCTATTTTTTTAGCTATTACATCTTCAACTATCTGTTTTCCATTGAAATTGTATATACACTCTGAAAACGATACTGTTCTTCGAATAGCACTAGGTTTTTCAATTTCTAAAGCCAATATTTTAAAGCCACTTTTATACAAGCGATGGATAACTCCTGTTGCTAAATCTCCAGCTCCCCTAACTACAACCAACATAATCTAATCTCCCCTTATTTTTCAAGAAATTTATTTTTATACTCCCAATATGAACTTTCTAATCTTTTTGCAATCTCACCAAAAATTTTACACGTATTTTCTATAAAATATTCGTCTACAGTTATTCTTTTTCCAGTTCTTAAATTAAATATTTTAACTATCTCTTTCTCTATTGACTCCGGTATCTCTGTCATATAATCATGAAGATAGTCGTTTCTAATTTTTCTAACAATTCCAATAAAATTTCTCTCATTTTCATTTAAAGAAAATCTATTTTTCATTGTTTCCTCTAAAAATAAAATATAACTATTCAGATAGGACATATTTTTATTTTGAATCTCTTCTAAATCTAAATGCTTATCATAAGCGATATCTTTAGTTATATTTTTTAATAAAACTTCAAATACCATAAAAATATTTAACAAACTACTCATATGATGTATCTCTTTAAAAGCATTATTATTTATAAAGTAACATTTACTATATTTTGAAAACTCTTTTTCATCGTCTCTTGTAGACGTCAAAGATTCTCTAGAGACTTTTTGATACTCTTTTAAAAAAATACCATTTATACTATACATCCTGTATATTGTAGTCATTCTTATCTCAAACTCTTCAAAAAATTTTGCGCTCTCATCATTCACTTCAAAATAGGGGTTAGGTTCACATGGAATCGTCTCTATTTGAATACAAATATTTTTTAAGTAATCTCCATTTTTCTCATCCTCATGTTCGCAACTTTTACATCCACAATTTTCTTTACTACATTCTAATTTTTTAGTGTTACTCTCTTCACTTTTTATATCCTCTTGTTTTTTCCTTTTTACAAAAAATTTTTTTAAAAATTCCATGATTCACCTCAATTTTCTAAAGACTTTTATACCAAATCCACGCTGTTTCAATTATTTTTTCAACATCTACATATTCAGGTTTCCATCCTAATACTTCTCTTGCTTTTTCACTAGATGCTACCACCGACGCTGGATCTCCCACTCTTCTTTCAATAACTTCTGATTTTATATCTATATTTGTAACTTTTTTAGCCGCATTTAACATCTCTAAAACCGAAAATCCATTTCCATTACCTAAATTATAGACTCCACTGATATTTCTATCTAATATCGGTAATGCAGCGATATGAGCTCTTACTAAATCGACTACATGGATGTAATCTCTAATTCCAGTTCCATCTTTTGTTAAATAATCGTCTCCATAGATACTTAGCTTTTCTCTTTCTCCTTTTGCCACTTGCAATATTATTGGAATTAAAGCTGTTACACCCTCACCTTTTTGTCCTATATGATATTTTTCGTGAGCTCCTCCCACATTAAAATATCTAAATATAGAGTAATTTATGCTATAGGCTTTTGCAGCATCTACTATAACTCTTTCTGCCATTAATTTACTCGCACCATATGGATTTATTGGATTTGTTGGATAATCTTCATATACCATTCCATCACACTTGACTTCGCCATAAACCGCAGCTGTTGATGAAAAAATTATATTTTTTACGTTATATTTTTTCATAACTTCGACTATATTCATTACCCCATAAGTATTATTCAAATAGTATTTATTTGGATTTAAAACACTTTCACCAACCTTTATATAACCTGCAAAATTCATTACTGCATCTATTTTATTTTCTTTAAAGATATTCTCAAAAGAGGAGATGTCCCTTATATCACCTCGATAAAATTTTGCTCTTCTATCAACTAACTCTATATATCCATTTTCTAAATTATCTAAAACAATAACATTGTATCCTGAATCTAATAGCTCTACTACCGCATGACTTCCAATATATCCTGCTCCACCAGTAACTAATATATTTTTCATATACCACCTCTTTATAATTATATATATCTGTTAAATTATAACATAAATTTACAAAAAATAAAAAAAGATTGGCAACTTCCTATCCTTCCAGGGGGCTGCCCCCCAAGTACTTTCAGCGTTTATG
>CAKOHT010000023.1 GCA_934085975.1 uncultured Cetobacterium sp.
ATAAATTTAGTAGCTAAATCTTAGTTCTTACAATTTTTAAGGACAATTTCAAAAAATTATAATTTCCTAAATAATAATAAAAAAAGGCTAAAAAGCCTTTTTTATTTATTGCTGATAGATATTTATCTCCACTCTTCTATTTAATGCCTTACCTTCAGCTGTAGCATTTGAAGCAACTGGGTTTCTATCTCCGTATCCTATACTTGAAATTCTGCTTGGTGAAACCCCCTGAGCTGATAAATAGTTTGCTACACTTTGGGCTCTTTGCAATGATAAGTTCAAATTCGAATTAGGATTTCCTGTGTTATCCGTATATCCTGAAACTTGAATTTTTGTTTCTGGATATTTATTCATAATATATGCTATTGAATTTAATGGTGCATAGAACCCTCCATTCAAAACGGCACTTCCACTTTTAAATGATGATTCTCCTGGCAATCTTAAATTTATGTTATCTTCGTTATTAGTAACTGTGATATTTGTACTATTCAGAGCATCTAAAAACTCTTTGTACTGAGCATCCTTATATGCTCCCCATCCTAATCCTGCTAAAGCTCCAATTCCTGCTCCGATTAAAGTTCCCTTCGTATCTTTTCCAACTAACTGCCCTATTAAAGCTCCTGCAGCTGCTCCTGTTGCAGCTCCACTAGTTTTTTTATTTGTCGTTGTTGCTGAGCTACACGCTCCTAATAAAGATGTTGTTAATAATAACATAGCAATTATTTTTTTGTTTCTCATTGTTGAATCCTCCTATAACTGATACTATATCCTATTATCTAATATCTCTACTCACATGTCAAGAAACTACATTATTTTTTAGTATCTTTATTTTACTTTGCTCCCAGTGCTGCCATTGTGATGTAGTTATATGGTTGATTAAAATGAGGTAAGAAGAAAATATCTAATAATTTAATTTTATCTATTGTTACTTTTTCTTGTATTGCCAAAGAGAACATATGAATTCCCATAGAAATATCCTGTCTAGAAGCTATCTGAGCTCCTAAAACCCTTCTTGTAATTTTATCATAAACTATTTTTAAAAATACTTTTTCATTATCATGCTCTATAAATCCTGGTTTTTGTAAATCTGCAAACTCTGTAGATGTAGCCTCATATCCTAAATGTAAAGCTTTTTCTAGTGTTAATCCTGTTGAAACCATATTTAACCCATAGATTGAAATTCCATTTGATCCTTGAACCCCTATACTTTCAAGCTTAGTTCCACAAATATTGTGAGCTGCAACTATTCCTGAACGAACTGCATTTGTTGCCAAAGCTATATAGTTTGTATCCTCTATCGAATTATCATATATTGTTGCACAATCCCCGATAGCATAAACGTCATCTAAACTCGTTTTTTGAGTTAAGTCAACCTTATAAGCTCCATTTTTAAATAACTCTAATGAGTCTTTTCCCAATATATTATTTGGTGTAAATCCAACTGCTAAAATAACCATATCTGCTTTATATATCTTTTTATCAGTTACTACCTCCTCAACTCTATCTGTTCCTTTTAATTCCAAAACTTTTTCTTCGAAATTTACTTTTACTCCATTTTGTACTAGATTCTCTTTCATCATCTCTCTAAATTCTGAATCATAATATCCCGATAAGCAACTATCACTTAAATCAACTAATTCAACATTTTTTCCACATCTTTGAAAAGCTTCAGCCAATTCAACTCCTATATATCCTGCTCCAATCACCACTATATTTTTTAATTCTTGATTTTCTAATTTTTTTATTACATCTTCAGCATGCTGATATAGTTTAACAAATTGTACATTTTTTAAATCTTCACCCGGAATCGATAGCTCTATTGGTAATGAACCTGTTGACAATATCAATTTATCATAACTCTCTGATACTTCAACTCCATTCTTATTTACTCCATACACAACTTTATTTTCAAAATCTACTTTTTTAATTTCAGTCTCCATATGAACTTTAGCACCATTACACTCTAATTTTTCCTTAGAAGAATAGAATAAACCTTCAGGTCCTGAAATTTGTTTTCCTATCCACAAAGCCATTCCGCATCCTAAAAAACTAATGTTTGAGTTTTTATCAAATACTACAACCTCTTCATTCGGATAGTTTGATAAAATTGTGTTGATTGCTGCTGTTCCAGCGTGATTTGCTCCAACTACTACTATTTTACTCATTTCTCTTGCCTCCTAAAATTCATTTTATTTGATATTCAATCAAAGTATACCTTTTCAGTATTGTAAAGTCAATTATTTTTAGAGTAAAATATAACCCATTATTCTAGTATTTTTTAATCAAAAAATAAAAAATATTTGACAATTACACTATATATTTAGAAAAAACAAAAAATGTTCTCGAGAACAAAAAAAAGATTGATAATTTAAAAAACTAATAGTATTATATTTATAAATACTATATTTGGAGGTTTTTAATGAATAACGAATATTTAGTTAGAATTTTTTACATTATTCTAATGGAATTTGGATTTCCAATTATGAGATTTATGAGTATGAATTTTGAAACAATTAATAATAATGCAGTTAGATTTCTTTCTGGAGGAATACTCTTTATCTTAATTTGTTTATTTAAATTTAGAAAAGAATTAAAAAAGATACTCGAAACACCTACCATAATTTTTAAACTTTTATTATTAGGAATATTTATGACTGGAAATATGTATTTTGTTATAAATGGATTAAAAAACACATCAGCATTAGCTGGAAGTATTTTTGGTATTTTAGCAATGCCATTAGCTATTCTTACGGCTGCGATTTTTTATAAAGATGAAAGAGAGCGGATTAAAAATAAAAATTTTTATATAGGAAGTTTTTTAGCAATAATAGGGTCTTTAATTTTTGTTATTTATGGAAATAAAAATAGTAATAGTACTGATTTTATTAAAGGAGCCATGTTTTTAGGAACAGCAATTTTTATACAATCCATTCAAAATCTAATTGTAAAGAATGTAGCTAAAAAATTACATGCAATAGTTATAAGTGCTTCAACAGCAACTCTATCGGGATTAATTTATTTGACACTAGCTATTAATACTGGAAAAATTATTCAACTTAAAGAAGTTGGGACCGGTTTATTAGTTGGATTAAGTTTAGCAGGAATTTATGGAATGTTAACAGGAATGTTAATGGCTTTTTATATAGTTCAAAAACAAGGAGTTGTTGTTTTTAATATAATTCAATTAATAATACCTTTGTCAACAGCTATTGTGGGTTATTTTACATTAGGAGAAAAAATAAGTTTAAATCAAGGTATTGGAGCTTTAATAGTTATTAGTGGATGTATTGTTGCTCTAAAAAAAGTGAAAAAGGAGGAGAAAGAAAAATGTATAAAGTTGGAATCATTATAAAATCTTATGAAAATATTGCTAAAACTAATATATTAGGAGAAAATGGTCGAATAAAACTATATAATAATGGACTGGCTTATGATTTATACCAATATTCAACAGAAATTAATACAGCGGGTACTAATTATGAATCTTTAAAATTAATAAAAACTCAACAAAAAAATAACGAAAATGAAAGAATGATAGAAGCTATTTTAGATATAATAAATTGTTTAGAAAATGGAGGAGAACCATTAGCAAATGGAACTTCATCATATAATTCAATAAAAATTATAGAGGGAATTAAAAGTTCAGATAAAGTAAAAAATTTAATAAAATTCGTTTAGAAAAAACTTTCTCAAATTTTGAGAGTGTTTAAATCTTTGTGTAAACCTCAGTAATTTTTCTAGATTAATAGATCTAATATTTTTTAATTTTAATTCTCTAAGATCTGGTGGATATTTAAAAAAACTCGATAGTTCATGCCAATTAGCTCGCCAAGATCCTATTGCTTTACCCCATTTTTCTTCAAATTTATCTAGGTTACCAAGCGCTATTTCTTCTGTAGTTGCTTTGTAAACTTCTTTTAAGTCTGATGTAAAAGATTTTAAATCTTTGTAACTTACAAATCTTGTTGAATTTC
Source organism: uncultured Cetobacterium sp. (assembly GCA_934085975.1). Classification (GTDB taxonomy): domain Bacteria; phylum Fusobacteriota; class Fusobacteriia; order Fusobacteriales; family Fusobacteriaceae; genus Cetobacterium_A. The sequence continues at coordinate 3,975 of CAKOHT010000023.1, forward strand.
TAATTTGATGGACTATATACATTTTTGTATCTCTGTATATGGATATACTGCTTGTATAGCTTCAGAAAAACCTTTTAAATTATCAATAGAAATAATTAAAATGTCTTCAACTCCTCTATTTCTGATTTCAGTTAAAACACTTAACCAATATTTGGAGCTTTCATTAGCCCCTATCCAAAGTCCCAGAACTTCTTTTGTTCCATTAATTTTTACTCCAATAGCAACATAAACTGCTTTTTTAACAACTTGATTATCTTGTTTAACATTAAAATGGATTGCATCCATATAGACGCATAAAGCCTTTGTAGTGGTCTTCCTTGCCATTGTTTAGCAATTGGAAGCACTTTATCAGTAATCTTTGATACTAAGCTAGGAGACGCATCAAATCCATATATATCTTTAATATGATCTTGAATATCACGCGTAGTCATTCCCTTAGCATACATTGAAAGTATTTTATCTTCAATAGAAGAAATATCATTTTCATACTTTTTAACAACTTTAGGTTCAAAAATTCCCTCTCTATCTCTGGGAATATCGACAACAAATTCTCCATCAGAAGCAGTAATAGTTTTAGGATAATAACCATTTCTAGAGTTTGTAGTCTCTTTATTCTGGTAATCATATTTTGAGTATCCTAACTCATCCTCGATTTCAGCTTCAAGTATAGATTGAACAGTATCAGCCATTAAATCCTTGAGAATTTCTTGCAATTCTTTAGCAGTTTTAGGTTGATATTCTGCGAGAAAATCTTGAATAACTTTTTTTCTAGATTCAGAAACAATTCTTTTTCTTGCCATAAAAAACCTCCTAGATTTTAATGATATTACATCATTAATCTAGAAGGTCTGCAATTATTATTTACACAAAATTATTTATACTCCCGTTAAAGATGTGAGTCGCTGGCTTTTATTCCTACATTACACTCTCTTCACACATTACCTTAGCTTGTTTTAACACAAGTTCTGTTGCATCCTCTGTGTCTTCTGGAGGATAACCAAACTTTTTAAGAAGTCTTCTTATAGATGTCCTCATCTTAGCTTGTACACTCTCTTTATCATACCAATCTATAGTCATATTTTTTCTAATAGTTCCTGTCAGCTCTTTTGTTATCTGTACCAGTATATCATCACCTAACATCTCTTTTACTTTTTCATCACGAGTTAAAGCATCATAGAAAGCTACCTCATCCTCTGTTAAACCAAGTGAATCACCCTCTTTATGAGTCTCCATAAACTCCTTAGCCATCCTTATAAGTTCTTCCATTATCTCTAAACTTGTTAAAACCTTATTTCTATAAGAACTCATAGATTTTTGAAGTCTTTCTGAAAACTTTTCAGCCACCACTAGATTTTTTCTACTAGAGTATTTAATCTTACCCTCTATTAGTTTTCTTAACATCTCAACAGCTAAGTTTTTATACTTTATCTTCTCAACCTCTTTTAGAAACTCATCTGAAAGAATAGATATATCTGGATTATTAAGTCCTAACTGTGAATAAACATCTATAACATCTTCAGATATAATCGTCTTAGCCATAAGTGAAGCTATCTTTTCATTTATCTGAGCCTGAGTTAGTTTTTTAGGATTCTCTCCTTTATCCTCAGTTTCTAACTTAATAACACTAGCTTTAACAGCTTTAAAGTAACTTATCTCATCATTTAAAGCCTGTCCATCACGAGTTGTTATACATAGAGAATGAGCCTTAGCCAGTGCTAAAACATTATCAATAAATCTTTTCTTAATTCCGGGGTCATCATTTTCAAAACCTAAGATGTAATCCATACCCTCTATAATAATTCTAGCACGCTCTAAAGCACTACTGCTTTTATATTTTGAATAATCAAAGTGATGGAATATCTCTTTTACAATCTCATAGTGTTCAATCATAAGTGCCACAGCTTTTTCTGTATCTACTCCAGTGCACTTTTGATCATTTGGTGTATATTGTCTTAGTGCTTTTTTAAGTGCATCTCCTATTCCAATATAGTCTACAACTAGGCCACCAGTTTTATCTTTGTATACTCTATTTACCCTTGCAATAGCTTGCATTAAGTTGTGTCCTACCATAGGTTTATCAATATATATAGTATGCATTGATGGAACGTCAAACCCTGTTAGCCACATATCACGAACTATAACAATCTCTAACTCGTCACTGTCATCTTTCATTCTATTAGCAAGCTCTTCTCTTTCCTGCTTTGTAGTAAAGTGTTGTTTAAACTCCATGGGGTCTTTACTAATATCACTTGTCATAACAACTTTTATTTTTCCCTTAGTCTTATCTTCATTATGCCACTCTGGTCTTAAACTTACAATCTCGTTATATAAATCCACACATATTTTACGAGACATAGCTACTATCATACATTTACCAAAGGCGTTATCTCTTCTCATCTCCCAGTGTTCTATAAAATCCTCTGCCAAAGTTCTTATTCTATTTTGAGAACCGATAATAGCTTCTATTTTTGTAATATCTTTTTTAGTACGTTCAACAGTCATTTTCTCTTGACCTTCCATAATCTCTTCAAACTCACCATCAAGTTCAGATAAAACAGGATATGGAATGTCTAGCTTTATAAATCTATTTTCATAATAGATTTTAACAGTAGCTCCATCTTCAACAGCTCTTGTCATATCGTAAGTATCTATATAGTCACCAAATACAGCAGTTGTAGATTTATCATCAAAGTCTATGGGAGTTCCTGTAAATCCAATATAATTTGCATTGGGAAGTGCATCACGAATATGTTTAGCATAACCGTATTTACTATTTCCATCTACATCCATTTTAGCATCTAAACCATACTGTGATCTATGAGCCTCATCAGCTATAATATATATGTCATTTCTAGTACTAATAACCTCTACAATCTCTCCAGATTTAGGAGCAAACTTCTGTATTGTAGAAAATATTATACCACCACTACTTACATTTAGTAGTTCTTTTAATCTGTCTTTATCGTCTGCTTGTTTTGGTGTCTCTATTAGATAACTTTGAGCTTTTGAGAAAGTTCCAAAAAGTTGATTATCCAAGTCATTTCTATCAGTTAAAACTATAACTGTTGGATTATTAAACTTTTTCATAAGTTGCCCTGTATAAAATGTCATAGTTAGAGATTTCCCACTACCTTGAGTATGCCAAACAACACCGATTTTTCCATCATTGCTACGAGCATCTGCTGTCTTTTCCAGTGCTTTTTTTATGGCAAAGAACTGGTGATACTGAGCTAATATCTTTATCTTTTCATTTTTACTTTGAAGAAACAGGATATAGTCATGAGTTAATTCTAATACTCTTTCCTTAGATAGCATTCCACGAGTTAAAACTTCCATCATTAAAGAGTTTGTATCTGCTATACTAACTCCATCAATACTTCTAAAACTCATAAATCTTTCTTCGGTTGACGATATAGTTCCAGCTTTTGCATTAACTCCATCACTTATAACGATAAAAGAGTTATATTTAAAAAGATCTGTAATCTCATATTTGTATCTTTCAATTTGAGTATATGCTTCTTTTATACCTACATTGTCATTACTTAGAGATTTTAACTCTATAACTACAAGAGGTAGTCCATTGATAAATAGGATTATATCTGGTCTACGTTTAGATTTTCCCACTATTGTAAATTGATTTATAGCTTGAAACTCATTTTTTTTAATATTTTTAAAATCTATTAAATATACTTTTCCACCAGAACGTTTGTTCCCATCTTTGTCTTTATACTCTCCTACATCCACTCCATTGACTAGCATATTATGAAACTCTTCATTGCTTCTAATCAAGTTAGGATGTGAAAGCAATATTACTTTTCTAATAGCTTCCTCTTTAGCTGAAGATGGCATCTCTTTATTTATGTTATAAACTACTTCTCTTAAATTCTCTTCTAATACTACTGAATGATAGTCATCTCTTTCTAGTTTTCTACCATCAATACATTCCCATCCCAAAGATTCTAATATTTCAAGATAGGCTACTTCTAATTCATCCTCTGTAAAATTCATTGCTACCCCCACTACTAGCTTATTTGACTCTTTTCCAACTTTCTTATTTGTTTTATGTAATCTAATAATTCATCCATTTCGTCTACAGAAATTTCATAAATCATTTGAATACTAGTTCCCCAATATTCATGTATTAATCTATTTCTAACTCCTTTTATTCCTTCCCAGTAACTTCTATTATTATAAATTTTAGTTAAAATATCTTTATCCAACTTTTGTATTTGAGTAACAGCTTCTCCTATTTTTTCTAATTGTCTTTCTATATACCCAATACTTTTTTTATCTAGAGCAAAATCGTTAAATGACTTATTTACCATCTCTTCTTGAATATACTCAATAAACTCTTCAATGTCATAAGTAAACTGTATTATATTTCTTTTGGCTTTAGACATATATCACACTTCCTAGTATTTCTTCTTTTACCTTTTCTTTATAATCTTTTACATCTGGGTTTTTAAACTTATAATCAAAAACACTTTTTTCAACTAAGTCTACTTTTTTTCCAAAAGTATTTTCTAACTCCTCTTGCAAAGCACAAAAATTTCTATACATGCCTTTTTTAAATTCTATTTTTACAATTATATCTATATCACTACTATCAGTTTCTTCTTCCCTAGCATAACTTCCAAATAATCCAATTTCTAAAATTGAATACTTTTCTTTATCCAACGCTTTTAAAACAGATAAAATACTTTCTTTATTAACTTTCATTCTTCTCACCTCATTTTTAAAATTTTTATCTCTTTTAATTCAATCTCTTTATTATATAAAAGTTTTAAAAAAAACTCTTCTAGATATGTAAAATCAGGAGATATTTTTTTGGAATATTGCTGTAATTTGAAGCTATCAAAGAATTTTTGAAATATACTGAATTTTCTCTGAAAAGATCATTATTTACAAAATAGCCCATACTTAAAAGATATTTCTGAATGAAAACTGCAATAGTTCGAGTGTTTCCTTCTATAAAAGGGTATATCTGCCATATTGCAGATGTGAATCGAGCTAAACTTTTAACCTGCTTATCTAAACTCATTTGAGAATAATTTTTACTACTTTCATTTTCAAAATCATATTTCAGAAACTCATCTATTGTGGTGTACTCTCCATATATAACAGTATCACCATTTAAAACTGGTTCTTTTTTAGAGATATTGTATTTTCTGTATTCTCCAATACTGTTATCTCTTTCATCCAGTAGAAGTTCAGAGAAAAGTTTTCTATGAATACTTTTCAGTTGAATAGGACTAAAAACAAAAGCTCTATCTTCTAGAAGTTTTGCAATTCTTGTAGAGGCTAGGTCACATTCCATTTCAGAATAATTGATAGAATTTTTATCCTGTTTACTATAATAATTTTTTAGATCAATCTCTATTTCATCAAAGGTCTTTTTTCCTTCTATAGATTCTTTCGTAAGTTGGATAAGATAAGAGGATGGGGTTAATCCATCTATCTCATTTAGCCCTATTCCAACTTCCCAGTTTTCTATTCTCTTTTCCACTGGGATATCATACTCTTTTATGATTTCATATTGAATGTTTTTTAGCGTCATTTTAATTTTTTCACCTCATTTTTAAAACAGAAAATCTTCATCTGAGTAATATGTAATCTTTGGAATATAATCCTCTTCCTCAACATAACCATCATATTGCTTTTTAAACTCTTCTAACATAAAACTTTTTTTTAAAATATTATTTAATTTAGTTCCAGAGTAATTACTATCTAACTTCTTTAGTCCATCTTTTAAAACTTTTAAATATCTTTCATTCATAGGTACTAAGGTATATAGAAGACGCTCTCCATATACAACAGTTGGATTATCTAGAGAAAATAGATTCTTAAATCCAAATAACTTTAACTCATTATTTTCTACTTTTTCCACTTTCCTAAATTGAATTTTATTACCATAAAACTCATTTTCATCAAAAAAATTTTTCTCTCTATAATAAACAAGAACTCCCTCTCCATTTTCTAATTTGTTCAAAGATTTTAAAGGATTATTATTTAGAAAATTTTCTATCTCTTCTAAAGTTAAATCAGAAACTTTAATCATTTTTCCGTCACAACTTTTGCATTTCATTATACCTCAACTTCTCCACTCATAAGTTTAGGAAGAAGAATATCTCTTATTTCAGTT
>CAKOHT010000024.1 GCA_934085975.1 uncultured Cetobacterium sp.
GGAGCGGGAGACGAGGGTCGAACTCGCGACATTCAGCTTGGAAGGCTGACGCTCTACCAACTGAGCTACTCCCGCAAATGGTCGGAATAGCAAGATTCGAACTTGCGGCCCCCTGCTCCCAAGGCAGGTGCGCTACCGGACTGCGCTATATTCCGACTTATTTATTTTTGAGAGCTCACTTTCGTTTGCTACAAAGCTATAGTATCATAAATTATTATTTGTGTCAACAAGCTTTTTTATTTTTTTATTTTTTATTTACGTTTTAAAAAAAAAGGATTGATTTTACTAAAAAAGAATAATATTTTATATACAGATTCAAAAAGTTTTTTTATAATATTTATAATCATTTTTAATCAAGGAGGTTTTTTATAATGAAAAATACAAAACTTATTTGCTCTATTCTTTTAGCCGGTTCTCTTTTTGGTGCGTGTACAGCTACTGAATACAACAACAAAACTACTGGTACAGCTGGTGGAGCTGCAGTAGGTGCTTTAATTGGACAAGCAATCGGTCAGGATACAAAAGGAACTCTTATCGGAGCTGGAATTGGAGCTCTAGCTGGTTTAGGTTGGGGAGCATATAAAGATCAACAGACAAAAGAACTACAAGCTAGATTACAAAATACTCAAGTTAAAGTTACTGATGAAGGAAACTATATAAATCTTAATCTACCAGGTGGAGTTACATTTCCAACAAATGGATATGTTATCGGAAGTGGCTTTTATGCACCTTTAAACGATATTGCTGCTGTTTTAAATCAATATCCTGAAACAAGAATAGTTATTTCGGGTAATACTGATAATACCGGTGCATACTCTTATAACATGGATTTATCAGTTAAAAGAGCGAGAAGTGTCGCTGATTATCTAGTTAGTAGAAGAGTAAATCCAAATAGAATAACTATCAATGGTTTTGGACCTGATAGACCTATCGCTAGCAATTCAACACCTTCTGGTAGAGCTCAAAACAGAAGAGTTGAAATTCAAATTTTCCCAGCATATTAATACAAATTTAAAGAGGGTCGTTGACCCTCTTTTTTAGTGTTTAACTTTTTCTAATGCCTTTGCAGTCGCCTCTCTTACCCCTTCTGATGTATATGTCGCTCCTGATACAGCATCAAACTCTGCATTTTGATTTTTTAAAATATGCGCTTTTAAAGTTTCAATAGCTGGATTAGCTATTGGTGGTGTATCTTGGTGAGTAATATCAACCCCAATGATTTTAATTCCATTTCCCTTTGGCTTTATCTCTAGCTTTACAGTTAAATCACCGTTATATCCATTTCCCATCTCTTCAACAACTAACGGTCCCGGTTTATTTGCCTCGTATATTCCCAGCAACAACCCTATTACTATAAAGGCTAACACCAACTTTTTTCTTAAAGATTCTATATTCATCTATAACCCCTTTTATTTTTTCGGTATCAATCTAGGAACTACTTTATCTCTACCCTCTAACCCAACTTTTTGGATGTACTCAATCAATACCTCATCCAAAGCAGGATAATGTCCTAACTCCTTTCCACCAGCTAAAGATGAGTACCCATCTCCTCCAGCTGCCATAAAGTCATTTGTTGCCACCACATATGTCTTATTTGGATCCAACTTCTCATTTCCTACTCTAATTTCTAAAACCTTTCTATAAGCTGGATTTTTAATATTGAATTTAACTGTCATTCCTGCAACTTGAGCCATTGCACCTAACGATTCTGGATATGATCTTATTCCGTTTTCAACAGCCTTTTGTAAATCTGATCCCTTCACCTCTTTTGTAATCACGTAGTTTCCAAATGGTAATACGCTGATTATATCTCCTACTGTAACCTCTCCCGGATTGATAGAAGCTCTAATCCCACCACCATTTGTAATTGCAACATCTGCACCTGTTTTCCACAACATAGCATCCGTTATCAATTGTGAAAGATTTGTTTCTCCCGTTCTAACAAAAGCTCTATCTCCCTCTAACAAAATTTTAGATTCTCCAACTTTAACATTAGTTATCATCTCCTGTTTTCTAGAGATTTCATCTATTTTTTCCTTTACCTTTTCATCTTCTGGAACTGGATTATCTCCACTCATGATTACGTTCTTTGTATATAGCGTATAATCTATCGCTTCGTTTCTATTTTTTAATTTATCAAAATCAACCTTTACTACTCCAACGTTTTTAGCATACTCTCCTGTTTGTACTATAGTCACTCCATTAACTATCTTTTTCTCTTTTAACTCAGTGTGACTGTGTCCGTCAATAATTAAATCTATCTCAGGTACAGCCTCAGCTAATCCTACACTTTGTAATTTTTTCGCTGTACTCTCGTCGTCTCCCAAATGTGCTATTACAACAATAAATGTAACTCCCTCTTTTTTCATCTGAGCAACAACTGATTTAGCTGTTGCGATAGGATCCGCTATCGTTATATTTTTTACATTATTTGGATTAGTCTTAAAATATGTTTCAGGAGTTGCTAAACCAAAGAATCCAACTTTTTTCCCATCTATTTTTCTGATATCATATGTCCCTGCAATTGGCTTCCCTGTTGTTTTATCCACAACGTTTGCTGCCAATGTTTTATATTTTTGCATAGACAATAACTCTTCTAATCTCTCTTGTCCATAGTTAAAATCATGATTTCCTAAAGTTGCATAGTCAAGACCAGCTGCATTTAGAGTTTCAACCATTGATTCACCCTTAGTCAGAGTAGCAAAAGTTGTCCCGTGCATTGTATCTCCAGCATCTATCAATAGTACCTTTCCATTATTTTTATCCTGCTCTAAAGCCTTAGCTATAGTAGCCACTCTAGCTAATCCCACACCATCAAATTGCCCCTCTTTTGCCCTACCATGAACATCATTGACATGAACTAAAGTAAGCTCGTACTCTCCATCTTTTGGCGGTAATACTTTACAAGCAGAAAGAGCTAAGACTAACCCCATCAAACCAAAAATTTTTAAATTTTTATTCATCTTTCCTCCCTAATTAATCCTAGTTTTCAAATCAAATTCGAACATATTTTATCATATTTAGACAAGATTGTAAAAGAAAAAAAGGCGCTTCATTTTACCACTAAAAGAGGTAGAAATTTTTTCGCCCAAACATTGTTAAAATAAATAATATGCTCCTGTAAATCCAATTATTTGAATTATTATCATCCCTAATAATCCAACGATTAAAGGTCTTATTCCAGCTTTTACCATTTTTTTAATATTCGTTTTTAAACCCAATGAAGCCATTGCTGTTGTTAAGACAATATTTCCAAAACTTAAAACTCCTTGTTTTATTTCTGGTGCTAAAATATTTAATGAATTTAATATAACAACTACGATAAACCAAAGAACATAATAGGGTTTATCTATTTTCTTGTTTAAGTCTGATTTAGTTCTTCTTGATTGCCAAATTGCAAATCCTATGGATACTGGAACCAAAAAAACGACCCTTGTTAATTTTGATAAAATCGCCATTGATTCTGCTATATCTGAACCTACAGCACCACCAGCTGCTACAACTTCTGCTACTTCTGGCAACGTAATTCCTACCCAGGCTCCATAGAATATATCGTTCATATTAAACATTCTATACAAAGCTGGGAAAGCAAACATAGCAATTGTTCCAAACAACGTTATTGCCCCTATTCCAAAAGCAGTATCTTCTTCTTCTGCTTCTATTATTGGCGCCACTGCTGCTACTGCTGATGCTCCACAAATCGCTGTTCCTGCTGCTAAACATATTCCCATTTTTTCGCTCAATCCTAACTTTTCAGCTATTTTTATTACACTTATTAGAGTGATAATAATCATCACACCTATAAGTGTAACTCCTAAAATTCCTAGCTTTGTCAATTCACCCAAGCTTAATTTAAAACCTAATAAAATAACTCCTAATCTCAAAATTTTCTTACTTGTAAAAGCTATTCCGGGTTGAAAATCACTTTTTGATGCGTAACTAGTAAAATTAGAAATCAACATTCCTATCACAATTGCATATAATAAAGAACTAATATGAAGTGCTCTATTCACTTCTGTACCGTATAGAAGTATCGAAATTATCGCTATAAAAACATTTAACGATACACCTTTTAATATTTTAGACATAACTCCCCCTTGTTGAACTCCTATTCAAAGTTCTAAACATAACTAATGGGAACCCTTTTGAGGTCCCCATTACTATAAATATATTTTAATTTAAAAATTTAATTCTAGTGTCCACCCTCATAATTAAAAGGCTTTTCTAGAGTATATAAATCCCCCGGACTTGAGTGCTTAGAAATTGGCTTAACGTTGATATTAGCTCTGTATTCTGTCTCTGCCCATAGAATTCTTTGTGCCACCTGTGCTTCTGGATTTAACTCCACTCCATCAAGAATCATCTCTTTAAACTTTTGATACCCAGCTCTATCAATTAAATGACCTCCATGAATATACATAGGTTTATGATGTAAAACATTGGCAGAGAATTTTTGCCAGTTTCCAATAACTTGGATAACTACGTCCTCTGTAACCCAGTTTAAAAACATTTTCCCCATTCTTGGGTATTGTTTTCCTGTTCTTCCACCTATTAACACTCTATATAATTTTTGTTCTGCTCTTACCCATGCAGATGATGGACATGCCTCAACGCACTCTCCACATCCTACGCAGCAGCAAGTATCTTTTAAAATTCTATAGTTTTCTAATTTTAAAACTCTTGTAGCAGAATGTTCACATACTTTAACACATCTTCCACATCCAAGACATCTTTCTTTTACATATATTGGCATAGTTACACCTATTATTCCAAAATCATTAAAATGAGCTTTAGCACAGTCATTTGGACATCCTGCTATTGTCATTTTTATATGGTAGTGGCTTGGGAAAATTTGCTTTTCAAGTTTTCTTGCCAACTCCCAAGTATTGATATTAGCTTTTACACAGTGAGAATTTCCGATACACGCCATGATATTTCTAGCACCGATAGTAGGATATCCTGCTTTGTTAACTTCCATGTCAACTCCACAAGCCTCTACATCTACTTCCTTAATATACTCTTCTAAATACGCATTTACCGCATCCACATTTTCAAACTTTATTCCAGGAGCATTAAGAGTTTGTCTCATACCCATATGGAATGTTCCATCTCCCCATCTCTCTGCAATATCTTGTATTACTTTTAAATATTTAGCTTCAATTAATCCACCTGGAACACGAAGTTGGATCATGAACTCTCCAGGTACTTTTGATTGACGGAAGCAGTTTAATTTTAGTTTAGTTATATTTATATCGTGATTCACTTATTTTACCCCCTTTAGTCGATTAGATATTTAGCTTGAGAATAGTTAAATACTGGTCCTTCCAGACATACATAAACTTCATCAATTCTACAGTGACCACATTTTCCAACTGCACATGACATCTTTCTTTCAAAAGAAACCCAAATCTTATCAGTAGGAACTCCTAACTTTTCAAATTCGATAGCTGTATACTTCATCATATTAGGTGGTCCAACGATTATAACTTCCAAATCGTCAAAATTTTCTGATACCATTTTTAACTGAGGTACATACTCTGTAACAAGTCCTACACACTCACCATCCAGTCCGCACCCTTTATCTACTGTTAATACCATTGGATGTTTTTTTCTCCAGTTGATAATCTCATCTCTAAATAGTATTGAAGCGTCATCTTTAAATCCAAATAGTAACTCCATTGACTGAACTTCCTCTGGATTTTTATAAATTTGATTGATTAAAGATCTAACTGGAGCTAATCCTGATCCTCCTGTCACAATAATCACTTTTTTATTTTTTATATCAATTATATCAAAACCTTTACCATAAGGTCCTCTCATTGGCAGTAAATCTCCAGCGTGTAAAGTAAAAATCTCATCAGTTACTGTTCCAACTTTTCTAATTAAGAACTCTGCCCATCCCTCTGATGCAGAAAAATCTGTAACAGATATTGGACACTCTCCCACTTTTGGTAAAGACAGTTGCATAAATTGTCCAGATTTTATATTTCCTGCTTCTGGATATTCAACTCTAAATAGATACTCTATATCAGTAACTTTTTTTACATCCAAAAGTCTATATGGTGTTGGCATTATTACATTTTCCATTACTTATTACCTCCATTTAGTTTATCAACCTCTGCAGCTAGTCTGTTTACAGTAGTTGAGAAAGATATAAACACTGGACACTTATCATCACATCTTCCACATCCAACACACATATGATTCTCTTTAAATCTCTTCTTAAAATCATGAATTTTGTGCATAACTTTAAACCTCATTCTTTCTCCACCAGTTTTTCTGAATGAATGATTTCCAGCCATCTCTGTATATCCATCAACGTGGCAAGAAGCATTTATTCTTCTTCTCTCTCCCGCATCTGTATCAGAACTATAATTCATATCATATGTTGTGAAGCAAGTGCACGTAGAGCATGATACAGTACAACTTCCACACATCAAACATCTCTTGTCAAACTCTTTCCACATATCTAAAGATTTCACTGCTAATTGAGTATCTTTATCATTTATTTCTGGAATTCTAACAACTCTTTCGTTTTCTACAACTGGAGTTACTGTAAAATCGATTTCATCATTTCCTGCAAAGCAAGAGTTAAATAGTTCATCTTTAGTTTCTACTAGAACTTCTTCCCCATCAAACTTTACTCCAAATGCGTATTCATCTGCTAATGCAGTACCCATTGAAGCACAGAAGCACGTATCCCAACCTTTTGTTGGACACTCCATCAATATGAACTTTGTCTTTTCTCTCATTCTTTTATAGTATGAATCTTCAAATCCACCATTTCTCAAGAAAATTTCATCATATCTTTTTATTGAGTGAATATCGCAAGCTCTTGCGAATACAAGCATTGGTCTATCGTCAACAACTTTTGTCTCTCTGTAGTCTGCATCTGTAAAATATAAAACTGTTTCTGTTATAGGGCTTAATGCTTCCTTTGCTGCATAATCTGATTTCTCATCATGTACAATCTCATCTGCCGAATAAACTCTATCATATCTCACAATGTCGGTATCTGAATATCTTCCCTGTTTAGGAAATCTTTTTGGAGCATAAATCTTATACTCTTTACTAAGATTTTTTAACAAGCTATCAAAATTTTCTGCTGTTATTTTGTATCCCATCCTTACTTTGCCTCCCTGTTATTTGAATTTTTATTTAATCCATAATATGTTTATATTACAACCTTTACGTTAATATGTAAATCATTAATTTCTATTTTTCAACATTTGGTTAATTTTGAATTTTTAGTCGAAATATATTTGGTCAGTCTTTAATTTCTTTAGTTTTTTACTAAAGTTTTTACTTTTTAATAGTCTGTCAAACTCTAATTTCATACAACACTAGTATACTTATACACTAATGTTGTTGTGATCAATTTTTTGTCAATTTAAAATCAAAAGGTTGTTTTTTTCTTAATTTCATTATAAAATATTGAAAATAAAATCAATTTTTAAAGGTGGAAGTATGAAAAAATTCGTTGTTGAATCTGAATTTCACAATATGAAAATTTCACAATATCTCAGAGAAAAAGGATATTCTGGAAGAGGTATTAGAAATGTCGAAGTCTATTTGAATGGTAAAAGAACCAAAACTACAAAACAAGTAAAAAAAAATGCGAGACTTTTAGTCAAAGAAAAAGAAAAGGAAGTTGGAATCAAATCTATTAAAATGGATTTAAAAATTATATATGAGGATAAAAATCTACTTATTATTGATAAAGACCCCTATTTAGTTGTTCACCCAACTACAAAAAAGACGGACTTGACACTAGCAAATGGAGTTATCTACTACCTTCAAGAACAAACTGGTAAAATACAGCCTCCTAGGTTTTTCAATCGTTTAGATATGAATACCTCTGGATTGATTGTTGTAACAAAAAATGCCTATACACAGGCTTTTTTGCAGAGTGATAAAGAAAAAGTATCCAAATTTTATCAAGCCATTGTCAAAGGTATTATCAAAGAAAATGAAATGATGATAGAGATTCCTATCGGTAAAGAGGGGGATGAGCTGAGACGAAAAGAGATGAGTCCTGAAACTGGTGGACAAACTGCTAAGACTTATATGAAAGTTTTGGAACGTTTTCCAAACGAAAACTTAACTTTGGTTGAGTTAGAACTTTTTACGGGAAGAACTCATCAGATTCGTGCCCATATGTCTTTGGTCGGATATCCCATTTTAGGAGATGAACTCTATGGTGGGGAAGACATTCGGGCTAAGAGACAACTTCTTCACGCTTTTAAACTGATTTTCACAGATGTCGAAACTGGAAAAAAAATTCAAGTTCAAGCATCTCTTCCCAATGATTTTAAAGAGATTCTTCATATCGCAAATTAAAACTTACAATAAAAAAAGATACCTATATTGGGTATCTTTTTTCTTCAACTGATATAGCCATCTCTTTCTCTTTTAGCTCTCCCTCTGTTCTTGCCACAATCAATGTACAAACTGCATCCCCTGTTATATTCACAGTCGTTCTAAACATATCCACAAACCTATCAATTCCCATCACAAGAGCCATTCCCTCCAAAGGTAAACCAATCTGCTGCAATACCATTCCCAGCATTATAACTCCGACTCCGGGAACTCCCGCTGTTCCTATTGATGCCAATGTTGCTGTTATAATCACTGTTACAAAATCTCCCATTGTCAAATTAACACCGTATATTTGAGCTATAAATATTGTTGCAACTCCCTGCATTATTGCGGTTCCATCCATATTTATCGTACTTCCCAAAGGAAGCGTAAATGAAGATATTGTCTTAGATACTCCAAATTCATCTTGCATTGTTTCCATAGAAGCTGGTAGAGTTGCACTACTTGAAGAAGTTGAGAATGCTACCATCATTGGTCCAGAAAATTTCTTCAAAAATTTAATAGGATTGTATTTAGCCACAAAAATCAATAAACTTTGATATGTTATCAAATAATGTAATAATAAAACAATAATTACACCTATAAAATATTTTAGTAGCGGCAACATTGCCACATACCCCAGTGTTGCAAACGTTTTTCCAATCAATCCATATACTCCAAATGGAGCCAATTGCATTATAATTTCAACCAACTTTAGAACCAAGCTATTTAACTCCTCCATTCCCTTTCTAACTGTCGAGACTTTATCTCCCAATATTGCCATACCTACACCACACAAAATTGCAAATACTATTATCTGTAACATATCTCCTTTAGCTAAGGCTTCCATTGGATTTATTGGTATCATTCCCAACAAAACCTCTACAAATGGTTTTACTTCATTTACTGAAACATTACTTGTTACAATTTGAGATAAAATAACTCCCTTTCCCGGATTTATTAAAGAGCCAACTCCTAGGGCTAAGGTTATTGCCACTGCTGTAGTTCCCAGATAAAAAGCTAAAGTTTTTACTCCCACTCTTCCTAATTTTTTTATATCTTCAACACCTGCTGCCCCAACAGTTAAAGAGCAAAAAACTAACGGTATCACAATCATTCTTATTGCTCTTATAAATCCCGTTCCTAGGAAATCAAAGAAAAAATCTATCACATATTTTTTTACTATTAAATCGTTCCTAAATGGGTACAATAGCAGCCCACTCATAACTCCCATAATTAATGATATAAAAATTTTATTTGTCAAACTTAATTTTTTCATCTCCATTCACCCCATATAAATATCTTACTTTTACAAAATGAATTATATATTTAAAAATCAAAAAAATCAAGAAGAAATAGAATATTTTTTCTAAAATATATTTATTTAGAAATATATTTTTATTTATGGTTTGATGGAGGATTTTTACTTTAGTTTGTCGAATAACCTTTTAAATTAAAATTTATTCTCTGGAGGATTTTTTATGATATTTGATAAACTTAGCACTTATGATAGACACAAAGTTCTAAAGAATATGATCGGTCCATATGTAGCTGTGCTTATCGCTCACTCTTTCTCCTTAGAATATAAATATTCGGCTGCCACAATCTGTATTCTAAGTTTAGAAAGTACAAGAAAAGCATCCTTAAGAAGTTCTTTTGAGAGGGTCTTGGCCGCCTCTTTTGGTCTGATTTTATCCGCTACAATTATTCGAATTTTTAATTTTAATCC
>CAKOHT010000025.1 GCA_934085975.1 uncultured Cetobacterium sp.
TGGCGTGTCTGAAGAGATTCGAACTCCTGACCCACGCCTTAGAAGGGCGTTGCTCTATCCAGCTGAGCTACAGACACATTAGATGGTGCGTCATACTGGGCTCGAACCAGTGACAACACGATTAAAAGTCGTGTGCTCTACCATCTGAGCTAATGACGCATTTTTATGGAGCGGGAGACGAGGGTCGAACTCGCGACATTCAGCTTGGAAGGCTGACGCTCTACCAACTGAGCTACTCCCGCATATTTTCCATCTTTATTATTTGATTGTTTTGGTGGCGGGGGCTGGATTCGAACCAACGACCTTCGGGTTATGAGCCCGACGAGCTGCCAACTGCTCTACCCCGCGATATATTAAGTGGTGCCTGGGGCCGGAATCGAACCGGCACGCTATCAGATAGCTCAGGATTTTAAGTCCTGTGCGTCTACCTATTCCGCCACCCAGGCTTCCTAGTTGAAGGTGCTCCTCGCTGTCACGATTTGCTGTCCCTCACGGACATTAATAATAATATCACAAATTATAAATAAAGTCAACAAGTTTTTTTATTTTTTTTAAAGTTTTTTTATTTTTCTTTAAAAGTCTTGAGTTTTCAATAATATTTTAAAATATATCACTATACTTTTTTTATAAATTTTTCATAAATTTTTCTGGCAGGTTCTAGAATATTAAAAAAAATAAGAAAATTTACCATTTTTTTCTTATAACCTTTTAAAGTTTTAAATTCTAAAAAATAAAGTTTTTTATTGTTACCATGCCAACTCTTTCCCCACCAGTGTATACCATATGTATTTTTAGTTATTTTCTCATAGGAAAACTCCTCTGTAAAATGATATGGATAAAAATATTCATAGGGATAAACTCTTATTCCATCCTTCAACTCTATAATTTTATTCTGACCCACAAAGCCATAATCTTTTTTTAATATATATTGAATCACTGCTGGTATCGTATATATATTGATATTCCAAATATCCTCTCCATAAAAATCCAACATTTTTTTTAAAAATATATGCCCTTTCTCTGCACCTATTATCCCTGCACTTGCTTGATTTTCATCTTCCATACCCAAAAACATTCTGTCTGATAAAAAAGAGTTTAATGATTTTAAAATCTGCATATCTGAATCTAAATAGATTCCTCCATTTTCGTATAAAACTTTAATACGGAAGTAATCAGATAAAAAAGCCCATAATTTTCTTTTATAACACTCTTTTAAAAATCTATTTTTTTCTATCTCACTATAAAAATTCAAATTATCCTCATTCCACTCTATTATCTCATAATCTGGAAGTTTTTCCCTCCATGAATTTATACATATATCCATTATATTGAGTTTTGTCCCTTTTCCTAACCAAATGTAATGTATCTTTTTTTCCATGATTCCTCCTAAAAATTAGGTATTTTTTGAGTGTTTCCTATATCTTTTCCCATCACTTTTCTCAATAAATTAGAGATTTTTGGCGCTATATAAACTAATATTTCTTCATAATTTCTATTTTTTATCCCTTTCACAGCTCTAAAAATCATTCTATAATTTCTTAGCTTCTCTTTATAATCTTTATTGTTATTTATATATCTATAGATAACAACTTTATAAAAACTTGGTAAAAGTTTTGATAATGCCTCTCTTCCATAATCGTCTGTTTTACTATATTCATTCAAAAGCATAAAACAAATCTTTTCCAAAGAGCTTATACTTTTTTCCGTTACAACACTCATTATGCTTCCGGTTCTTTGCCTATAATAGTAAAATGCAATATCAATATACTTAACTCTTCTAGCCTTTAAATATGCCATTGGAGTGAAATAACTATCCTCGTGTATTAGGCTATCATGAAAATACAATCTATTTTCACATATAAAATCCCTTCTATATATGTCATCTACAACTTCTTCTCTGAAACACTTCGTTCCCTGAAAAAGTGTTAAGAAAAATTTAGTTCCTTTCCCAGCTGTAAACTCCTTTATCTCCTGAGATCTAAATAAAGGTTCTCCAATTTTTCCAGCAGAAAAATACCTCATATTTCCAACCATTATATCTAAATCCAATTTTTTCCCCTCTTTAAAGAACATCTCAAAACCTTCAGAGTCAATTATATCATCACTATCTATAAACGATAGATATTCCCCTTTTGCATCTCTTATACCAGCATTTCTCGCTGATGATAGACCTCCATTTTCTTTATCTATAATTTTAGTTATTTTAGGATATTTTTTTTTATAATTTTTTAATATCTCCAAGCTACTATCTGTTGAACCATCATTTACTAAAATAACTTCATATTCTATATTTTTTACTCTATATATGCTGTCTAAACACTCCTCCAAAAAAGTTTCAACATTATAAACGGGTACTATAAATGTAAGTTCCATAATTTTCTCCTATATATATCTACTATTATTTTTTCATCAAACTCATCCAATATTTTTTTACGCCCATTTTTGCCCATTCTCTCTCTCTCTTCATTTGATAAACCAATAAATTTTTCAATTTTTTCTGATAAATCTACAGAATCTTTCACGTTAACTAAATACCCATTTTTATTATTTTCAATAATCTCTTTACAACCTGTTACATTTGTAGCAATTATCGGCTTTTCCATACTGGCAGCTTCCATCAAAACTTTAGAAATTCCCTCTCTATAAGATGGCAATACTACGCAGTCAGATAAGCTTATAACATTTTCTACATCCTTCCGATGTCCTAAGTACTCCAATATCCCTTCTTTTTCGTATTCAGACATTTTGCTATCATCTATACCGTTTGTGGCATTGCCTCCCAAAGCTCCTAAAAACCAAAATTTAACTTTATAATTTTTATCTTTTATTAGCCTAGCAGCTTCTACATATTCCCTGACACCCTTATCATAAAAAGCTCTAGCTACCATTAAAAAAACTAACTCTTTATTTTGTTCTCTCAAAATAGGTTTAAACTTTTTTGTGTCTACTCCCTCTCCTGGAAGAATAAATATTTTTTTCTCACTCACAATATTTTCCTCTATTAAACGCTTTTTATCATCTTCATTCAAAACCCAAACCTCTTTCGAAGATTTTAAAGATATTTTATATAAAACCTTAGCTACTTTAGATATAATACCTCCCTCAACAAAAGAATAGCCTAGTCCTGTCAAAACAGCAACACTTGGAATATTTGCACATTTAGCTGCCAAACTTCCATAGATATTCGGTTTTATTGTATAATGAAAAATAATATCAGGCTTTTCTTCTCTATAAATTTTTTTCAACTGTAAAAATAGCTGAAAATCCTTTATAGGATTTATTCCTCTTAAACTTAATTCTATCGAAATATGTTTTATTCCCAACTCTTTTGGAAAATCTATTCTGGAATCTTTGGGAGCTATCGCTACAACTTCATGACCGTCATCTATTAACGCTTTTATAACTCCATATCTAAATATATATATATCCCAAAGTACATTTGCAGTAAAAAATATTTTTAGTTTTTTCATAGATACCTCTCAATTAATATTGTATTAATAGCTCTTTTCCATAGCTTTCTTTTAAGTATTTCTTACTTTCAATCAATTCCTGTTCTCTCTTTTCATAATCTAACTCATTAAAAATAGCATTTTTATATCTATAATTTATCTTATTCCCTGGAAAAGTTATACTTTTATATATTCTACCTAAACATAAAACCCATATAATTCCTATTAGAACCTTTTTATTTCCCACGTTCTCTATCGCTCTTGTTAAAACTAACCAAGCACCATAAGTAAATAGTATACCCACTCTCAATGAAACTATCGAAAGTTCCGAAGTGAAAAGAAATATACCAATCCAAACATATGCACTATTTTTTATAATCCTATTTTTTTCATAATTATAAGCTAAGAAAAATACTATTGCTCTTTCCAGATAAAATAGATTTACTCCTCTCATTAATTCTTTGGGAATCACTTCTTTATAATTGAGTAATTTACTTTCTAAAACTTCGGGTAAAAATGCATAATCCAATTGGAAAATCAAGTGAAAAAATTTAAAATCTAGTATATAATAGATACTTCCCAGTATAAAGGCACCTATTACAACTTTATTTTTATAATTGTAGTTTAAAATAAAATACATTGGTAAATACAATACTGCACTTGTGTGAAATAAAATTCCTAATAAATTTAGCGATAAAAATGGAATTACTTTTCTTTCCTCTATATATCGCATAGAAAACAAAAATAAAATAATTGCTTTCATGTTTCTCAATAATTCAACTTCTATATGTAGTCCCTGAAGACTAAAAAATATTGCAAATGCCATTATTGGGTATTTACAGTATTTTTTTAATACAAAGTATAAAACTATAAAATCAATCATTGTCGTTATAAATTGATAAAAAATATAGTTTTTAAAAATACCTTTAATTAAAAATGTATAAAACATATAACCTTTTTCATAAGTATATGCTGAATTCATAAAAGATGGATAGTAAAAGTACCAATCCCATCCTAAAAATCCTCTTGTTCCCAAAAATAAAATTAAAAAAACAACAATTCCTTTTAAAATGTTTTCTTTTAAAATTTTATTTTCTGAAAAAACATCATAAATTCCTAATACTAATAATACTAAAGCCACGGATATAAAAATCATTTCATTTCCTCTTTATAGACATCTATATATTTTTTGGCAGTCTCTTCAATTGAATATGTTAAACTTTTTTTTATTCCAGCCTTACTTTTTTCATAATAAAATCTAGAATTCTCTAAACTTGTAATTTTTTCAACAAGATCATCCACATCTCCCAATTTAAAGAGAAGACCGCCATCTCCGACAATATCGGCTAGTCCCTCTATATCACTCACTACAGTAGGTGTTCCAGTTGCCATAGCCTCTAATGCACTCAATCCAAAGCCTTCAAAATTAGAGGATTGTATAGCTATATCACTTCTTTTTAAAAGTGTGGCAACAGAATTAGAATATCCTAAAAACTGGACCCTATTACTTAAGTTTAGCATTAAAACTTCTCGCTTCACAGCCTCCTGAGTCTCACCTTCACCTACCAAAGTTAACGTATAGTCTTTGGGTAACTTTTCCATTGCTCGTACCACTGTCAGATGATCTTTTGATGGATGAAATCTCGAAATCATTATCATATTATTACCTTTTCTTTCTTTAGGTTTCCCTATAAATGCTCTCAATGAAACTCCATTAGATATAACTTCTATCTTTTTTACACTCAGTTCCACCCATTTAACGAGCTCTTTAGCGGTAGCTTCAGAAATTGCTATTACTTTAACATACGATTTATATATAAATTTATCTAAAAACTTATATATCCATTTTTCTCTTCTCCTATTGTGAGTACTGTGCTCTGTCGTAATGTACACCACTTTTTTATTTAAGTATTTTGCCACACTCGTCCAAATCTGTGCATGTACAAGGTGAGCGTGGGCAATGGTATACCCATTTTCTTTTATTATTTTGGCTATTTCAAAAGGATTTTTTAAACTAAATTTGTTATTAGGTTTTAAAGTATAAACTTTTATTCCTCTTTTTCTATATTCCTCTAAAAATTTTTCACCTTTAGTATCTAAAACCAATAGATCAACCTCTATTCCTTGTTTTTTTTGAGCTGGAATTAAGTCTAATAATAACTTTTCTGCCCCACCTAATTCCAGTGATGTTATTATGTGAAGTACCTTCATTTAATTCTCCTCTTCCCTTTTCCAATCATAGTATAACACTTGGAAAAATCTAATTAAAAACTTTATCTTATTTTTAATTGGAATTTTTTTTTTCAACATATACCGGTAATACAACTTCAATCCCTTAGGATTATTTTTCATAATTTCATTAAATCTTCTGGTATAGCCATCATTCAAATATTGATAGTAATATATTCCTTTATCTATATATCTAAATATATAATTTTCTCCCATTTGATTCCAAATATAACCTTCTGGAACAAACTTTTCATTTTTTATCTCTGGAAATGGATACTCTCTCATTATGGAACTTTTTACCACTTCAGCTTTATCTCCCAAGATTTTTTTATTATAAAATATATCCAGTGGATTGCTATCTATTTGATCTTCTCCGAATGTTTCATTTTTTCTTACAATTTCTCCATTATCAAAGACCTCAACTTTTCTAAACACCATCCCTGCATAATCATTTGGCAGTGTCACAACTTCCTCTTCTATTGTTTCTATCGCTTTTTCACTCAAATAATCATCACTGTCCACAATAAAGAAAAACTCTTTTTTAGCCAAAGAAACTCCTATATTTATAGCTCTCATTTTTCCACCATTTTTTACTTTTTTATACACTATTGGAATCTCATTCTCATCTATAAACTCTTTTATTAACTTCTCTGTTCCATCATTCGAACCATCATCTACAACTATCCATTCAAAGTTTTTCACCGTTTGATTTTTTAAACTTCTATACAATCTCCTCAGTGTTTCTTCCCTATTATAGGTGGGTGTAAATACAGTTATCATTACGTTTACCTTCCTTTTCCAAAAACAACTGTTTTTAAAGTTTTAAATAGAATCATTATATCTAAGCATAAGCTATAACATTTTATATAATATAAATCATATTCTAATTTATTTTTTGCATCTTCAACTGTTGCACCATACGGATACATAACTTGTGCCCAGCCAGTAAGTCCCGGCTTCACCATATGTCTTAACCCATAGTATGGAATTTGTTTCTCCAATTCTTTTATAAAAACCATTCTTTCAGGTCTTGGACCAATAAAACTCATATCTCCCCTAATTACATTTAGAAGTTGAGGTAATTCGTCAATTCTTGTTTTCCTCATAAAATTTCCAAACTTTGTAATTCTTGGATCATTTTTTTGAGCCCATTTTGCTCCATCTTTCTCTGCATCCTGTCTCATACTTCTAAATTTATACACAGGAAACTCTCTCTCATTTTCTCCAACTCTATCTTGAGAATAAATAATAGGACCTGGACTTTCTAATTTAACGATTATAGCAGCAACTATCATAATTGGAAAAGTTAATATTCCTATTACAAACGACATTCCAATATCAAAAACTCTTTTTACTTTATTTTGAAATCTGCTTCTTAAAATTTCAAACCCATAGGCATTTAACAGCCACTCCTCGTTTATATATGAGACTTCAATTTTTTTTTCAATTTCTAACATATAATCTAAATATCCCATCACATGAGTATTTCTTAATTTTATTTTCAATATCTTTTCTATCTCTTTTTCTTCTAACTTTATTTTTCCTAGCAATAGTAATTTTATATTATTAATTTTTACAAACTCTTCCAGTTTTTCTATATTATCAGTGAAATCGATATACTTATATCCTTCTAACTTTTCTATACTTTTTTCTAAATTATTCTTTAGCTCTCCATCTCCATAGATTGTAACTGGTTTAACTCTATAGATAATTATATTTATAACTATTCTTAAAAAAATTGTAATTGTAGTAAATAAAATAAAAAATATAACTAGCCAAAAATCCCAGCTTGTTAAGAACCAAATAAGAAAGAATACAAAATTTATCCCAATTACAGTTATATAATTTTTTATAGAATATTTAGGAACATCAAAGTTCATCAAATCAAATATATATAATCCCAACATTATAAAGGAAAATCCACCAACTCCTATAATACTTGTTTCTAAGGATAATCCAAGTAGATTTATTAATATCGAAAATAAAATACCTAAAATACCTATATAAAATACTCTTAACATTAATTTTCACTATCTCCTTCATAAAGAATAGTCCTTTCTCCATCCTCTATTATATTTTCATCAGCTCCATTTTTATCATAAAATATAATTGCTTTAAATACCTCATCTTTAGAATCCAATCCATATTCAGAGAATAGAGCAGTTGGATAAGTCACATCTCTATAGGACACAACTGTTAAGATATTATTATTCCTAACTAGGTATTTAGTCTTTCTATTTTTGCTCGCTATATCCCCATCCTCTCTACCAATTCTTCCAAGTATTTTTCCTAAAATATTTAATCTAAATTTATCCTCATCATTCTTTACTTCCCAAATACCTGAATCCTCTTTTTCAATTTTAACTTTTCTCATCTCTTTTCCAGTCTTTAAAATATATCTAATATTCCCCATACTATCAAAAGTAAATGGTAAACCCTCATCTTTTAAATTATAAGATGCCAAATTAAACCCCGGTTGAATACTTCCAGGTACCCTTTTTTCTATATAAATTGCTGGTAATTTATCGTCTATTGGGATTGTTTTTAATTTCAATTTCTTACTTTTTATAACTTTTTTATCACTTGGATTTAATTGTTCAATCAGAACTATATTTTCCGATTTTGGGTATAATCCCACTATGGCTAAAATATCTCCAGAAGTATATTTTTTTTCGTAACTAAAATTAGGCATACCTCCCATACCCATCACTGTTACTTTTAATAAATCACTCTCATTGACAGGCTCATATTTCATTCCATAAGCAAGTGGCGTTCTTCCGTATGGGTTATATCTTAAAAATGGTTCTTCAAATGTATATTGTTTTTCTTCGTATTCTTTTTTTAACTCTTTTTCATATTTTTCATCTTGTACGTATAAATCACCATATAAAGCAGCCTTTCTAATATCAAATCCCTCTAACATCTCTTCTATCTCTATTGCTAAAACTGGATTTACATTTCCTATTTTATAAAGAGTTTTACTTATTTCAACTGTTTCCTCTAAATTATATTTTTTTATATCTTTCTTTTCTACAAATTCCACAGTTATAGGAGATTTTGATAAAATCTCACTTATTTCTATTAATTTTTCTTCTGAAAGTTGGTCAAAAGTATCTTTACTATTTCTTATTGGTAATAACTTTATTATTCTATCTTTGATTTTTATAACCTCAGGTCTATTTTCAATGGTTTTAATACTGTTATCAAAGTTATTTTTTATTAAATCCTCTTTAAAATATTTACCTAACTCTGGTGATAGTAAACTCAAATCCTTTAGCCCCTTTATAACTTTTGCGTTCTCAAGAGCTTTATTATAATCTTTATTTTCCAGATAAAAAGTAATATCGGGATTATTCAAAAAATCAACCAATTTTCCATCTTTCAAGATAGAAGCTGCCATTCCCATCTTATCTGGAGACAAACTCTCTAAAATTCTTTTTAACTTATTATCTTTTAATTTTATATCAAAAATTTTCGCATTTTTTTTCTTTTCACTGTTCTCATATATTTTAGAAATATTTTTATTGTTTTTTAATATGCTTTCTATTTTTTTTCTATTGAATAACAACATAAATCCTATTACTATTATTACTATAGAGACCACTGTTACTATCACTCTATCTTTTTTTATCATCTTTTACTTTATTCACCCCGTTTTTAAATTTTTACTCTCTATTATTATACACTATATCGAATTAATTGCATAAAAAAAAGAGCTAAAAAGCTCTCTAAATTTAAACTTTTCCAAAAAATAAAAAAATGGCGCTTCTTGCTGGGCTCGAACCAGCGACAACACGATTAACAGTCGTGCGCTCTAC
>CAKOHT010000026.1 GCA_934085975.1 uncultured Cetobacterium sp.
ATATTTGAAAGAGGGGCTAAATTTGAAGTAACTAAGGTTGCTGAAAAAGATGGCAAGTTCTATATCGATATGAAAGAATATAAAGGAAGTGGTGTAGAAATAGCAAAATTAAGTGATGATAAATATGCTATTTTAGATAAGGATAACGCATTTGATTTCCCTAAGGATGATGGTGTAAGAGTTGAAATAAACAATATGGCCAATGAGACTAAAATAATTCCACAATATCAAGAGCCATTGAATGCTATACCACCTCAAAAAAATGATATTTCACAACTTAAAGTAGAACCTATTAAAGTAGATAATAATTCTGAGCGAAATAATAAGAATTCAGAAGAAGTTGGAACCGAATGGGCAAACAAGTACAATAAAGAAGCTCTAAAAGATATAGCCAATGAGATAGAAACAGTAATAAAAAAATTGGATAAAGATTTAGAAAAGTTATTGAGCGAACAGAATAAATTAATTGAAAAGCAAATGGATCAAGGAAGATTAACATCGAAAGATAAAAATAAGTTAGAAAAACTAGAGGAAAGTTTAAAAAAGATTTTGAAAGAACAAAATTATTATAAAGATCTTGAAATTCAATTAAAAAATGAGAAGGCTTCACTTAAAAATAATAATAATTTTGAGAGTAATGTGACTAGTAAAGCTTTGGGTGAAACACCATTGCTTTATGGTGTAGGAGAAGCAAGACCGTATGTATACTTTATGGCAGACAAGTCATTAAATAAAAATCCGCTTGTAGCTGATAATTATATTGGAAAATTACAACAAAAGAATGGGCTTGGAGATTTTGAGCATTTATATAACTTTGCGACTAAAGTCACCGAAAAGAGCTTAACACAAAAAGATATAGACGAGATTGTTGGGTATAATTTTCCAGATTCAACTTCAAGTGCGACTAAAACTCTTTCCAATTTAAGGGTACCTAATGTTGATTCAGAAGCAAATAGAGAACTAATCCAAGCCTTTTTAGAAAATAAAGAGGTTAAAGAAACTTTGAAGGAGATTGCAGAAAAATATCCGATAGCAATTGAAAAGTCTAACTATGAGGATTTAAATAGTTCATACAGAAAGTTTTTTGGATTAAAAACTAAAATTATACTGGAGAAAACGTTGGAAAGAAATGGTCAAATTTATTTTACTTTGGATAAATTAATTACAAACCCGGATACAAGTATAGATTTTGATAGACTTCTAAGTGTTTTTGACAAAGATAATGAATATCACGATAAAGTAACTTCACAAGAACTACGATTTGCTTTAAGTAAATATCTAGAACATCCTAATTTAAAATTTGTAATATATGATCATGTGGTGGAATTGCCAAATTATATAAAAAATAAAATCAAAGAGATAACTGAAAATGAAGAGTAGAAGGAAAGTGGTAACACTTTGTGCTATCTTACAGATTGTAGATAAATAGTTATTGGAGGGATTTATTAAAGAGTAAACCTTCAAGTTGGAGTAATATTGAATTATCTAACTTGGAGGTTTTTTTATGAGAAGAAATATATCTGAAGAAGAAAAGCAAAAAAGAATTAAAGTGAGAGAATTTTTGAAACAAAATCCTATATGAACCTCAAGTTATCAAAAAATATCAAAATACAATTGCTCAAGACTTAGAAACTATTTATCCTATTATTTTTATGGATGCTATTCACTATCACATAAGAAGTGAAGGACAAATTGTAAAAAAAGCTGTATACATTTAAAGATATAAAAGTTTTAATCGCTGATTTAAAGCTAGAATACAAAGCAACTACAGAAGAGAGTGCGCTATCTTGGAAAAACAACTGGCCTAGATTATTAACATATTTTAAATATCCTCAAGAAGTAAGAACTTTAATTTATACAACGAATACAATTGAAGGATATAATAGACAATTGAGAAAAGTGACAAAAAATAAATCAGTTTTCCCTATTCAAATATATTTTGAAGGAAGAATTTAAATTTAAGCGTATGAAAGTATAAAATTAATAAAGTGGATTATTCTTCCACTTTATTAAGATTTCTCTGAAATATATAAAAATGGATATTTAAAAAGGGATGACCTAAAAAAATCATCCCTAAAAAATATAAAATATTACTTTATTGTGACCTTTCTCTTTTTTTTGTCCAAAAGTATGATGAGTATTTTTAAAATTTCCATTCAAATGATAATGAAGTATTGACAGAACTAGATTTACGTTTAAATAAATCTGTTCCTATTCCAATTGTAATATCAAGATTATCTCTCACAGTAAATGTTGCTCCTCCTTGGAGAGTTATATAATCTTTAGCTGGTCTTTTAGTTTTTATTTTAAAATTAGAATTCTTGTTTTTATCAATATCTCCAACAATATAATAATCATTTATATAATCATGATTATATGTCATAAGAATATTTCCACCTACTTTTGTGTTTTCTCCGATAAATATTTGCTTACTTGAAAGTTTTCCACCCATTTTGGAATAAACTGAATGATATGTTTTGGAGTCTATATTTATTCCTAAATTGTTACCTCTCACTTTTTCTGTTTTTAAAATACCATATCCTAATTCAACAAGTGGAGTAATAGTAAATTTTTCATATTCGATATCTTTTCCAAAACCAAATACACTAGAACCATTAAGTGCCTTCCAATCATTATTTGTATTAGTTCTATACTCACCGAATTCAATATTGTTGTTTAATTTATTTTCTTGAATTCCAGCACGAATCATCCCGTATAAATAACCACTTCTTCCATAATCAGGGTAATATTTTCCATGTACTCCCAAAAGAATACTCTTACTTTTTATTTCAGGAGTATTTACAGTGTGTCCTGTTAAGATACTTTGACTAAATAACAAGTGGCTTCCTAGAACAAAATTATCGTCATATGCCTTTTCTATTCCTGTAATAACCCCTTGATCTCTATAGTTATAGCCCATTAGATAATCTGTTCCCTTCTGCCAATTATCCTTATAGAAAAGTTCTCCAAAAGCATAAAGCTCATTTTCTTCATAATTATTTTTTGCCATTAGATGATTTCTCATATAAGATGAATACACTTTTTCTGCATCAAATGTACTAATGATATTATTTCCATATATATTAGGTGTTGCTTGAGAAAGAGCGGAAGATATTGTTGCAGATGGAGAAAAATCCAACGCTCCTATGAAGTCTTTTATTGATCCAGAGGCTTGATTGGATATTTCATCTATTACCTTAGAAAAATCCTTTATATTCTTATTTTGAGAAAATCTACTATAGGCATTTTCATTTCTCAAAACCGTCATCTGTGAAGAAGTCGAATCAAAAGCCACACTTTTTATAGTAGAAGATGAAGTAAAAATACGATTATCAAGTATTAAATTATTTATCTCTCCATCTTTTTTCCCTGTCACTTTTAAAAATTCATCTGTATTAAGTTTTGTTGTTTTAGCATAATAGGATTTTTGTGGAGTTAATTTCATTGATGAATTTGCTGAAAAATGTGCATCTCCTATTATCTCAAGAATATCGTGATTTCCATTTCCATCAAAATCAACATCTATTTTCCCATCATTTTCCTGTATGTAATTTCCTTTAATTACTATTTTACCTATCGTATTTCCAGGAGAAATAGTTCCCCTATTAATAAAATTTTCATCTTTAGCTATAGTGTACTTAGCATTTCCTGATAGTACAGCTTTGTCATCTATTACTCCTCTTAAAATTTCATTGTTACCATTAAGAGAAGAGTTTCCACCCTTTATATTCAAAACAATATTTTTTCCTACAATATTGTCATCAAACCTAAAGGAAAAGCTATCGTCACTTTTATTTATATTATTTTTATCAAGCCCTAAATTTAAATTTGTTTCAGTAGCAATACTACTATTATTAAATAGCATTTTAGGCTTGTACATAGAGATTATATCTCCTTTTAATACAGCTCCATCAAAAATATTTATATTTTTTACATAAGCGTTATCAGACATATATAAAGAAGCATTTTTTCCTTCTATGTGACCTGAGGTATTAAAGTTTTCAACCAAAGCTCCGTTCACTTCATTAGGTTTTAAACTTTCATCATTTATATGAGCTAAAGAGTTAGAAAAATCTTTTCCATCAGCTGATAAGATGTATGAGCCTACGTAAGCCACATCTTTTCCCAGAGCATTAGTTCCAAAATCAAATCTTACCCCAATTCCTCCTTTTCCTCTAGCTTTAATTTCACCATTATTAGTAACATCGTGTTC
Organism: uncultured Cetobacterium sp.; assembly: GCA_934085975.1. GTDB lineage: Bacteria > Fusobacteriota > Fusobacteriia > Fusobacteriales > Fusobacteriaceae > Cetobacterium_A. Next base: position 4,214 of record CAKOHT010000026.1, read on the forward strand.
TTTTCCATATGCAACCAGCATTCCAGTTCCATAATCACCATCAGCATTTATTTTAATATCCTTGTCTACAGTTATTTTATTCTTTACTCCATCAATACGTATTCCTGTTCCTGCTGTACCAGATGTTAATAAATCTGCTTTTTGAATTATTTTATTATTATTCCCATAGACATGAAGTCCTACTCCATAGGATGCTGTGTTAGCTTTTCCTTCAATATATTTTTCTCCTTTTTCATCTCTAAGAAAATAACCATTATTGTTACTGATATCTAAATTATTCCCGTAAACAGAATATCCAAAAAAATTTCTTCTATCTATATTATAACCAATATCTTGAAGTACAGCTAACTCCGCTTCCATAAATGTTGAATAATTTCTATACGACTGGTGGCTCATTAAACCTCTATCCATTTCTAAATGAGAGAGTTCAGGAACTGGAGTTTTGTCCCCTTCTAATCCTATATTTATAGGAACTCCTTTCAATGAACTATCTTTTAAGACCTCAGCCACATTTTTTCCGGTAAAATATACATTTTCAGAGGCATCAAAATCTGTATTTGGATTTCCTACTACATTCCCATTAGCATCTCTATACGATATAACTCCCGTTGTCTCCGATATTTTTCTTCCTTTACTGTCAATTAAACCTTTATCAAAAACTGTGAGAACATCCTCAAATTTCGCTTGTTTTTTATTCTCATCAAAACCAGCCGTTCCATAGATTCCTAAAGCATGTCCCAATTCATGAACTGCTGTTCCATATAAATCGGCATCTCCCACATTGGGTAAAGCTGAAGGGACTCCAGTTTTAAAATTCATTTTTCCTATTTGTATCAAGGCCACTGGATCACCAGAGGTATAGTCAAATGATTTTCCCAATATCTTTGCTTGTAATTCTGTCATACCTTTGGCTTCTCCTTTTTCTACTATTGGACTTTGTGCAGTTGCGTTTTCATCCTCATATGTCTGTACAAACAATATGGATGGAGAACTGTTGCTACTCCCTAAAATATCTCTCCAATATTTACCAGCATCTAAAATTGTCTTTTTTTCCTCTGAATTTAACGAGTAAGTTGATGTCATTTCTGTGTCTTTGTCTTCTATTTTTTCTCCCTCATTAAAAAATCTTAAGTTAAATAGTTCTTTTCCATTCTTGTCTAAAATAATCTTATCTTCAACTGCCAAAAGATTAAAACAAGAAAGTAAATATAAAGTAATTGGATACACAATACTTTTTTTCATAAAATCCTCCTTAAAATCTCTAAAAAATTAATCATCTAAAGTAAAAAATATTGAATTTAAAAATTATCAAAGATTACACGAATTTGAAGCCTTTTTTTCTTTAGTATGAAAACTTATATCCAACTCCAAATTCTACATTTTCGTTAAAATCTTTAGTAAATTCTAATCCTATAAAGATACTTCCTAGCGCAATTAAAGAATAAATTTCAAATTTTTGACTTTTCACAATTTTTCCTCTCTTTTTAATGGTTTTGTATAAAAATACATCACCTAATACGATTTTAAATTATGTTATTATATTTCTATTAAATCATCAGTTTAAAGAATCCGCAATTATCAAATGGTGATTGCAGATTCTCCGGATTGATGGATTTATTTAAGGAGG
>CAKOHT010000027.1 GCA_934085975.1 uncultured Cetobacterium sp.
AACATCATTTGCTATTTTCCAAATTTGTGATTGTAATTCAGCTCTTTGTATTACACTTGACATTTTTTCCTCCATCTATTTTTCATAAGCAATTTTATATAACCCATAGAGGTCCACTTTGCTTAAACTCCTTATTATCTATTGCTTTTCATTATATCACACAGAATCTAAAAAATAAAACATTTAACTGTCTTAAAGTAATCATACAAAAATTGTTGTGGATTCTAAAAAAACATATTAGAATATATCTACAAAAGAAACTACTCTAGATACTTTTGTTAAAAAGCTAACTATATTGAATATGGTTGGCTTTTTTATTTGCCAAACTTTAAGATAAAAACAAAAAAGACTCAAAAGAGCCTTTTCTGTTGGTGAAATTTAATAAAACCTTTCGTTGATTAGCCTTGAATAAATTATCAACCGAGGAAACTTACAATATATATACCATATAATATTGAAAATCCGCAAATAAATATCTAAAAATAAAGCTATTTATAACCTCCTTCCATAAATCTATAAAAAGCAGGATTTACCCAAATTTCTTGAGTTGTAACTTTTAAATTTGATTCTTTTTTCATAAAAGTAATAAAATCTTTTGAACTTTTAGGAAGGGTTAGAATATTAGCTTCAAAATCTCCATTTTTAACTAAATGAGATATTAACATTTGATATCCTTCAATTTTATCTGTTTGTATAAATGGTTGCCACCAAGATTTATAAATTAGTCCTTTTTGATTTTCAGAATCTTTTTTTGCATAAATATCGACAAGTTTTGTAAATTTAATTTTATCTTTATTATTTACAAATTGAAATTTTAAATCATACTCTAAAGGAGTCACTACAATTTTTCCATCTTCTAAAATGATATGAGTATAATTTGGAGCTCCCCAATTCGGATTATGTAAAAATGCAGAAGTTTTAGGTTCTAGTTGAACTTTAGCATCAATATCCTCACTTTTTAAAAGAGCTATTAATTGTATAGCATGTATAATATCATTATGCCCATAACTCACAGACAAATTTTTATCAAAGTTGGCATAGCTATTACTGTTTTTTAAATTATAACCAGTTATGAGTCCATTAGCCAAAGCTATATTTAATTTTTCAAGCAAAAAATCATCTTTAGCAGGAACAGTGTTATTCCACTTTACTAAAACCTTTTCAAAAATATTCTTATCAGAAATATTTCCTAAAGAGTTTTCATTATTATCTAAAAAATCAGAAACATAGTCTGTAATAGTTGAGTAATCTTTTCGATTAAGCATCTCTACTGAAGTTATATTTAAGTCAACCAAGACTGCTTTGTGTGAAAGAGCTTCAGGAGATTCTGTTCTAATATTTCTATATCCCTTTAAACTTTTTTCAATTTTTTCTCTTGGATAAGTTTTTGCCAATTCCTGTAATTTCAATTTTTCGATAGCTGAGCAGGGTTCAATAGTAGCAAAGGCTGTTAAATTTAAAAGTATAAAAACAAGTAAAATTTTATTTTTCATTGTATTGTTTCCTCCAAGTTGTTATTATATTTGTGTAAGCATATCCATTACAATTTTAGCAGAATTATCAGCTGCTATTGTAACGAAATCACTGTAATTCATATGAGCACTCCCGTCGGCTTTATCAGATATTGATCTAATAACAATAACAGGAACCCGATATAAATTTGCAACATGAGCTACAGAAGCTCCCTCCATTTCAACAGCCCATGCACCAAAAGTTGTTTCTAGAGATTGAACAGTGGTTTTATCAGCAATAAATTGATCCCCAGTAGCAATTGTACCGATATAAACTTTATTTTTCCCCAAGACTTTTTCTGCAGAATTTTTTGCAATTTTAATTAAATTCTCATCAGCTGAAAACTTTGTATCCACTGATCCAGGAACAGCACCTTTTTTAGTTCCAAAAACTGTAGTATCATAGTCATGTTGAACTAAATAATCAGATATAACTACATCAGCGATAGTTGTTCCTATAGCAGCATTTACTTTCCCAATTCCAGATTTAAAAACCACAACATCTTTATTTTCTAATTTCCCTTTATAAAAGGCAATAGAAGCTTTTTCCTCTTTCTTTACATCCTTCATCTGAGAAAGTAAAATTTTAATTTCAGAATCCATTACTCCAATTATAGCTATTCTTTCAGCTAAGGTTAAAGTAGATGTTAGCAGTGTTAAAATTGGTGTAAGTTTTTTCATTAAATTCTCCCCATTAAATAATTTTGTAAAAAATAAAAAAGAGTATACAAATTCCATGGGAATATATACTCTCATTACCAACGATTATATTTACCCCTCATAGAGAACTATTTACGGTAGTTCGTAGAAACTCTTGGCCAATCCCAAGTATATATGAGTTTATTTGTGATTTTTGTAACTTTTTTCTAAGAAGATAATACCATAACTTTTTTAACAATGCAATCTATATATAATAATTATATAAATTTTTAATTTCTATATATAAAATGATATTTCCTAATATTTCTCATTCTTCTAAAAAATAATCCAAATCAATTTTTTTTATTTCATAAATTTGTTCAGTATATAACCCTATATTGAACTCCACCATTAGTTCAACCAATTTATTTCCATCAACTAATACAATTTTCTGTGAAGTCAAATTTTCACAATAAGTTATTGCTTCTTTCGTAAACGTTGAAGTAGTTATAAAAATACCTTTAATAGCTCCTTTTCCCGCTAACGCTCCAACAAATTTCTGTACTTCTGGTCTTCCAATTGTAGTATTACTCCATCTTTTTGCCTGTAAATATATTCTGTCTAACCCTAATTTATCTTCATTTATAATTCCATCTATTCCTTCATCATTACTCTTTTTAGTTAAACTTTGAGATATCTCTATTTTAGAACCTCCATATCCCATTTTTACTACTAAATCTATAACTATGGATTCAAACTTATAAAAATTAATCTTTTTTAATCTTTCTAACATTTCATCCTTTAACTCATTGTTTAAAAGCTCATAAATTTTTTCCAATCCTTCAGCAGGGGTATCTATTTGCTTTAATTCATTCTTTTTTGATACGTCATCTTTCCCTATTTTTTGAAAATTTAAAAATTCTGGATATTTTCTTAAATACTTGGCATCTAAAATTAAAGGAGGTTCTTCCAACACTTTTAATCCCCTTTTAGTAATCTTAAATTCTCCACGTTTATCAGTTCCTTCAATCAATTGTGCTTTTTTTAAATAAGTTTTAGCCCAGTTAAGTCTATCATAAAATTTCCTTTTTTTATTTTTAATAGACACAAACTCTTGAATTTCTTCCTCTGTAAGTTGAAATTCATTTGCCAATTTTTTTCTATTTCCTCATTTAAATGTATTTTCTCATCTCTAATAGCTTTTAGAAGTGGTAACATAAGTTCTTCATAACTTGGTATCATATTTTTCTCCCTGTTCAAAATTTTGATTAGTCGATATATTTTTAGTTTCAAAAAGAGCTTAGATTTTAAAATCTAAGCTCTTTATATTTTTATCTTAAATTAGATGTATAATTTGATGGCGCCCCCAACAGGGATCGAACCCATAACCCTCTGATCCGAAGTCAGATGCTCTATCCAATTGAGCTATGGAGGCTTACCATAAAAGATTGTACAGTATTTTAAGATTTAAGTCAACAATTTTTCTCTAATTCCAACACTCAACTCTTTCGCTATACGGCATATCTATATCATTTTTATTAAATTTTGGATCTAATCCATTTTCCTTCTGGTTACTGTAATCATTTAAAGCTTCAAAAGCAACTTTACCAAGTAAGAATATTGCTATAAGGTTTAGTATTGCCATTAACCCCATGAATAAGTCTGCCATATTCCAAACGAGAGCTAACTCCCCTATGGACCCAAACATTACCATTCCAATAACTCCAGCTCTATATAAATTTAGCCAAGCTTTATTTGGAGTTAAAAATTCTATATTTGTCTCTCCATAATAATAATTCCCAATTATTGAACTAAAGGCAAATAATAAGATACATATGGCAATGAAAACATTTCCCCATCCCCCAACTTGTGAACTTAGAGCATTTTGAGTCAACTGAATCCCTGTTAATCCTTCCGTTTTATGTGCCCCTGATATTAAAACCATAAAAGCTGTGCATGTACAAATTAATATAGTGTCAGTAAACACTCCCAACGTTTGTACGAATCCCTGTTTTACAGGATGAGAGGTATCTGCAGTTGCAGCCGCATTTGGAGCTGATCCCATACCAGCCTCGTTAGAAAATAACCCTCTTTTTATTCCGGTCATCACAGCAACTCCTATTCCACCACCAACTGCCTGTCTAATACCAAAAGCATTTTCAATTATATCTCTAAATATTTCTGGAACCATCCCTATATTAGTTATAATTACGTATAGTGAAACTAATATATAAAGAGTTGCCATAGCTGGTACCACTACAGCACTAAAATTTGCAATTCTTTGAACTCCACCAAAAATTATAACTCCTGTTGCAACAGCTAACACAACTCCAATTATAGTTCTATCTAATTTAAGTGCCTCATGAAAAGCTAATGATATTGTATTTGACTGAACTGAATTAAATATTAATCCAAAAGTTATCGATATTAATACTGAAAATCCAACACCCATCCACTTTTTGTTGAGTGCCTTTTCCATATAGTAAGCAGGACCACCTCTAAAGGCTTCTCCATCCTTTACTTTATAAATTTGTGCCAAAGTACTCTCTACAAAACTAGACGCACCACCAATAATAGCTATTAACCACATCCAAAATATAGCTCCAGGACCTCCTGATGCGATTGCAATTGCCACACCTGCTAAATTTCCAGTTCCTACTCTTGATGCTGTACTTATACAAAAGGCTTTAAAAGATGAAACTCCTCCTTTATGCCCAACACTATCACCTAAAACTTTTATCATTTGAACAAAGTATCTCAACTGAACAAATCTTGTTTTTAAGGTAAAATATGCTCCTACGAACAGTAGCATTACTATTAACACATATCCCCATAGGATATCGTTAAAAAAGTTTATTAATAAGTTTAATATCTCCATTTTTCCCCCTAGTTTTGTTTGATATGAAATTATTCTATCATAAGAGTCCTAAAATGAAAAATATATTTTTTAAATTAGCATTATTTTTATAAAAAAAAAAGGAGCCATTGACTCCTTAGAATTACTTTGCTACTACAATATTTGTAGCTTGAGGTCCTTTTGCACCTTCAGTTACATCAAAAGTAACTTCTTCTCCCTCATTAAGAGTTTTGAATCCATCTTTTTGAATTTGAGAGAAATGTGCGAATACATCCTTTCCATCTTCACCAGTGATAAATCCGAATCCTTTTTCTTGGTTGAACCATTTAACTGTACCTTTCATTTGATACCTCCATAAAAATTTTTGATTTCATGTAATAAATCTCCATTTAATCCAACTAATATAAGGTACCTATGCAAAGACCTTTAAATATTAAATACTAGAATCTCTTTCAATTTATACATCATTCAAACACAGTATACACTATTTAAATGTTCATGTCAAATATTTTCTCCTAATTGAGGTTCTCAATTTCCAAAAAATAAAAAAATGGCGCTTCTTGCTGGGCTCGAACCAGCGACAACACGATTAACAGTCGTGCGCTCTAC
>CAKOHT010000028.1 GCA_934085975.1 uncultured Cetobacterium sp.
TTAAACAATCCGGTATAAAATCGGGAGGTAACCTTGTAGTAGATGTAGGCAAAGATCTGAACATGACTGGAGGCGTGTTAGGATCGGAAACAGGAAACGGAAGCCTAAATGTAGGTGGAAATGTAAATCTAAAAGATTTAGTGACAACTGAACAACAAGGTGGAGCACACATAACTGTATCAGGTGGATTTACAGGTGATATGGGAGTAGATGGAAAAATTGGAGATACAAAAGATAAACAGGTGACATCTAAGAGTGTAATTGGTTTAAAGCAAGAAAATATAAATGTAAATGGAGATATTAGCCTAAACGGAGAAAAAGGTGAAGTAAAAGATATCTATACAGATTTGGAAAATACTCAAATAGTGGATAAAGATGTTGTAAAAGTGGGTGGAGATATCAGCTTATCTGGATCAATTCAAAATGTAAAAGATATGAAGGATAAGGATAAGGTAAATAGTATAAAGGATTCAATATCATCATCAAAGAAAAAAGTAAGTAATACGGATACAGATATCAATATTAAGAATGTAAGTAATAAAAATATTGGTGATGTAGAAAATAATAAAAAACTTAATCAAGGAGAAGACACTAGGACACAAGAACAAAAAAATCAAGATGATAGAGATATCATTGATAGAATAATAGGATATATTGGTGATGAAAGTGGAGAACTCTCTAAAATAAAGGAACAAATAGGAAAAGATGAAGAGAATTACAAAAAAAATCAAGATGAAACCATGAAAATATTTGATGATATGATATCTCAAGTGGAAAAAGAAAATACACCAGATGTAGAGGTGCCAAAATCAAACGATGATAAATACGCTATTTTAGATAAAGATAATGCATTTGATTTCCCTAAGGATGATGGTGTAAAAGCTGAAATAAATGATATAGCAAATGAGACTAAAATAGTTCCACAATATCAAGAGCCATTGAATGCTATGCCACCTCAAAAAAATGATAGTTCACAACAAATAGGTGCCGAAAAAAAGGAGCCTGGATACAACGATTTAGTGAAAAAAGCACAGGATAATTTAGATCCAGAACATGATAAGAAAATCATGGAGTATCTAGTTGAAGAAAGTCAAAAGAATTTTGAAAAATCAGAAAAAGAACTTATAGACTTATTGAATGAGCAAAGTGAACTACTTAAAAAACAAAATGAAAAGAAATTAACAGAAAAAGATAAAGAAAAATTAGATACACTGGAAACAGAATTAAAGAAAAAAACAAATGAAGTAAGTAGATATAAAGAACTTCAAGAGAATATGAAAAATAACTTAAAAGATTTCTTATCTTCTTCGGATAAAATTGAAACAGGGGATACTTCAAATTCTGAACCAAATGTGAAAAAAGTTGATTCATCTGGATTTTTAACAGGAAATCCAGAAGTGTCTAAAGAAGACTCAAGAAAGCAAATAAATAATAAACTTTCTCAATTACAAGAAAGATCAAATAAACTTTCTGAAGAATTTGCTAGAGATATGCAAAAGAGACAAGAGGCTCTAGATAGAATTCAAGAAAAATTAGATACAGAAGAACTTATTACTAAAATTGAATTAAAAAATACACTGGAGAACAAAGAAACTCTTACAAAGAAAGAAAAACAAGAGTTAAGTAGTATAAAGAAAAATTTAGAAAATAAATTAAGCTCACTATTAGGTGAGAACAATAAAACAGAAGGCACTTCAAGTTCTAAATCAAGTATGAAAAAAGTTTATCCAATAGAAAAAAAGATAGAAAGCTATAAAAAAGGTATAGAAACTTTAAAACTTGAAATTCAAAAATTGGAAGCAAAAAAGTTTTCACAAATATTAAATAGAAATGAATTGAAAACTTTAAAACAACAATTGAAGGAAAATGAAAAATCTTTATCTGATGCAAAATTTATATTGGAACAAAATAACATCAAAGCAAATACGATAAAAAATAATGAACGAATGGTTTCAAATGATAAAGTAATCCTTAATTCAGATAAAGAAAGTGATAAGATAGCAATTTCAGGAGCAACAATAGATGAATCAACTACTGATTATATGAGTGCTCAGGATATTCTAAAGAAATATGGGGATTTAGTGGTTAAAGATAATCAAAGTCCAGATGTTTCATTAAAAGAGGTTAATATTGAAAGAGAAATACACAATAATCCTCCATATGAAAAAGAATATAAGAAGCTTGAAAAACTTGAGCAAGATATGCAAAAGGAAAGAGAAAAACTAAATGAGCTTTTCATTAAACAATCAGAACTATCTGCTAAAGAGTTAGATAATAACTCTAAGAAGGAATTAAATAATGTAGAGAAGCTACTGGAAAAGAGTAAGAATAAAATAAATGAATTACAAAAAAAGCAAAATGAAACAATTGCAAATATAGATAGTATAAGAGAGAAAAATACAAAAAAAGTGACAGAAATCTCTATTAAAAATAGTAACCCTAAGAATGATGATGTAAAAATTAAAATAAATGCTATGCCATCTCAAAAAGATGACACTCCACACCAAACAAGTACTGAAAATAAAAAAGAAGTAGGTTATAGTGATTTATTGAAACAGGAACTGGATAAATTAACTCCAGAAAATGATAAACAAATTTTAAAGTATCTAGTTGAAGAAAGTCAAAAGAATTTCGAAAAGTCAAAAAAAGAACTTGTAGACTTATTGAATGAGCAAAGTGAACTACTTGAAAAACAGAATAAAAAGAAATTAATAGAAGAAGATAAAGAAAAATTAGATACACTGGACAAAGAATTAAAGAAAAAGACAAATGAAGTAAGTAGATATAAAGAACTTCAAGAGAATATGGAGAATAACTTAAAAGATTTCTTATTTTCTTTAGAGAAAATACAGAAACCTATTTATGATGAAGTAGCGCCTGATATAGAAGAGAGTCACTATGAAAAAGTTATGCCTGGGGCGGAAGAAAGCAACTATGAAAAAATTCCATCTGGAACAGAGGAAAAATTCACAGAGAAAGAGCAAAATAAAGTTGAAAAAGAGTACGCAGATGTAAATAATAAAACTCATTCTGATTCAACTAAGGAAAAAATAGAAGGACTAGTGAAAGAATCTGAAAAATCGATTGCTACAAAATTAGAGGATTTAAAAGCTGAAAAAGCAAAGAATGAAAATAATCCAGAAGCTTTAAAGGTAATAAAAGAAAAAGAGGAGATACTGACATCATTAGCTGAAATCAATAAAATTAAGAACGATATGAATATGTTAGGAAAACTATATGGTGATTCTAGAAATGACGTAAAAGAATATCGTGATTTAATGAATAAATTAGATGCCTTAACTATCGAAGTTTTCAAAGGAAAGAAAGAGGCAGTGGCTGGGAAAGAAAAAGTTTTGGCTCAGTTAAAAGAGATGAGAGAAAAGCTAGATAAAGATGTGATGGCTCAGATAACAGAGGTAGTTCTAAAAAAATCTGAAAAAGAAACAAAGGTAATAAATAAATTAGAGACACTTTTACAAAATGGAAATTTAAGTGAAAAAGATAGATTTGTCTATACAGAAGAGTTAAAGAATATAAAGAACGAATTAAAGAAAGCGGAATCTTTTAAAACTGATGGCAACTCTGAAAATGAAATAGCACCGCCTTTACCACCAAGAGATGAAACTGTTCTTGCTGATATGGATAATAAAGATCTAATGAAAAAATATAGTGACTTAATAGTTGAAAAAGACCAAACTTCGGATAATTCCTTGAAGGAGATTAATATTAAAAAAGAGATACAAAATAATCCTCCATATGAAAAAGAATATAAGAAGCTTGAAAAACTTGAGCAAGATATGCAAAAGGAAAGAGAAAAGCTAAATGATCTTTTCATTAAACAATCAGAGGT
>CAKOHT010000029.1 GCA_934085975.1 uncultured Cetobacterium sp.
GATTTAAGTTCATTCAGTTTACTAAGCCAAAACTTTGCAGATTCATTTTCTCCAACCCACATTCCAATAACATCTTTTTCTCCAGAAGAACTAATCCCAATAGTAATGTATACAGCTTTTTTTACAATTTGTCCTCCACTTCTTACGTGATAATGAATAGCATCCATAAAAACAATAGGATAAATAGCTTCTAAAGGTCGAGTTTGCCATTCTTTAACAAGAGGAAGAATCTTATCAGTAATTCGCTATCAGAAACCTGATAACCGTAAATTTCTTCAATATGAGATTCAATATCACTAATAGTCATACCTTTAGCATACATAGAAATTATTTTAGCTTCTAAGTCTTGCTCAATTGTATTTTGATGTTTTTTGATAACTTGAGGTTCATATTCGCCATTTCTATCACGGGGAACATTAACTTCAATTTTACCAGCGCTACTTTTAAGTTTCTTCGAACTGTAGACGTTTCTTGAGTTATTAGAATCTTTATTACGATAGTCATATTTAGTATACCCTAATTCCTCTTCTAGTTCACCTTGGTAAAACTCTTCTATCATAACTTTCATCATATCTTTAAAAAAAGTATTAAGATCATCAGGACTAGAAATAGGATTTTGTTTCAAAAATTCTCTCACTTTAATTCTTTTTTGCTTTTCTTCTTCAGACATATTTCTTCTCATAAAAAAACCTCCAAGTTAGATAGTTTAATATTACCCCAACTTGAAGGTTTACACAAATATTTAATTAGACCCGATTTCTGAAACACTGTTATATAAATCATCTATTTTTTTCTTTGATTATTAGATAGTTCTTCTGGTAAGTGAAGAACTTTTGTTGATAATGCAAAATAACCTAAAATATCTATTTCTCCATTATCTAATTTTTTTTCATCCATTATAAAATAAGTTCTAGCTTTGTTTTTATGCTGAAATAGTTGAGCTTTTTTCTTTAAAAAAAATTCAATATCCTTATCATTTAAACACACAAATTTATCTATAATTTCTTCTACTAATTCTTTTGGAACTATTTCTTCAATTTCTTGTAGTGAGACGCAAACTTTTCTAATGATGCTCTCCCCCTTTTACGATTTATAGCTATAAATTCTTCTGTTTTATGTCTATCTTTTTTTATATCAGTATCAGAAGTAATAGCATCTATAATCATATCAGTTGCTTCTTTCCCTGTTACTATTATCTTTCTAGTAAATGATGATGTCGCCATACTCATCAACTCCTTCTTATTTGATAATATATTATATCATATATTTCTTCTTAATTTAATTCTATTTTCATTTTTTATTTTTAATATTTGGATTATTTTGATATCTATACAAAACATTATTTTCTTTATCCCACCAATATTTTTCATCTTCTCTTATAATATCTCTAACTATTTCGATATTTTCTTTAGTTTCTTTATAATAAAATTTATATGTTCCTAATAAAAACAAACTAATAATTACCACATTGAAAATAAATGATTTTATAAAATATTTTTTTATTGAATTTACAAACTCCACTTTTACAATATTTGAATCTTTTATAAACTCAACTAAATTCGCTTCTCCTTTAGTTTTAATGCTATCTAATCCTCTGTAAACCAAGCTGGAGTATTTAATCTTACCCTCTATTAGTTTTCTTAACATCTCAACAGCTAAGTTTTTATACTTTATCTTCTCAACCTCTTTTAGAAACTCATCTGAAAGAATAGATATATCTGGATTATTAAGTCCTAACTGTGAATAAACATCTATAACATCTTCAGATATAATCGTCTTAGCCATAAGTGAAGCTATCTTTTCATTTATCTGAGCCTGAGTTAGTTTTTTAGGATTCTCTCCTTTATCCTCAGTTTCTAACTTAATAACACTAGCTTTAACAGCTTTAAAGTAACTTATCTCATCATTTAAAGCCTGTCCATCACGAGTTGTTATACATAGAGAATGAGCCTTAGCCAGTGCTAAAACATTATCAATAAATCTTTTCTTAATTCCGGGGTCATCATTTTCAAAACCTAAGATGTAATCCATACCCTCTATAATAATTCTAGCACGCTCTAAAGCACTACTGCTTTTATATTTTGAATAATCAAAGTGATGGAATATCTCTTTTACAATCTCATAGTGTTCAATCATAAGTGCCACAGCTTTTTCTGTATCTACTCCAGTGCACTTTTGATCATTTGGTGTATATTGTCTTAGTGCTTTTTTAAGTGCATCTCCTATTCCAATATAGTCTACAACTAAGCCACCAGTTTTATCTTTGTATACTTTATATCAAAAAAATTTCTAAAAACGTTTGCTTCATCTTTAAAGTCCACAAATATATCTATATCGCTACTTTCTGTTGCCTCTTCTCTAGCAAAAGATCCAAAAAATCCAATTTTATTAATTTTGTATCTCTCTTTATCTAATTTTTCTAAAACAGATAAAATGCTTTCTTTATTAACTTTCATTCTTCTCACCTCATTTTTAAAATGGAAAACTTTCATCTAAGTAATCTATAATTTTTGGAGTAAATTCTACTTTCTTTATATACTCATCATATTTACGTCTTAACTCTTCTAACATAAAACTTTTTTTCAAAATATTATTTAATTTAGTTCCAGAGTAGTTACTACCTAATTTTTCCAATCCATCTTTTAAAACTTTTAAATACTTCTTCTCCATAGGTACTAAGGTATATAGAAGACTTTCTTTATATATAACAGTTGGATTATCTAAAGAAAATAGATTCTTAAATCCGGATAACTTTAGCTTATTATTTTCTACTTTTTCCACTTTCCTAAATTGAATCTTATTACCATAGAACTGATTTTTATCAATAGGATTTACCTGTCTATAATAAACAAAAACTCCATCTCCACTTTTCAATCTATTCAAAGATTTTAAAGGATTATTATTTAGAAAATTCTCTATCTCTTCAAAAGTTAAATCAGAAACTTTAATCATTTTTCCATCACAACTTTTGCATTTCATTATACCTCAACTTCTCCACTCATAAGTTTAGGAAGAAGAATATCTCTTATTTCAGTT
>CAKOHT010000030.1 GCA_934085975.1 uncultured Cetobacterium sp.
ATATTTGAAAGAGGGGCTAAATTTGAAGTAACTAAGGTTGCTGAAAAAGATGGCAAGTTCTATATCGATATGAAAGAGAGTAAAGAAGATGGTAGAACTATAGAGAAGCAAGAACCTATTTATGTTGATTTAAATAAATTAGGAGTAAACGAAAGTTTAAACACTCAAAAGAAGCCAGAATTACCAACTGGGCATCCAGTATTAGATAAAAATGAAAAAATAGTAGAGGAAAAGGAAAAAGACGCTTTAAAAAAAGATGCCTATAAAAAAGAAGGGAATAAATTTATAAGAAGTGAAGAGGAAATAAAAAGGCAGATTGATTTAGTTTTAAATAGCGGAAAAAATATTCCACCTGAGCATCTACAAGAATTTGTAGCCAGATTACTAACTAATAAAGATAAGGAAAAATTGAATAATTTGAATGGAACTATAATAGAAAATGCACAAGTTACAAATACTAGTGCAGAAGATGACAATCGTCTGGCTAACTTTTATTCTAAAGTAACAAATAAATTTGAGAGAAATAGAGAAAGAATGGACAATGAGTTGATAAGAAAATTGTCAGTTAGTGAGGAACTGGGGAATATTATATTAGGACAAAAATTAAAAACTCAGGAAGATAAAAAAGAGTTTATAAAAAAATATAATGAAAATCCAGAAGCATTTATCAATGAAATAACTAATTCTGGCATGAAAATAGATGAAGCAACAGTAAATGCTTTAGCTGATATGATTCAGAAAACGAGAAAAGATATATTTGAAAAAGTAACTAAATTACCGTATGAAAACGCTGCTATAAAAATAGTTGACTACAGTACTGGTAGTCTTGCTGGATATTCAAATGGAGAAATCAAAATAGATTTAAATAAAGTAACTTCGTTAGAAAAAGTGTTAGACTCATTACTACATGAAAATGTCCATTTAGAACAAGATATTATTAGAAAAAATCCGAATCAAGCAATAAGTGAGTCGGTAAGAGATTTATATAATATAAATCATTCTCAAGGAGGATATATAAAAGCTGGAGGAAATCAACATACAAATATTCAGTATATGAATCAACCTGTTGAGGCAGAAGCATTTTATGCGATGCGTGCAAATGAGTTGATAAGAAAAATAATAACAAATACTGTTAAAAGATTTGAAGAAGAGACAAACAATGATAAAGAAGTTTAATTTTTAGAAAGTAAAGAGTAAAAAAAAAGAAATAATACTTTGATATACTTCCTTTATAGTAGATAGATAAAATAGTACAAATCTGTTTACTATGAAGGGAGTTTTTATTTAAGAAAAAGTGGGGTTAATTAAATATTTGAGCAAACCTTCAAGTTGGGGTAATATTAAACTATCTAACTTGGAAGTTTTTTTATGAGAAGAAATATGTCTGAAGAAGAAAAGCAAAAAAGAATTAGAGTGAGAGAATTTTTGAAACAAAATCCTATTTCTAGTCCTGATGATTTCAATACTTTTTTTAAAGATATGATGAAAGTTATGATAGAAGAGTTTTACCAAGGCGAACTAGAAGAGGAGTTAGGATATACTAAATATGACTATCGAAATAAAGATTCTAATAACTCAAGAAACGGCTACAGTTCAAAGAAACTTAAAAGTAGCGCTGGTGAAATTGAAGTTAATATTCCCCGTATGCTATTCATTATCACGTAAGAAGTGAAGGACAAATTGTAAAAAAAGCTGTATACATTGCTATTGGGATTAGTTCTTTTGGAGAAAAAGATGTTATTGGAATGTGGATTGGAGAAAATGAATCTGCAAAGTTTTGGCTTAGTAAACTGAATGAACTTAAATCTAGAGGAGTTGAAGATATATTAATCGCTTGTGTTGATGGACTTACAGAATTTTCTAATGCTATAGACGCTGTCTATCCTCAAACTCAAATCAAACAGTGTATAATTCATCAAATAAGGAGCTCTACTCAATTTGTATCGTATAAAGATATAAAAGTTTTAATCGCTGATTTAAAGCTAGTATATAAAGCAACTACAGAAGAGAGTGCGCTACTAAACTTAGAGTTATTCGACAAAAAATGGGGTAAAAAATATCCTAAGATTGCAATATCTTGGAAAAACAACTGGCCTAGATTATCAACATATTTTAAATATCCTCAAGAAGTGAGAACTTTAATTTATACAACGAATACAATTGAAGGACATAATAGACAATTGAGAAAAGTGACGAAAAATAAATCAGTTTTCCCTACAGATGATAGCTTGTTAAAAATGTTTTACTTAGCAACACAAGACATTGTCAAGGTTTTTCCTTTGACGCCTTTTCTATTTTTTTAATAAATTTCCTAATATTGCAAATCTGATGGTAAGATTCG
>CAKOHT010000031.1 GCA_934085975.1 uncultured Cetobacterium sp.
GTCATAGTTTATTCCCCCGAAATATAAATAAGTTAAAAAAGGCCTTTTAAAAAGGCCTTTTTTAATTGTTTATTTTTAATACTTGTCATTGAAAACCTATTATTTTTGTTTATCCTTAATTTCTGTAGTAAAAGCGTCCAGAAACTCCTTTGATTTAAATGGATTTTCAATAACTTGTTTTTTTAATGTAAATTTAACATTTGGATCATCTCTATAGTTTTCATATAAATATCTTATCTCTTTGGAAGTTACAGAGTTATAAAATGGACTTGCTTCATCAAATATTTCCTTCAATTTTTTAAAATCCACATTATCTCCTTTTCTATTAGTTGTAACAATTCCATCTAATGATAGATATATCTTTCCTCCTTTATCTAAATTTTCTTTTGCTATTAATTTAGTCTTCTCAGCAAAAAAATTCATAAATGCATTATTTAATCTCTCTTCATTATTATGATACTTATTTATCATATCATTAACATCATTTGAATAAGATTTAGATACCTTTGGATTGTCTAAGTCTACCTCCTCATGCTTTCTTAATGACTTTCTTAAAGTTTCTTGTTCAGAGTTTATGTCCGCTATTTGTCTCAAAGCATTCACGGCCACACTATTTTTTAATAATCCATGAAGAAGATTATTATTATCATCTGTATTTGCATAGTTAATTTTTGCCGTAGATGGCTTACTTGATTCATTTAATAACTTATCATTAAATCTAGCTATTTCATTTAACTCTGTCTCTGTTATTTTTCCATCTCTTACTTTCCTAGCAAATTCTTTAAGATTACTAAATTCAACTCCTAAATTTAATTTACCAATATAACTATCTGCATAAAATACATTCTCTGTATTTGGACTTTTATTAGCTACTTCTGTCAACTCCTTTCGTCCTAATTTTGTTCCATACAACAATGGAATTTCTCCTAAATTACTATTACTTTCAAATTTATTTTCTAAATTTTTATTATTTCCAGGAATATGTTCTATAACAATATCCTTATTTTTTTTGGCTTTTTCCTGATTATTTAAATATTTTGTTAGCTTCTTACTTAAATCTTCTCCAGAAGAAAAAGCTTCTCTTTCTAGCGGTTGTTTTTTATAATTCTTATTATTTTTTAGTCCACTTTGCACATAATGTAACTGATTTATACTAAATAAACTCACATCATTATCTACGGCCGAAGCTATATCATTATTTTGAATCTTATTCTTTGCTTTATTTTTTACAAATTGATTCTGGTCATGATGAGTTAATTCATGAATTATTGTATCCAGAATTTCTTGATTATTTTTTTTCTTACTTCTTAAAAATGCTCCCAGTGGAACAATATTCATATTAACTTCAGAATTCCTTTCATCGTAAAATCCTTGACCTAATTTGAAAGCTGTAGCTTTTTCATCTATTTTTACTGTGGCTTTTTCTCCAATGATTCCAGTAACTTCTTTTAAAGACTCTCGTTTAGCATTTTCTACTATATAGAACAACTTCTCTATTTTTTCCTTATCTCCAGATAACTTAGAGTTCATTAAGTTATTAAATTCAGAGTTAGAAATTAGTTTATTAAAAATAGTGTTGTTTATATTTTCTCTAATTTCTAAATATTTTTTGTCAAAATCTAGTTGATTATATATTTTCGACATATTTTTTTGACCTTTAGAATCTAACTCCTCTATCGTATCTGGTTTAATAATTTTTGTGTCATTTTCTTTGGCTTGCTTTTGAAGCTTTGTTATGCTTTCCATACTAAGTCCATAATTTAGCTCTTCTATTGCTTTAATCAAATGTTCTTTTGGAATATTATTTACATTTTTAGCAAGAATATCCAATTTTTTTAAAGCTTCTTCATTAGAATTACGATTCTTATAGTTCTCTCTAGCCTCTTGAAATAACTTTTTGAACTCATCACTACTACTATTATTATTGTTATTATTGTTGTTATTATTACTATTAGCGTTTTTAATATCGTATAATGGATTATCTTTTAACTCTACTTTTCTATTCGTATCTGAGTCTCTGTCTCCCACCTTACTATATGCACTCTCTGGTCCTCC